>NZ_JBEZIQ010000013.1:0-190482 GCF_040651155.1 Kitasatospora sp. NPDC048545
GCGTCGAAGGCCTCGGGTGCCTCCAGGGCGCTCAGGTGGCCCGCTCCGGGGATGACGGTCAGTTCGGCGTCGGGGCCCGGCCGGGCGGTCGAGCAACCCGGTGCCCGGCCGGCGGGGGCCGGACAGGGGCCCGCCCGATCGCGGCACGCTGTCGTGGTCAATGGTCATCAGCGCACGATCTCCCCTGCTGTGTGCCCGGGGTTACGGTGTCCCGGCACCGGTTGGCGCGGGGTGGCCGTCCCGGCCCGGTGGGCGCGGTCCTGACAGCACCTGCTGCCGCCGGCGGCTCTCGGAACTCCCGTGGCGGGGCCGATCGTGAAGGGATCGGTCGCAGGGGACTCGGTCGCGAGGGGCCCAGCCGTGAATTCCCGATATGAAATCTGAACGAAGTAGGCAAAATCCGACCATGCCGAACCAGGCGCTACGGGACGGAAGTTGACTTGCCGTTTCATTCCAGCCGCCCATTAATAGGTATTTCGGATTTGAAGCCCCATCCCTTGTCCGGTTGAGGGTGCGAATTCGCCGCGCCGGAATCGACGGGCGTTCACGGCATGTGAAACGATCAGATCCGCTCTGGGACACGGGTCCTGCGCCGCCCCGCAGCCGGCCCGGCGCCCAGCAGATGCCGGTAGAGGGCGTCCACCTGTTCGACCACGGTGCGCACGTCGTGCCGGGCGACCGCGTGATCGCGCAGGCGCGCGCCGCGTCGCTCGCATTCGATCGGATCGGACAGCGCTTCCCCCATTCGGGTGGCGAGCGCCGCCGCGTCCTCCGGCGGGACCACCGCCTGCTCCCGCTCCGCCGGCGGCAGGCACTCCCGCGCCCCCGGCACGTCGGTCAGCAGCACCGGACGGGCGGCCGCCATCGCCTCCAGCGGGGCCAGCGCCATCCCCTCCCAACGCGAGGGCAACACCACCAGGTCGGCCGCCGCCAGCCACGGACGCGGGTCCGCCACGTCCCCGACCAGCCGGACCCGGGCCGGCTCGGCGCTCTCCCGGACCAGCTCCGCCACCCGCTGCTCGTCCGGCCCGCCGCCGACCAGCGCCAGCCTCGCCTGCGGCACCCGGCGCAGCACCTCGGGCCAGGCGGCGAGCAGCACGTCCTGGCCCTTCTGCCGGCACAACCGCCCGACGCAGACCGCGAGCGGGGCATCCAGGTCCAGGCCCAGCGCGATCCGGGCGGCCCGACGGTCGGCGGGCGCGTAGTGCCGGACGTCCACGCCGTTGGGCACCACCGCCCAGTCGGCGTGCACCCCGGCGGTCACGCCGTCGGCCCGCTCCTGGACGCTGACGCAGAGCAGCCGGTGCGCCCAGCGGGTGGCGAAGCGCTCCCAGCGCAGGGTGGCGGCGGCCAGCGCGCCGTCCACGGCCGCGAAGGACCAGGCGTGCGGCTGGAACACCGTCGGCACGGCGCCGCGCACCGCCAGCCGGCCGGCCAGCCCGGCCTTGGCGCTGTGCAGGTGGACCACGTCGGGCGCGGCCGCGCGGACGATCCGGCGCAGCCGCCAGGCCTCGGCGGCGGTGCCCGCGCCCGGTGAACGCCCGGCGGGCCAGTCCTGGACCAGCGCGCCCACCGCTGCGGCCTCCTCGGCCAACCGCCCGCCGCGCGGACAGGCGACCAGCACCCGGTGGCCGGCCTCGCGTTGTCCCCGGACCAAGTCGGCGACGACGCGGGCGACCCCGCCGTCCACCGGTTGCGAAATGTGAAGGATCGTCATATGCACGGCGGCGAGCCTAGGGTGGCTCCCCCGCGCCGGGCGGCCCCCGTCACCCGGAGGTGGCGGTTCGACCACCCGTACGGTGTTCCGCTCGTACGGGTGGCCGACCGCTTCGAATTCCCGCGCGATTCAAGCACGTTGATGGATTCAGGCGACCGAATCGCGCTGCCGGCCGCGTCACCCGGCGGCCGCGGCGGGCCGCGGACGTCCCGACGGACCCTCGATCCGCCTCAGCGGACCTCGATGCGCGTCAGCGGACCTCGGCGGCCAGGTTGGCCAGCACCTGGTCGTGGATCCGGTTCAGGCCCTTGGGGGCGAAGGTGCGCTCGAAGAAGCCGCCGATGCCGGTCGCGCCCTGCCAGGTGGCGGTCACGGTGACCTTGGTGCGGCCCTCACCGGCGGCCGCGACCGTCCAGGTGATCACCATGCTGGAGTTGGCGTCCTTCTCCACCAGCTGGTCGGGCTGCGGCGCCGACACGGTGAACAGGCAGTCCCGCACCCGCTTCTCGGTGGCCTGCAGCTTCCAGTGCACCTGGGTGCCGGCGCCGGTGCCGCCGACCCGGACCTCGTACTCGCTGTACTGCGCGGGCAGCAGCTTCGGGCGGGTCACCTGGTAGTCGGCCAGCGCCTCGTACACCTGCTCCGGGGCCGCGTCGTAGACCCGCTCGGTGGTGGCCTGCACCTGTCCCATGACCTTGCTCTCCTCGTGTGGTGGGTCGCGCTCTCACCGGCAAGCCAATCACAGGGTCACGCCCGTGACGCGGCGGGATAGGGTGGCCGGTGTGCTCGATCTGGTGACTGCAGTGCGCTACGTCGACCCGCTGCGGGCCGGCGGCTCCGTGCCCGGCGTGGTGGAGACCGACGACCTGGGAACGTACGTGGTCAAGTTCACCGGGGCCGCGCAGGGCCGCAAGGCGCTGATCGCCGAGGTGATCGTCGGCGAGCTGGCCCGGCGGCTGGGCCTGCGGGTGCCCGAGCTGCGGCTGGTGGACTTCGACCCGGCCGTCGCCGCGGACGAACCGGACACCGAGATCCAGGACATGCTCAGGGCCAGCACCGGCCTCAACCTCGGGATGGACCTGCTGCCCGGGGCGCGGGACTTCCGGCCGGGGATGATCGCGGTGGACGCCGTCGAGGCCGGCCGGGTGGTCTGGCTGGACGCGCTCACCGGCAACGTCGACCGCACCGTGCACAACCCCAACCTGGTGGTCTGGCACGGACGGCTCTGGCTGATCGACAACGGCGCCGCGCTGATCTTCCACCACCGCTGGGCGGGGGCCGGGGCGGCGGTCGGCAGGCGGTACGACCTCAGTGCGCACGCCCTCGGCGGCTCCGCCCCGGACGTCGGGCTCGCGGACGAGGAGCTCGGCCCGCTGGTCACCGTGCCGCTGCTGGAGGAAGTGCTGGCGCTGGTCCCGGACGCGTGGCTGGCCGGCGAGCCCGGCTTCGACTCGGCGGACGCCGTCCGGCACGCCTACGTCACCCACCTGGCCGCCCGGGTGGTGCTCTCCGAGCAGTGGCTGCCGGAGGGGTTCGCCACCCCCGAGCAGCTGCGCGAGGCCGAGCGGCGGCAGGCGGCCCGGACCCGGGCCGGGCGGCCGGCCTGGCTGCAGGAGGTGCCGGACCTGCACGGCAAGCCGTCGGTGGAGACGGTCTGGGGACAGCACGTCGACGAGGGCTGACCGCGGGTGGCGGCCGGCGCCGCGGCCGGGACGGCCGAGCGGCAGCCGAACGGCGGCCGCGGGCCGGCCCGGACTCAGCCCAGTGCGGACCGGATCCAGCCGAAGTACTCGATCGCGGTGCCGACCAGCAGGCCGAAGCCGGCCGTCGGGAACGCGACGTCCCCGGGCAGCCGCCGCAGCCGGACGACCAGGAACGCCAGGCCCAGCCCGAGCAGCGGCCCGGCAGCGAGCAGCAGGGCGAGCAGCAGCACCGCGGCCGGCGAGCTGCCGGCGGCCAGGCCCATCACCGCGACCACCAGGCCGCCCGCGCCGAGGGTGGCCAGCATGGGTGCGGCGAGCAGCAGTTGGCCCACGCCCAGGGCCAGCGCGACCCGGTTCCGCCGGCCGGGGAGGCCCGGTGCGCCGAGGACGGTCGGCCGGCCGGGGACGCTCTGCGCCATGTCGCTCAACTCCTGTGGTGACTCCGGTGGGTACGACTCCATCCTGTGCGGCGGGCGTGGCGGCGGCCTGAGTACGGGTACTCAAACGCGACCGGGGAGCGGGACCCAGTGGTCCCGCTCCCCGGCTCAGCGATCAGGTGTCGTCGTGGTCAGCCCGTCAGCGCCACCACTGGACCGCCTTCTCGGCGTTGATGATGCCCGCACCGTAGAAGCCGTTGTCGTCCGCGCCGCCCTCACAGGTGGCCTTCCACTGGCCGGCGCCGCCGGGGTTGAAGTCACCGGTCGGGCACGGGTGCGACTCGGCCTGGCTGGTCAGCATCTCGGTCAGCTCGTCCGGGCTGGCCCACGGGAAGGTGCTGGCGAGCAGGGCGAGGACGCCGGTGGTGTGCGGGGAGGCCATCGAGGTGCCCTGCATGTAGCCGTACTTGCCACCGGGGATGGTGGACAGGATGCGGCCGTCCTTGTCCGGGGTGTTCGGGATCTGGTAGCGCTTGTCGCCACCCGGCGCGGCGACGGTCACGACGCCCTTGCCGTAGCTGGAGTAGTACGACTTCTCGCCGTTGACGCCCACCGAGGAGACGGCGATGACGCCCGGCAGCTCGGTCGGCAGCGACAGGCAGTCGTTGGTGACCGGGCGGGTGCCCGGGGTGGTGTCGTCCGGGCTGGAGACGTCAGTGGTCTTGTGCGCCAGGTCGATGTTCTCGTTGCCCGCCGCGGCGACGTTGAGGACGCCCTTGCGCTGCGAGAACGCGACGGCCTTCTTGACGGCGGCGGTGATGGCCGCCTGGTCCTTGTCGTTCGGGCAGTTGAACATCCACGGGTCGACGTAGTAGCTGTTGTTGGTCACCTTGAACTGGTGCTCACCGGCCCAGACGAAGCCGCAGATCGCGTACTCCGGGTAGATGAACCCGCCGTCGTCGACGACCTTGACCGCGGCCAGCTTCACGTTCGGGGCGATGCCGACGATGCCCTTGCCGTTCTTGGCGGCGGCGATGGTGCCGGCCACGTGGGTGCCGTGGTCGCCGTCGGGGCCCGGCTGCCAGGCCTTCCAGTCGGTGTTCGGCTTGCCGCCGTCGATGCAGGAGACCGACTGCGAGGCGTCCACGTTGGCGGCCAGGTCCTCGTGCGTGGCGTCGATGCCGGAGTCCAGCACGCCGACGGTGACGTTGCGGCTGCCGAGCGAGATCTTGTGCGCCTTGTCGACGCCGATCTGGCGCATGTCCCACTGGTTGGCTTCCAGCGGCTCCTGGCCGGCAGCGGGCGCGGTGGTGGGCGCCGGGGCGACCTCGGCCTTGCCCTGGTCGGCGGCGGTGATGCCCTTGGTGCGGCTGGCGCCGACCGAGTCGACGCCCTTGGCCAGACGCAGCTTCTCGGCGAACTTGGTGTCCGTCGAGCGGGCGATGACGACGCCGATCTGCTCGTACGAGTAGACCACCGAGCCACCGAGGCTCTTGACGGCCTGCTCGACCTTCTGCACCTGGCCGTGGTTGGCCTTGGTGTTGACGACGTAGCTGAGCAGCGGGCCGGGCGTCGGGTCGGCCGTGGGAGCCGCGACGGCGGTGCCGGCCGGGAGCGCGAGGGCGCCGGCGGTGGCGAGCACGAGGCCCACTGCCGCGTACCGGGTCCGGCTGATCCGAGGAACTCTCATTGGGGTTGGCCCTCCCGAGTCGTCATCCGGCAGCTGCGGTTGGCAGGTGCACTGGGAATGACCGGAACTTAATGAATATTCGATGAGATGCGCAAGAGGTAGTCATCTAATCGTCACATCTAGAGCAACAACAGAGGTTGAGAGTTCGCAGATCAACAAGGACAACAGGGCCAAGATTGTTAAAAAGTGATGGTTCGCCGACGTGCGGCCACCCACTTCGGAAGCGCCTTCACCGGCCCCGACCACACCCTGAGGTGCAGCTGCGACGGCCTTCCAGGCTGCTACAACCCGTACAGCCGACGGGCGTTGTCGGCGGCGACCGAGCGCGTCAGCCGCTGCGCGTCGGCCGCCGCACACGCACCGTCGGACTGCCACCGATCCAGCAACTCAGCCAGTCCGTGCCGGAACTGACAGGTGCCCACCAAGAAAAGTTCGGGCAGCCCGTAGGCGTCGGTGGAGAACAACAATTTTCCGAACGGCGCCAGTTCCAGCATCTCGCCCAGGACCTCCGCCACCCGGGGCCCGGTGTACGAGGCGGTCAGCCCGAGGTCGGTGAAGACCGTCGGGAAGGCCTGGGCCAGCCAGGCGGCCTGGCGGTGGTACGGGTAGCAGTGCAGCAGCACCAGCGGAACGCCGCTGGGCTCGGCGGCGCGCACGAAGTCCGTCAGCAGGGACGGGTCGGCCCGGTGCAGGGTGAGGTCCGGATCGCCGAAGCCGGTGTGGAGCTGGAGGGGCAGGCCGAGCTCGGCGCAGACGTCCACGGCCGTCCAGAGCAGGTGGTGCAGCAGGACCGGGTCGGTCAGCCGACCGTGCCCGCCGCGCAGCCGGGCGCCGGCCGCGGCCACCACGGCCGACCGGGCGGGCCGGTGCGCCGGGGCGGCCAGGCCGTGCCGGTAGGCGAGCACCGACTTGACCGCGACGGCACCCCGGGCGGCGGCCGCCAGCGCCTCGGCGACGGCCCCGGGCCAGTCCTCGGCACCGGCCGTCACCGACCCGGCGACCGTCTCCAGCCGGACCACCTCGCGCACCGACGCCCCGGCCAGCTCGGCGAGTTCGGCCGGGGGCAACAGCGGCAGGCCCGCGGCGGCGGTCAGTCCGGTGTCCACCAGCAGGGTGTCCAGCCCGGCTGCGGCGAGCAGCCGGGCGGTCGCTTCGGCGGCGCCCAACTCGCGCCGCCGGGCCAGGTAGTCGACGGCCGGGGCGTGCGCGGGCAGGCCGAGCACCGGCGGGCACCAGCGCCGTACGGCGAGGCCGAGCGCGCTGTCGAAGGGCGAGCAGCCCGGCGCGGGTGGCCGGTCCGACTCGGTGAGCAGCGCGGCCAGGGCGTCGTCGGCGAGGTCGGCCGCCACCACGCTGTGGCAGTGGTGGTCGACCAGCGCGGGCGCCTCCGGCCGGGGCACCGGTCAGTACCGCCAGCGGGTGGCCGCGGCCAGTTCCTCGGGCGTCACGGACGCGTACTGCTCCGCCTCGGCCCGGCGCACCGCCAGCACCGCCTGGTACAGCGGCTCGCCGAGCGCCTCGCGCAGCACCGCCGAGCGCTCGTAGGCGGCCAGCGCCCCGGCCGGGCCGTCCGGCAGCCGGGGGACCGTGCCGGGCTCGGCGGCCGCCGGGTCCCCCGTGAACTCCGGTGGCAGCGCCCGGCGCTGGTCCAGCCCGGCGAGACCGGCCGCGATCACCGCGCCGACGGCCAGGTACGGGTTGGCGCTCGCGTCGAAGCACTTGACCTCGGCGTTGGCCGCTGCGGCCCGCTCCCCGGTGGAGCCGGTCACCAGGCGCAGCGCGGCCTCGCGGTTCTCCAGGCCCCAGCACTGGTAGGCGCCGGCCCAGTTCGAGGGCACCAGCCGCAGGTACCCGGCCGGGCTGGAGCAGCCCAGCACCAGCAGTTCGGGCAGGGCGTCGAGCACCCCGGCGAGGAAGCCCTCGGCCTCGGCCGTCAGGCCGTGCGGCCCGGAGCCGCCGTGGCCGAGGTTGCGCCCGTCCCGCCAGAGGCTGAGGTGCAGGTGGCCGCCGTTGCCGACCGCGCCCGCCTCGACCACCGGAGCGAAGGAGACCCGCAGGCCGTGCCGGGCGGAGACGGCCCGCACGGTGTGCCGGACCAGGACGGAGGTGTCCGCGGCGCCGACCGGGCCCTCGGGGGCGACCGACACCTCGAACTGGCCCGGGGAGTACTCGGGGTGGATCTGCAGGACGTCCAGTCCCTGCTCGCCGAGGGCGCGCAGCACGTCCCGCAGGTAGTCGGAGAGGTCGGTGAGCCGGTGCATCCCGTAGGCGGGGCCGTGCGTCGGGTACCGCGGCTCCTCCTGCGGGGAGCCGGCGAGGGCCACCACCCACTCGACCTCGATGCCGGCCTTGAGGCTCAGCCCGCGCGCGGCCGCCGCGGCCTCCGCCCGGCGGGCGAACAGCCGCTGGCAGCCGGGGTGCGGGGCGCCGCTCTGGGTGTACCTGTCCGCCGGGGCCCAGGCCCACCCGGGCTGGGCGGCCAGCGGGACGGCCCGTTCCAGGTCGGGGTAGAGCCTGAGGTCCCCGGTGGGGCCGCCGATGACCGGGCTGGTGGTGACCGCGTCGTCGGCGAGGAAGACGTCGAAGCAGGGTGCGGCGCCGATGCCCCACTGCGCGGCGTGCGACAGGCCGCCGAGCGGCACCGCCTTGACCCGGGTGATGCCCGCGTTGTCCACCCAGGTGACGGCCACCGCGTCGACGGCGGCGGTGCGCAGCCGGTCGGCGGCCTCCTGGGCCAGCTCGGCCCGCTCGGCGCGCGGGGGCAGCGCGACGGCCGCAGCGGGGCCGAACGACCCGGCCGTACCGGCCGGGTGGACGGGGCCGGGCGCGGTGGAGCCGGCGGCGGTTCCGATGGTCATGTCACCATGCTGCCCCGCCGGTCGGGCCCGCGTAACTCCCCTATCGGGTGGTCCAAACGGAGGCCCGTCCACCCGTTCACCCGTTCGGGGAGAACCGGGCCGTCAGGTCCCCCGCGGTGATCCGTTCCAGGACGTCCGGGGCCGCGTCCATCGGGCCCGGGTAGAGCCGGTAGAGCGTCCCGTGCGCCCCGGCCGGGACCGGCACGTCGGCGTGCACCAGGGCCGCGAACGCCCGTGCGCCGGTGAGGCGTTCGGCGATCAGCCGGGCGGTGTCGTCCGGCGGCTGCTCGGTACGCCGGTCGCTCTCGTGGCGCCCGCGCAGGCGCGCCGCGAAGTCGGCCACCGGCTCGTCCGCGCCCCGGCGGTAGACACCCAGTCCGAGGCCCGTCCGGTCGCGGACGAGCACCTCGTCGCTGCCGGCCGCGGCGGCGGCACAGGCGAGGTCCCAGAGGGTGGCCCTGGCGCCGGGGGCGAAGTGCGTCAGGACGTCCCGGGCCAGCGAGCCGATCCCGGCGTGGTGCCGGTCGAGGTTGTGGAACCCGGCGTCGGAGCCGGCGTTGAGGTCGGTCCAGGTGTAGGTGCGGGTCCGGAGGTCGACGATCATCGGCACGCAGATCCTGGCGTCCCCGGCGAGGTCCAGCCGCTGCCGGACGCTCTTGGGGTGGAAGCTGCCGGTGCGCTGCCGGGCCGCCTCGGACGGGGTCAGGGCCATGAAGCCGGCGAAGGCGTCGGTGAGGTCCTCGAACGGGACGTCGTTGTAGCTGAACACCACCACCACGGCGTACCGGGCACCCACCTCCCCCAGCGCCCGCAGGTCGAGGTCGACGAACTCGGTGGCGCCGTGCGGCGGCGGAGCGGTGGTGAAGTCCCCGGAGTGGACGGCGGCACGCGGGCCGAGGACCAGCCGGGTGTAGTCGCACAGGCCGGTGAACTGCCACTCCTCGTCGTAGAAGGCGATCGACAGGTCGAGGTCGACCCGCTGGTGCGGGCGCTGCATCCAGTGCACGAACAGCCGCAGCAGCTGCCCGTCCGGGATCCGCTGCACGCTGCCGCGCGGCACGGCCACCAGGGTCCTGGCACTGGCGCGCTCGGCGAAGGGCACGACCAGGTCGGCCAGCGCGGCGTCCAGGACGGCCACCTCGTAACGGCCCTCTTCCCGCGCCGACCGCTCGGCCCGGCGCAGCAGTTCGGCCTCGATCAGGGCACAGACCGGGGCGGCGAGGCCGGCCGGAACGGGCGTGCCCCAGTCGTGGCGGGCGTGCGCCGAGGCGACCCGGCCGCGCGGGAAGTACAGCCGCCGCTCGCCGTGTTCGCGCGGCGCGCGCAGCCGCCCGTACGCGCCGAGCAGCGGTCCGGGGGCGACGGCGCGCAGTGCCGCCGGCAGCGCCTCGGCGAGGTCGGCGGGCATCGGCTCGCCGGGGGACCAGGTCTCGTGCACCCGCAGCAGGTGGTGCAGCCGGCGCACCAACTCGCCCGGGCGGCGGGCCAGCAGCCGGACGGCGGCGGGCAGGTCGCCCTGCTGGAGGGCGTGTTCGACCGCGGCGGCGAAGGTCTCGACGGTCAGCCGGGTGTGGCCGCCCGGCGTCTCGCGCACCCGCAGCGGCGCGGGCGCCTCGCGCAGCTCCGGGCCGAGGCCGTGCAGGTCGAGGTCGCTCTGCCGGATCACAGCGAAGGCGGCGGCCGCGTACGGGAAGCGGGCGCGGTGCTCGTACGGGTGCAGCAGTTCGCCGGCCCGCAGCCAGGGCTGCCGGTGGCGGCGCAGGTCCTCGGCGAGGGTGCCGGCCGGGAACGCGTCCAGGACGGCGAGCAGTTCGCGGCGCAGCGGGCGGGGCAGGTTGCGCAGGCGCAGGGTGCGGGCGGTGGCCGGCAGCAGGTCGGGCTCGGCGCCGGACCACGCCCAGATCAGCCGCAGCACGTCGGTGGCGGTGGTGAGGTGGCCGGCGAGCAGCGGGCGGGCGCGCTCCGGGTCCCGGTGCAGCAGTGCGGCCAGCACGGTGGCACGGCTCTCCCGGACCGGGATCTCGGCGGGCAGCCAGGCGGCCGGGTCGGCCGGGGCGTGGTCGAGGAGCAGCGCGAGGTCCTCGCGGTCCTGCGGGCTCAGCGGGGTCCGGCGGCCGAGCAGGGCGGCCAGTGCGGTTCCGGCGAGCCCGGGCGCCGCGGCGGAGCGGGCCAGGCGCAGGGGCTTGAGCGCGGGGCCGGGGCGCAGGTTCGCGGCGACGACGCGGGCGCCCTTGGTGTCGGTGCGCAGGCGGCGCTCGCGTTCGAGCGGGGCGGCGCAGACCGGGCAGTGGCGTCCGCCGGAGGACTCGATCAGGTCCTCGTAGCAGTCGCCGCACAGCAGGTGGGCGCACGGGGCGAGGGCGCCGATGCCGGCGGTCAGGCTGTCGCGCTCGCAGACCAGGCAGACCTGGCTGCTCTGGCAGAGCAGGTGGCCGCGGATGATCGAGGAGTAGGAGGCGTGCGCGTGTGCGGGCACGCCCTCGGGGAAGCGGCGGAACAGCGGGGTGTGGCGGCGGTCGGCACCGAGCGTCGCGTCGATCTCGCGCAGCAGCCGGGTGCCGGCGGCGGCGAGGTCGGCCGGGCGCAGCCGACCGAGGGCGACGCGCAGGTCGCGGGTCAGGACGTGGCCGCGCTCGGCGAGGTCGGCCTCCAGGACGACCAGGCCGCGGGCCGTCAGCGGCTGCGGTTCCTCGGGCGGTGCCCCGGCCGCGACCAAGACCGTGCCGTGACGGCGCAGCAGGTAGGTGTCCAGTCCGGTCTCGGGCGCGTCGGCGCGCTGCTTCTTCACTGCTCTTCCCCCGGGTAGGTACGACAAAGCGGGGGCGGAGAGTGGGCGCACTCGGGTCATTTTGGAGATGAGTGAGAAGGAAGCACGCCGCGGAGCCGCCCCCGCGTCGATCACCCTAGCGAAGGCCGGCCGCGCGCCCCAACGGTTTTCCGCCCACGCCCCCTTCCTACCGGCGAGTAGCTTCGCTACAGTGGCCGGACGCACCACCGCCGGGCTTCGGGAGCCGCACCGGCGGGAGGCTGCGGGTCGCCGCGTCTGCGGCACCCGCGCGGTGCGCTTTCACCGGCCGGTGCCGCGCACCGCGGCGGCCGGGTTTCTCCTCGTATCAGAGCCGCTTCCTTCACCTTCGAGCGCCTGAGTACCACGGCACACCTGCGCAGTTCGGCCGGAGCGGACCGGCCGCCGTCCGGGTGGGCCGCACCCCGTCATCTCCCCAAGCCCCCGCGCGTGGACCCTCCTCCGGCGGCGGCCGCCCCCGGCGTACGGGCGCGGCGGCGTGCCCGCCGGAGCACGCGCGGGCCCTTCATGACTAGGAGTCAGGACAGATGGAGCGTCCCTTCCCCACCGTCGCGGTCGTCGGCCTCGGCACGATGGGTGCCGGCGTCGCGGTGGCGGTCGCCAAGAGCGGCCGCCGGGTGATCGGCATCGAGGCCACCGAGGATTCCGCCGCCCGGGCGCTGGCCCGGATCGAGGAGGCGACCGCGCACGCGGTCGACCGGGAGCGGCTCACCGCCGACGAGCGCACCGGGCTGCTCGCCCGGATCTCCGTCGGGCACGAGCTGGCGGCCGCCGCCGGCGCGGACCTGGTGATCGAGGAGGTGCCCGAGCAGCTGGAGCTGAAGCGGGAGGTCTTCGCCGAACTGGACCGGATCTGCCCGGAGACGACCGTGCTGGCCACCGGCACCACCGCGCTCTCGGTGACCCGGATCGCCGCCGCCACCGCCCGCCCCGAACGGGTGCTGGGCCTGCACTTCTTCAACCCGGTGCACACCATGAAGCTGGTCGAGGTCGTCCGCACCGTGCTGACCTCCCCGCGGACCGCCGAGGACGCCGCCGCCTTCGCCCGGGACCTCGGCAAGGAGCCGGTGGCGGCCGGCGACCGGGCCGGCTTCGTGGTGAACGGCCTGCTGTTCGCGTACCTGAACCAGGCCGCCGCGATGTACGAGTCCAAGTACGCCTCGCGGGAGGACATCGACGCCGCGATGCGGCTCGGCTGCGGCCTGCCGATGGGCCCGCTGGCGCTGCTCGACCTGATCGGCGTCGACACCGCGCGCACCGTCCTGGAGGCGATGTACGAGCAGTCCCGGGACCGCCTGCACGCCCCCGCCCCGATCCTCGGCCAGCTGGTCTCGGCCGGGCTGCTGGGCCGCAAGACCGGCCGCGGCTTCTACACCTACGAGGCACCGGGCTCGTCCCGCGCCATCGACGCGGCCACCGGGCCGGCCCTGCCGAAGGTGCCGGGCCGCGAGGTCCGCACCGTCGGCGTCTGCGGCTCGGGCACCATGGCCACCGGCATCGCCGAGGTCTTCGCCAAGGCCGGGCACCCGGTGCTGCTGGTCGCCCGCAGCGCGGAGAAGGCGGACCGGGCCAAGGCGCAGCTGGCCAAGTCCCTGGAGCGCTCGGTCGCCAAGGGCCGGATGTCCGCCGAGCAGCGGGACGCCGCGCTGGCGCTGGTCACCCCGGTCGGCCAGTACGCCGAGCTGGCCGAGGTCGACCTGGTGGTCGAAGCGGTGGCCGAGGACCTGACGGTCAAGCGGGAGCTGTTCGCCACCCTGGACAAGATCGTCAAGCCGGGCGCGGTGCTCGCCACCACCACCTCCTCGCTGCCGGTGATCAGCTGCGCGACCGCCACCACGCGGCCGCAGGACGTGATCGGCATGCACTTCTTCAACCCGGCGCCGGCCATGAAGCTGGTCGAGGTGGTCTCCACCGTGCTGACCGCCCCGGACGTCACCGCGACCGTGCTGGAGCTGACCGCCAAGGTCCGCAAGCACCCGGTGGAGTGCGGCGACCGGGCCGGCTTCATCGTCAACGCACTGCTCTTCCCCTACCTGAACGACGCGGTGCGGATGCTGCAGGAGCACTACGCGACGGTGGACGACATCGACACCGCGATGAAGCTCGGCTGCGGCTACCCGATGGGCCCGTTCGAGCTGCTGGACGTGGTCGGCCTGGACGTCTCGCTGACCATCGAGCAGGTACTGCACCAGGAGTTCCGCGAGCCCGGCCTGGCCGCCGCGCCGCTGCTGGAGCACCTGGTCGCGGCGGGCTGCCTGGGCCGCAAGACCGGCCGCGGCTTCCGCGACCACGCGCGCCGGTGACCACCCCGCAGCCCGGCGGCGGCCCGCATCCGGCCGGCCCGCCCGCCGGGCCCCCTCCGTACGGCGGTGCGGCCCTCGGCAACGGCGCGGCGCAGCACGGGGCCCCGCCCGGGACCAGGCCCGGCTGGAGCCCGGGGACGGTGTCCTCGCGCTGGCCCCGGCCGGCCGTGACCGGCCCGGTCGCGCCGGTGCGCCGGGGAAGGCCCGCGGCCGCGCCCCCGGGGGCGTGTAGCGTTCCGGACATGGATCGGGTTCAGTCAGCCTCCCCGCAGCACCCCGCCGGTTCGCACGGCACCGACCGGACGGCCCCCTCGACCGGGGGCACCGGACCGGAGAGTGGTCCGGGCAACCGCCGGGCGGCCGCGCAGCGCCAGCAGATGCGCCAGGACCTGGCCACGGCCGCGATGGAGCTGTTCGCCTCGCAGGGCTACGAGGAGACCACGGTCGACCAGATCGCGGCCGCCGCCGGGGTGGCCCGGCGCACCTTCTTCCGGTACTTCCGGTCGAAGGAGGAGGCGATCTTCCCGGACCACGACGACACCCTCGTCCGGGTGGCCGACCTGCTGGCCAGCGCCGAGCCGGAGGAGCACCCGCTGGACGTGGTCTGCCGCGGCATCAAGGAGGTGCTGCGGATGTACGCCTCCACCCCGGGGGTGTCGGTCGCGCGGTACCAGCTGATCCGTCAGGTCCCCGCGTTGCGGGAGCGGGAGATCGCGGTGGTGGCCCGCTACGAGCGGCTGTTCACCCGGTACCTGCTGGGCCGGTTCGACACCGGCGAGTCCATCCCGTCCGGGTGGCAGCGCGGCGGCGAGGACGACTCGATGCTGGCCGAGGTGTCGGCGGCGGCGGTCGTCGCGGCGCACAACCACGTGCTGCGGCGCTGGCTGCGGGCCGGCGGCCGGGGGGACGTGGAGGCGCAGCTGGACCACTCCTTCGAGGTGATCCGGCGGACCTTCTGGGCCGCCAGCGCCCCGGGTGCCAGACGCCGGGGATCTGTGGTGGCACCCGGTGCCAGTGGGACGCCTGACGACCTCCTGGCCGAGAGCGCACTGAGTGCCAGCCCCGGAGGTGAGGTACTCATCACAGTCGCCCGGACGGACGCCCCGCTGGATGTCGTCGTGGACAGCATCCGGGCCGCCCTGAGCAGTGCGGGCAAGCCATAGGCCCAGCATTTACGCAGGTCAGAGCGGCATCAAAGGCCCGCGCCGATTCGTCGGCGCGGGCCTTTTGCTTGCCTGCGCAACGCGCGTCACGCGCCGTTTCGGCCCGTTTCGGACCGTCGGAATTCCTGACACCCGGTGTCTTTACGAGTGGCACAGGGTGCCACTACCTTGTTACTCACCAGTCGCGGCGCCGCGGCTCCCCACCTCGGCGCGCCGCCGTCCGGTGTTCCCACACCCCGGGAGCAGTGCCAGCACGGCCCGGTCCACCCCGGGCGCCCAGCCTGACCCACCCACCACCCATCTCAGCGAAGCCGGTGTCCGCTCCCGGCTCCCCCAGACGCCCTGTGACCCTCACACAGGTACGCCTTCGGAGGCAGCCATGCAGGAAATCCTCGACGCGATCCTCAGCACCGACAGCACGTCGGCCGACTTCGCGGCGATCAAGCTCCCCGAGTCCTACCGAGCGGTGACGCTCCACAAGGACGAGGAGCAGATGTTCGCGGGCCTCGACAGCCGCGACAAGGACCCCCGCAAGTCCCTTCACCTCGACGAGGTCGCCCTGCCCGAACTGGGCCCCGGCGAGGCCCTGGTGGCCGTCATGGCCAGCTCGGTGAACTACAACACCGTGTGGAGCTCGATCTTCGAGCCGGTCTCCACCTTCGGCTTCCTGGAGCGCTACGGCCGGCTGTCGCCGCTCACCAAGCGCCACGACCTGCCGTACCACGTCCTGGGCTCGGACCTCGCGGGCGTGGTGCTGCGCACCGGCGTCGGCGTCAACTCCTGGAAGCCCGGCGACGAGGTCGTCGCGCACTGCCTCTCGGTCGAGCTGGAGTCCCCGGACGGCCACAACGACACGATGATGGACCCGGAGCAGCGCATCTGGGGCTTCGAGACCAACTTCGGCGGCCTGGCCCAGATCGCACTGGTGAAGACCAACCAGCTGCTGCCCAAGCCGAAGCACCTCACCTGGGAGGAGGCCGCCTCCCCCGGTCTGGTCAACTCCACCGCCTACCGCCAGCTCGTCTCGCGCAACGGCGCCGGCATGAAGCAGGGCGACAACGTGCTGATCTGGGGCGCCAGCGGCGGCCTCGGCTCGTACGCCACCCAGTACGCCCTGGCCGGCGGCGCCACCCCGATCTGCGTGGTCTCCAACGACCAGAAGGCCGACATCTGCCGCGCCATGGGCGCCGAGGCGATCATCGACCGCTCCGCCGAGGGCTACCGGTTCTGGAAGGACGAGAACAACCAGGACCCGCGCGAGTGGAAGCGCCTCGGCGCCAAGATCCGCGAGTTCACCGGCGGCGAGGACGTGGACATCGTCTTCGAGCACCCGGGCCGCGAGACCTTCGGCGCCTCGGTGTACGTCACCCGCAAGGGCGGCACCATCGTCACCTGCGCCTCCACCTCCGGCTACATGCACCAGTACGACAACCGCTACCTGTGGATGTCGCTCAAGCGCATCGTCGGCTCGCACTTCGCCAACTACCGCGAGGCCTTCGAGGCCAACCGCCTGATCGCCAAGGGCAAGATCCACCCGACCCTGTCCAAGGTCTACTCCCTGGAGGAGACCGGCCAGGCCGCCCTCGACGTGCACCACAACAAGCACCAGGGCAAGGTCGGCGTGCTCTGCCTGGCCCCCGAGGAGGGCCTCGGCGTGCGCGACCGGGAGCTGCGCGAGAAGCACCTGCCCGCCATCAACCGCTTCCGGAACGTGTGAGACGGATCCGATGACCGAGCCCCAGAAGCGCGACCGGCCCTGGCTGATGCGCACCTACGCCGGCCACTCCACCGCGAGCGACTCCAACGCGCTCTACCGGCGGAACCTGGCGAAGGGCCAGACCGGCCTGTCGGTCGCCTTCGACCTGCCGACCCAGACCGGCTACGACTCCGACCACATCCTCGCCCGCGGCGAGGTGGGCCGGGTCGGCGTCCCGGTCGGACACGTCGGCGACATGCGCACCCTGTTCGAGGGCATCCCGCTCGAACAGACCAACACCTCCATGACGATCAACGCCACCGCGATGTGGCTGCTGGCGCTCTACCAGGTGGTCGCCGAGGAGCAGGGCGCCGACATCGCCAAGCTCACCGGCACCACCCAGAACGACATCGTCAAGGAGTACCTGTCGCGCGGGACGCACGTCTTCCCGCCCGGCCCGTCGGTACGCCTGATCACCGACATGATCGCCTACACGGTCGGCAACATCCCCAAGTGGAACCCGATCAACATCTGCAGCTACCACCTGCAGGAGGCCGGGGCCACGCCCGTCCAGGAGATCGCGTACGCGATGTGCACCGCCATCTCGGTGCTCGACGCGGTCCGCGACTCCGGACAGGTGCCCGCCGAGCGGATGGGCGACGTGGTCGCCCGGATCTCCTTCTTCGTGAACGCCGGCGTGCGCTTCGTCGAGGAGATGTGCAAGATGCGCGCCTTCGCCCGGCTCTGGGAGAAGGTCACCCTGGAGCGCTACGGCGTGACGGACCCCAAGCAGCGCCGCTTCCGCTACGGCGTCCAGGTCAACTCCCTCGGTCTGACCGAGGCCCAGCCGGAGAACAACGTCCAGCGGATCGTCCTGGAGATGCTGGCCGTCACCCTCTCCAAGGACGCCCGTGCGCGGGCCGTCCAGCTGCCCGCCTGGAACGAGGCGCTCGGCCTGCCCCGCCCGTGGGACCAGCAGTGGTCGCTGCGGATCCAGCAGGTGCTGGCGTACGAGTCGGACCTGCTGGAGTACGGCGACATCTTCAACGGCTCCGAGGTGATCGAGACCAAGACCGCCGCGCTGCTTGCCGGCGCGGAGGCCGAGATCGCCAAGGTGCTTGAGATGGGCGGGGTCATCCCGGCCGTCGAGTCCGGCTACCTGAAGTCCAACCTGGTCTCCTCGCACGCCGCCCGCCGGGCCCGGATCGAGTCCGGCGAGGACAAGATCGTCGGGGTGAACTGCTTCGACACCACCGAGCCGAGCCCGCTCACCGCCGACCTCGACACCGCGATCATGGTGGTCGACCCGGCCTCCGAGCGGTCCGTCCTCGCCGCCCTGGAGGACTGGCGCGGACAGCGCGACGAGGCCGCCGCCCAGGAGGCGCTGGCCGAGCTCAAGACCGTCGCCGCCACCGGGGCCAACCTGATGCCGGCCACGCTCGCCTGCGCCCGGGCCGGTGTCACCACCGGCGAGTGGTCCTTCGCCCTGCGCGAGGTCTTCGGCGAGTACCGCGCCCCCACCGGCGTCGGCGGCGCACCCGTCGCGGTCGTCGCCGAGCCGGGCGGGGAGCTGGAGCAGGTCCGCGCCGCGGTCGCCGCGACCGCCGAGGAACTGGGCGCCGGCAAGCTGCGCCTGCTGGTCGGCAAGCCCGGCCTGGACGGGCACTCCAACGGCGCCGAGCAGATCGCCGTCCGGGCCCGCGACGCCGGGTTCGAGGTGGTCTACCAGGGCATCCGGCTGACCCCGGAGCAGATCGTCTCGGCGGCCGTCGCCGAGGACGTCCACTGCGTGGGCCTGTCGATCCTCTCCGGCGCGCACTGCGAGCTGGTTCCGGACGTCCTCAAGCGCCTGGACCGCGCCGGGGTGCAGGATGTCCCGGTGATCGTGGGTGGCATCATCCCGGCAGCGGACGGCGAGGCCCTCAAGGCCGCCGGCGTCGCCGCCGTGTTCACCCCGAAGGACTTCGGCATCACGACCATCATCGGCCGGATCGTGGACGAGATCCGGCTGGCCAACAAGCTCCAGCCGTGGTCGCCCGCACCGACCGCGGCCACGAACTGACCAGCTGACCAGCTGACCACTGGGAAGGAACCGAACCACCCTCATGACTACCCCGAACCGCCTGCGCCCGCGCCGCTCCTGCCTCGCCGTACCGGGCAGCAACCCGCGCTTCCTGGAGAAGGCCCAGGGCCTGCCGGCCGACCAGGTCTTCCTCGACCTGGAGGACGCCTGCGCCCCGCTGGTCAAGGAGAGCGCCCGCCACACCATCGTCGACGCCCTCAACAACGGCGACTGGGGCAACAAGACCAAGGTCGTCCGGGTCAACGACTGGACCACCCACTGGACCTACCGCGACGTGATCACCGTGGTCGAGGGCGCCGGCCCCAACCTCGACTGCATCATGCTGCCGAAGGTCCAGGACGCGGAGCAGGTCAAGGCCCTCGACCTGCTGCTCACCCAGATCGAGAAGACCATGGGCTTCGAGGTCGGCAAGATCGGCATCGAGGCGCAGATCGAGAACGCCAAGGGCCTGATCAACGTCGACGCCATCGCCGAGGCCTCGCCCCGGCTGGAGACCATCATCTTCGGCCCCGCCGACTTCATGGCCTCCATCAACATGAAGTCGCTGGTCGTCGGCGAGCAGCCGGCCGGCTACCCGGCCGACGCCTACCACTACATCCTGATGCGCATCCTGATGGCCGCCCGCGCCAACGACCTGCAGGCGATCGACGGCCCGTACCTGCAGATCCGCAACCAGGAGGGCTACCGCGAGGTCGCCGGCCGCTCCGCCGCCCTCGGCTTCGACGGCAAGTGGGTGCTCCACCCCGACCAGGTCGCCGCCGCGAACGAGATCTACTCGCCCGCGCAGGAGGACTACGACCACGCCGAGCTGATCCTCGACGCGTACGACTACTGCACCTCCGAGGCGGGCGGCGCCAAGGGCTCCGCGATGCTCGGCGACGAGATGATCGACGAGGCCAGCCGCAAGATGGCCCTGGTCATCGCCGGCAAGGGCCGGGCCGCGGGCATGGAGCGCACCACCAAGTTCGAGATCCCGGAAAGCTGAGGGCCTGAGCCATGCAGTTCGGACGCACCTACGAGGAGTTCGAGGTCGGGGCGGTCTACAAGCACTGGCCCGGCAAGACGGTCACCGAGTACGACGACCACCTCTTCTGCCTGCTCACCATGAACCACCACCCGCTCCACATGGACACCAACTATGCGGAGAAGACGACGGACTTCGGCAGGAACGTCGTGGTGGGCAACTACGTCTACTCGCTGCTGCTCGGCATGTCCGTCCCGGACGTCTCCGGCAAGGCGATCGCCAACCTGGAGATCGAGTCGCTGCGCCACGTCGCGCCGACCTTCCACGGCGACACCGTCTACGGCGAGACCACGGTCCTCGACAAGTGGCCGTCCAAGTCCAAGGACGACCGCGGCATCGTCTACGTCGAGACCAAGGGGTACAAGCAGGACGGCACGGTCGTCTGCATCTTCCGCCGCAAGGTGATGGTGCCGACCGAGACGTACACCGAGGCGCGCGGCGGCGAGCAGCCCGGCCGCCCGACCCCGCTCGCGTAACCCACCCCTCCACCCGGAGACCCCGGAGGGGCAGGCCGCCGTCATCGGCCGACCCCCACCCGGTAACGGGGGCCCTGCTGCCACGCCGGCAGGGCCCCCGCAATCCCCCCCCCCCCCGCCCTCTTAGACCTTTCCGGAGCCGCACGATGGGACGCCTCGCACAGACCGACGGCCTCACCGAGATCCAGCGGGACATCCTCGCCACCGTGCGGGATTTCGTCGACAAGGAGATCATTCCGGTCGCGACCGAGCTGGAGCACAAGGACGAGTACCCGACCGCCATCGTCGAGGGCATGAAGCAGCTCGGCCTCTTCGGGCTCACCATCCCCGAGGAGTTCGGCGGGCTCGGCGAGTCGCTGCTCACCTACGCCCTGGTGGTCGAGGAGATCGCCCGCGGCTGGATGTCGGTCTCCGGCATCGTCAACACCCACTTCATCGTGGCGCACATGATCAACGCCCACGGCACCCAGGAGCAGAAGGACTACTTCCTGCCGAAGATGGCCGCCGGCGAGATCCGCGGCGCCTTCTCGATGTCCGAGCCCGGCCTCGGCTCCGACGTTTCGGCCATCTCCACCAAGGGCGTCAAGGACGGCGATTTCTACGTCCTCAACGGCCAGAAGATGTGGCTCACCAACGGCGGCACCTCCACCCTCGTCGCGGTCCTCTGCAAGACCGACGAGGGCGGCAGCTCCCCGTACAAGAACATGACCACCTTCCTGATCGAGAAGGAGGCCGGTTTCGGCCCGAACCCCAAGGTTCCCGGCCTGACCGTGCCCGGCAAGATCGAGAAGATGGGCTACAAGGGCGTCGACACCACCGAGCTGGTGCTGCAGGACGTCCGGATCCCGGCCGACCGGATCCTCGGCGGCGTCCCGGGCCGCGGCTTCTACCAGATGATGGACGGCGTCGAGGTCGGCCGGGTCAACGTGGCCGCCCGCGGCTGCGGCGTCGCCCGCCGCGCCTTCGAGCTGGGCATCTCCTACGCCCAGCAGCGCTCCACCTTCGGCAAGAAGATCGCCGAGCACCAGGCCATCCAGTTCAAGCTCGCCGAGATGGCCACCAAGGTCGAGGCCGCCCACCAGATGATGGTCATGGCCGCCCGCAAGAAGGACGGCGGCGAGCGCAACGACCTTGAGGCCGGCATGGCCAAGTACCTCGCCTCCGAGTACTGCAAGGAGGTCGTCGAGGACGCCTTCCGCATCCACGGCGGCTACGGCTTCTCCAAGGAGTACGAGATCGAGCGCCTCTACCGCGAGGCCCCGATGCTGCTCATCGGTGAAGGTACTGCGGAGATCCAGAAGATGATCGTCGGACGCCGGCTCCTGGAGGAGTACCGGATCGCCGAGTGATCCCCGGGCCTCCGGCCGGCGGACCGCGCCGCCCGGAGGCCCCCTCGAACCGCCGGTCGACGGGCGTGCGGGCCCGTCCCGGCGGAGCGCCGTGCCCCGTCACGGGCCCGGCCTGGTCCGCCTGGGTCCGGCACGGCCCTCCGGAAGCGGCCGCAGGGCGTACAGCTGCGACGACACGCCCTGCGGTCGCTTCCGCGCACCCGCTTCCGGCCGCCACGGCCGTTTCCCCCGCGGGGTTCCGTCGGCGAACCCGTTGAGACAAGTCTCACCAGCCCTGTCAGGTCCCTTGGGAACCGGACCGGGGCGAGCTACGGTCGTAGAGGTGGGACGCGCACACGCGCTCCCACCGGACACATGAACGAGCAGGCGGGTTGCCCACCCACCGTGTGCTCCCGATAGCATCCACCGGGACAGCAAGCCGTCCCTCTATTACCGATCCCGCGGTGGCCCCCGTCCAGCGGCCATGTTCCCCCGCGACAAAGGTCTTCGATGCCCATCAGCCCGTCCCCTCACAACTCCGTCACGGACCGCGATGCCCTCGCACCCACGACGGCCGGTCGGCGACCCCGCGTGACCATCGCGCGCGGAGCCACCCCCTGGTTCGTCCCCACTCTCGCCACGGCCGCCGTGACCACCGCCCTCACCCGGCGCAGCGGCAAGTGGGCCCTGGCGGCGGTACCCGCCTGTGCGCTCAGCGCGGGCATGCTGTGGTTCTTCCGCGACCCCGAGCGTGAGGTCGGCACCGGCAGAGTGATCTCCCCCGCCGACGGCGTGGTGCAGAGCATCGACGCCTGGCCGGACGGCCGCACCCGGGTCGCGATCTTCATGAGCCCGCTCAACGTCCACGTCAACCGCGCGCCCCTGCCGGGCACGGTGACGTCGGTCGAGCACGTCGCGGGCGGCTTCGTCCCCGCGTTCAACAAGGACAGCGACCAGAACGAGCGGGTCGTCTGGCACTTCGACACCGAGCTCGGCGACATCGAGATGGTCCAGATCGCGGGGGCCGTGGCCCGCCGCATCGTGCCGTACGTGGCCGCCGGAACCAAGGTCGAGCAGGGCGACCGGATCGGTCTGATCCGGTTCGGGTCCCGGGTCGACACCTACCTGCCGGCCGGCGTCGAGGTCGGCGTCGAGGTCGGCCAGAAGACCACAGCCGGGGTGACGCGCCTTGACCGTGACTGATCCTGAGACAATCGTCGGCCTGGACGACGAGGAGACGGCCCTGCGCCGCCGCCGCTGGGCGCGCGACCGCGAGTTGCGCGCCCCGCGCTCTCCCCAGCACCTGTCCACCGCCGACTTCCTGACCCTGGGGAATGCCGTCTGCGGCTTCCTGGCGATCTACTCGATCACCACCGGGGTCCTCGTCCCGCACATCACCAACCCGGACGCCGCTCCGGACCGGCACAGCGCCGCCACCGCGGTGACGCTGCTGCTGATCGGCTCGATGTGCGACCTCTTCGACGGCCTGGTGGCGCGCAAGCTGCGCTCCTCCGCCCTCGGAGCGGAACTGGACAACCTGGCCGACCTGATCAGCTTCGGCATCGCGCCGGCCTACTTCGTCGCGGTCTGGGGCATGGTCTCCCAGGGCTCCAACAGCAAGCTCTCGGCGCTCATCGCGATCACCGTGCTGCTCGCGGTCGTCCTGCGGCTGGCCCGCTTCTCGGCCGTGAAGATGCGACCCGGGGTGTTCCAGGGCATGCCCTGCCCGATGGGCGCGATGACGGTCATCGCCATCGTGCTGCTCGACCCGCCGTTCCTGCCCGGCCTGCTCGCCATCATGGGCGCCGCGTACCTGATGGTCAGCCGGATCGAGTACCCGAAGCCGCAGGGGCTGCTGGCCACCGCCACGCTCTGCTGGATCGTGGTCTCCATCGGCTGCCTGGCGGCCTGGGCCACCGGCCTGCCCGGCGGCGACGCGCTCATGCACGTCGGCGCCTTCGCCCAGATCACCCTCGCGGCCATGGCGCCGCTGCTGGTCATCCGCCGCAAGGTGGGCCAGAAGGTCGGCGACGTCCGCGCCCGGCGGGCGGAGTCGCGGCTCGGCTGAGACCGCTCGTCCGTCTCCGTGACGAAGGGCCCGGAACCGATCGGTTCCGGGCCCTTCGTCATGTGCCGTTCCTGAGGTCCCCGGGTGGCCGCGCGTTGTTCCGGCGGCCGGGGGGCGGCTACGCGCCGCCGGTGTGGACGCTGAAGGCCGAGCGCCGGGCCGCCCGGGCCACGGCCGGGTCCGGGTGCACGCTCGACACCGCCGTCAGCACCGAGGCCGCACGCGGGTGCCCGGACTGCCGGGCCCGGGCGAACAGCCGCACCGGGTCGCCCGCCGAGGCGCCCTCCACGTGGCCCACCAGCAGCTCCGTCTCGCCGTGGTCCAGCACCGCCGCCGCCGTGTCCACCCAGAGCCAGGCCGCGTCGTCCGCGCCCAGCACGTCCGCCGGGGAGACCCCCTCGTCCGCGCGCTCGGCCAGCCACAGCAGCGCGTACGGGCGCAGCACCGGCTCGTCCACCGCGGCCCGGACCGCCTGCTCGGCCGGTCCGCCGGCCACCCGCAGCGCCTCGAAGGCCAGCCCGCGCACCAGCGCGTCGTCGCCCTGCGCCGCGTCCAGCAACTCGGCCACCGCCCGGTCCGCCGGACGGGCCGCGA
The DNA here is from genome assembly GCF_040651155.1 of Kitasatospora sp. NPDC048545. Taxonomy (NCBI): domain Bacteria; kingdom Bacillati; phylum Actinomycetota; class Actinomycetes; order Kitasatosporales; family Streptomycetaceae; genus Kitasatospora; species Kitasatospora sp. NPDC048545. The sequence goes on from NZ_JBEZIQ010000013.1 coordinate 23,887, forward strand.
CCCAGGCGCGGTACTCGGCGCGGGCCGGGCCCGGCGAGTAGTCGGCGCAGGCGTTCAGCAGCTCGAAGGCGCTCTGCTCGATGTGCCCGGCCGCGGTCTGGGCGACCGTGCAGATCTCCTCCAGCTTCGCCCGCACCGCCCAGTGGCCGAGCGGCGACAGCTCGGCGGCGTCGTTGCTGCGCGTCAGGGCGCCCACGGCCGCCAGGCCGTCCAGCATCCAGTCCAGGACGGCGGCCACGTCCGACGGCGAGGCCGGGGTGTCGATCTGCGGCTCCCGGCAGGTGCCGCGGACCGCCGACACCGCCGAGGCGGCGTGCGGCACCGGCGACAGGCCGGGGCCGCCCGGGCCGCCACCGACCCGGCGCTCGTCCAGGCCGCGGCGCAGCAGCTCCAGCAGCTCGCTCTCGGCCACCGGGCCGTCCACCAGGTGCAGGAAGGAGAGCAGCTGCGGGGCCTGGTCCACGGCCTGCCCGGCCAGCACGGCGAACACCCCGCGCAGCGCGGCGGGCGGCACCGGGGCGAGCAGCGTCCAGGCGTCGAACAGCGCCGACCAGCCGCGCACCACGGCCTCGTCGTCGTGCTCCCAGGCGTGCAGGCGCCAGCCCGGGGCGGCCCCGGTCTCCCGGGCCTCCACCAGGCCCACCAGGAGCGCCTGGCCCCAGGCCTTGGAGGCGGCGCCGACCGTCATGGCCAGCGCCCGGCCGGCCGCGCGGGCGTCGTCCGGCAGCAGCTCGCCACGCTTGTCGACCTCCTCCAGCTCGCCGGCCCAGCGGGCGATCCGGACGGCGTCCACCAGCATCCGGCGGGCCAGCGGCGCCAGCTCGGCCGGCGCGGGGAAGCCCTCCGGCACGGGAACCCGGCCGCGCCCGGGCGCCGGAGCGGGCCCTCGTCGCCGGGGTACGCCGTTGCGGGGTACGGCCGCCCCGCTCGGCCTGCCACCGGCTGGCCGGTGGGCCGTACCGGGGAGACGGGTCACCGTCGCACCGGTACCGATCGGAGGCGGGAGCGGGGCATCACGGTCGCGCGGATTCCGAGACGTCACGTCGAGCAGTCTTCCCCTTGTACCGGCCTTCTGTCACATCCGGTTGTCCGTACGACCGGAGGAGCGGCGGCGGCACCTCCGCAAGATCGGGCAACAGAGGCAAACCGCCTGGCCGGAAACGTGTGGCCTGCCCATGCCAGGTGAGCCGCGCCGGTCGCTGCTCCCGTTCGAGTGACTACGGAACGTGAGGGACCGACCGACCGGTCGGGGAAAATGTGTGCCCCTGGCTGGACGTCCGCCGCCGACGGCACCACCGGCGCCGTCGGCGTCCGGCGGGACTGTCCAGCCCGGATCCGGACGGATGACGGGCGGGCCGGGCCGATCCCGGCGAGCAGGAAGTCGACCGGTCCGACTTCCCGCTCCCGGCCGGGCCCGGGCCCGGGCCCGCGGCGGGCCGTCAGAGGAGAGGGGTCAGCCAGCGGCGGAGGAGTTCCGTGTACCGGTCGGGGTCGGAGTTCCAGAGGGTGCCGTGGTCGGCGCCGGGGAAGGGCTGGAGGCCGACCACGTCCGGGCGGGCGGCGGCGAGGCGTTCGGCGCTGCGGAACGGGGACACCCGGTCGGCGGGGCTGTGCAGGACGAGCGTGGGGACGCGCAGGTCGGCGCCATCCGCGATGCGGGAGAAGTCGGCGAGGTCGACGCCGGTGCGGCCCTCGGCGGCGAGGGCCCCGAGCCCGGCGGCGGCGCCCCGGAAGCCCAGGCGCTCGGCGTCCCGGCGGGCGGTCGCCGACAGGTCGAGCACCGGCGAGTCGAGGATCAGGCCGCTGATGGCGTGCGCCCAGGCCGAACGGGCCGCGGTCTGCAGGACCATCGTCGCGCCGACGGACCAGCCGAAGAGGATCACCCGGCCCGCGCCGCTGTCGAGCGCCAGCCGTACCGCCGCCTCGACGTCGCGCCACTCGGTCTCGCCGAAGTGGCTGTACCCGTCCGGCGAGGCGGGCGCGCCGACGTCGCCGCGGCAGGTGACGGCGAGGGCGGGCAGCCCGAGGCGGTCCAGGACGGGCAGCACCGGCAGGGTCTGCTGGCGGTCTACCTCCGGGCCGTGCACCAGGATCACCCAGGTGCCGCGCTTGCCGTCGAGGTGCCAGGCGGGGAGCGGGCCGAGCTCGCCGTCCGCGGTGGTCTCCGTGTAGGCGAGGCCGAGGGCCCGCATCGGGTCGCCGAGGTGGACGCGGGGCGTGAAGCGGACCTCGGTGCCGGGGACGAGGGTGCCCCGGTCCGCGCGGACCAGCCGCCGGGTGACGCCCGCCCCGTCGCTGTGCAGGACCTCCTCGACCACCGCGTGCCCGTCGTCGCCCCACTCCACGGCCCACCGGCCGGGCTGCCGGCTCTCGGGGCTGCCGGTGAAGGTGATCCGCCCGGTGCCGAGGCTCCGGACGAGGACCGGCCCGGACTCCTGAACGGTGGTCACCGGGCGGACCATCCGCTCGGAGGCCCGGCGGCCGACCACCAGCACGGCAGCGCCGGCTCCGACGGCGGCGGCCGCCACGACGGCGGCGGTTCCCCAGCGCATATCGTTCCCCGCTCTGTTGCTCTCGCTGTTGCTCTCGGGCCGGACGGTGCTCGTACACCAGTCCACCGGGGCCCCGCCCGCCCGGCCACCGGGCTGGGCCGTCCGGGTCACTCGGGCACGGGCCGGAGCGGGGCGGGGAGTCAGCGGGTCAGGGGGTTCCAGAGGGGCCGGGGCTCCCAGAGAGGCCGGAAGTCAGAGCGCGTCGACGTCGAGGAGGCGCCAGAAGCGGGACGTGAGGGTGTCGATGGCGGGGGGCGGCGCGGGGCGGGTGCCGGCGCCCCAGTGGGAGGGGACGTGGTGCTCCTGGTGGAGGGCCTCGACGGCGTCGGCCAGGGTCTCGGCGGGAGCCGGGACGATGCGGGCGAGGGCGCGCAGGTGGGGCTGCCAGCGGCCGGTGACGCACTGGCGGAGCAGGTGGTCGAGGGCCTCCTCGCGGCCGGTGGCCCGGACGAGGTCGGGCAGGCCCAGGCCGAGGACCTCGGCGAGGGACCGGGTCTGCTCCTCGTCGCCGTCCCAGTGACCGGTCAGTTCGGCCTCCCGGTAGGCGTCGAGGGTGGTGCCGGTGCGGTCCGCGACGACGGCCTGGCCGAGTTCGCGGGCCAGCCGGTGGTCCCGCAGCCGGACCGGGCGGCCGTCCATCAGCTGGGCGGCCCGGCACCACAGGGCGCGGGCGAGGGCGATGAACTCGCCCTCACCGGGACGCAGCTCGCCGCTCTCCCAGGCGAGGACGTGGGCGGGCAGCAGCCGGACGCCGTGCGCGGCCATGCCCTCGGCGACCTGCTCGGGGGTCAGGCCGAGGCCGGCCCGGTGGGCGCGGGCGGCCGAGGGCGAGAACGGCACCGGGGGCGGGGCCGCGGGGGGCTTTCTGCGACGCATGCCACCGAACGGTAGGGGCGGACCAGGGCGCGGCCCCAGCACCCGAACGCACGAAGCGACCGGTCCCGGGGGCCCGACGCGCTGGGCGATCCCACAGGCTGTCAGCCGGTGTCCCGTGTGACCAACCCCTCCGTGACCTCGGTTGACTCCCGGTTCGGCCGCGTGATGGGATCCTGGGGCCAATCGGAGGCATGGAGAGGAAGCCGGTGCGAGTCCGGCGCGGTCCCGCCACTGTCACCGGGGAGCACGCTCGGAATCATCGCCACGGCGGGCCGTCAGAAGCCGCTGGAAGGCCCCGGGGGTGCGTCCGACCCGGAAGCCAGGAGACTCTCGCCCCCGCTACGTCGATCCAGGGCGCGGACCCTGAGTGAGGACACGCACGCGATGCAGGCTGCCCCGCCCCGCCGCACTCCGAGCTGCCGTCCCGGGCACGGCCTTCCGGCGCACGGCCTTCACGCGACCGGCCTTCCGGCGCAGGGCGTTCACGCGACCGGCCTCGCCGCGCGCGCTCTTCCGATACCCGGCCTTCCGACGTGCAGCCGATGACCCGCCGCCCCCTGACCGGCCGTCCGCTCGCCCGCGCCGCCCTGTTCGCCCTGGGCGCCGTCGCGGGCTACGCCGCCGACGCCCGCTACGGCGACCCGCGCCGGGGCCACCCGGTGGCCGTGTTCGGCAGTGCCGCGACCCGGCTGGAGCGGCGCCTGTGGCGCGACGACCGGGCCGCCGGGGTTGGATACACGGCGCTGTGCGTGGGCGCGGTCGCGGCGGGCGCGCTCGCCCTGGACCGTACGGTGGGCCGGCGCCCGACGGGCCGGGCGGCCCTCGCGGCGGCCGCCACCTGGACGGTGCTCGGCGGCACCTCGCTGACCCGGGAGGCCCGCGCCATCGGCCGCTCGCTGAAGGCCGGCGACCTGCGGGCCGCACGGGAACGGCTGCCGCACCTGTGCGGACGGGACCCGAGCGCGCTCGACGAGCAGCAGATCGCCCGCGCGGTGGTCGAGTCGGTGGCCGAGAACACCGCCGACGCGGTGGTGAACGCGCTGACCTGGGGCGCCCTCGCAGGCACGCCCGGGCTGCTGGCCTTCCGGGCGGTGAACACCCTGGACGCCATGGTGGGCCACCGCTCGCCGCGGCACGCCCGGTTCGGCTGGGCCTCGGCCCGGCTGGACGACGTGGCCGGCTGGCCGGGCGCCCGGCTGACCGCGCTGCTGACGGTGGCCGCCGCCCCGCAGCCCCGGACGGCCTGGCAGGTCTGGCGCCGCGACGGCTCCGCGCACCCGAGCCCGAACGCGGGCCAGGCCGAGTCGGCGTTCGCCGGCGCGGTGGGCGTCCGGCTGGGCGGCACGCTGCAGTACCGCATGGGGGTCTCCCCGGCCGAAGGCCGGGGGAGGGTGGAGCACCGGCCGGTGCTGGGCGCGGAGCTGCGCCCGGTGACGGTGGACGACATCGAGCGGGCCTGCGCGCTCTCGCGGCGGGTGGGCGCGCTGGCGCTGGGTACGACGGTCGCGGGGCACATCCTGCTGCGCGCGCTCCTGGGGAAGAGGGGAAGGGCATGACGAACGCGCTGCTGGTCGCGGGGACGACCTCGGACGCGGGCAAGAGCGTGGTGACGGCCGGCATCTGCCGCTGGCTGGCCCGCCAGGGCGTGCGGGTCGCGCCGTTCAAGGCGCAGAACATGTCGCTGAACTCCTTCGTCACCGCCGACGGTGCCGAGATCGGCCGCGCCCAGGCGATGCAGGCGCAGGCCGCCCGGGTGGAGCCGGAGGCGGCGATGAACCCGGTGCTGCTGAAGCCCGGCGCGGACGGCCGCAGCCAGGTGGTGCTGCTGGGCCGGCCGGTCGCCGAGGTCGGCGCGCTGGACTACCGCGAGCGCAAGCCCGTCCTGCTGGAACGCGCCCTGGAGTGCCTCGCCGATCTGCGCCGCCGCTACGAGGTGGTGGTCTGCGAAGGCGCCGGTTCGCCTGCCGAGATCAACCTGCGCGACCGCGACATCGCCAACATGGGCCTGGCGACGGCCGCCGGGCTGCCCGTGGTGGTGGTCGGGGACATCGACCGGGGCGGCGTGTTCGCGGCGATGTACGGGACACTGGCGCTGCTGTCGGCGGAGGACCAGCGGCACGTGGCCGGCTGGTTCGTCAACAAGTTCCGCGGCGACGCGCGGCTGCTGGCACCCGGGCTGGAGATGCTGCACGAGCTGACCGGCCGTCCGGTGCTGGGCACCCTGCCGATGCTGCCCGGCCTGTGGCTGGACGCCGAGGACTCGCTGGACCTGTCGACGGTGGTGGACCGGGTGGACGGGCGCGGCCCGCTCGGCGCGGACGTGCTGCGGGTCGCCGTGGTGCGCTTCCCCCGGCTGTCCAACTTCACCGACCTGGACGCGCTGGCGCAGGAGCCGGGCGTGCTGGTCCGCTGGGCGACCAGGCCGGAGGAACTGGCCGACGCCGATCTGGTGGTGCTGCCCGGCACCCGGGCCACCGTGGCGGACCTCGCCTGGCTGCGCGAGCGCGGCCTGGAGCCGGCGCTGAAGGCGCGGGCGGCGGCCGGACTGCCCGTCCTCGGGGTGTGCGGCGGCTACCAGATGCTGGCGCGCGGGATCGTCGACGAGGTGGAGTCCAAGGCGGGTGCCGTCGACGGGCTCGGCCTGCTGCCGACGCACGTGCGGTTCGGCGTCGAGAAGGTGCTGGCGCGGCCGGTCGGCGAGGCGTACGGGCACCGGGTCGAAGGCTACGAGATCCACCACGGCGTGGTCGCGGTCGAGGGGGGCGTCGCCTTCCTGGACGGCTGCCGGGTGGGCTCGGTCTGGGGCACGACCTGGCACGGCGCGCTGGAGAACGACGGCTTCCGCCGCGAACTCCTGCGCGAGGTCGCCGCGTTGGCGGGTCGGGCGTTCGTTCCGGCACCGGACACCTCCTTCGCCGCGGCGCGCGAGGCCCGGCTGGACCGGCTGGGCGACCTGATCGAGGAACACGCGGACACCGACGCGCTGTGGAAGCTGATCGAGGGCGGGGTACCGGCGGCCGGATCGCTGCCGTTCCTGGCGCCCGGGGCACCTGGGAGTGACGCATGAGCCGGGTACGACCGCAGAACCGGGCACGACAGGAGTGGGGTACGGCATGAGTGACGTCCGCTATCCGTTCACCGCGATCGTCGGCATGGCCGACCTGCGGCTCGGGCTGCTGCTGAACGCGGTCTCCCCCGCCGTGGGCGGCGTGCTGGTGCGCGGTGAGAAGGGCACCGCGAAGTCGACCATGGTGCGCGCGCTGGCCGGCCTGCTGCCGTCCATCGCCGCCGTGACCGGCTGCCGCTTCGCCTGCGACCCGTCCGCGCCCGACCCGCAGTGCCCGGACGGGCCGCACGCGGACGCCGGCAGTCACGAACGGCTCGCCCAGCTGGTCGAGTTGCCGGTCGGGGTGGCCGAGGACCGGATCGTCGGCTCGCTCGACCTGGAGCGCGCGCTGGCCGAGGGCGTCAAGGCGTACGAGCCCGGGCTGCTCGCCAAGGCGCACCGCGGCGTGCTCTACATCGACGAGGTGAACCTCCTCCAGGACCACGTGGTGGACCTGCTGCTGGACGCCGCCGCGATGGGCCGTTCGTACGTCGAGCGCGAGGGCGTGTCGGTGCGGCACGCGGCCCGGTTCCTGCTGGTCGGCACGATGAACCCGGAGGAGGGCGAGCTGCGGCCGCAGCTGCTCGACCGGTTCGGCCTGACCGTCGAGATCGCCGCCACCCGCGACCCGGCCGAGCGCGCCGACGTGGTCCGGCGCCGCCTCGCCTACGACGCGGACCCGGCCGGGTTCGCCGCGCGGTTCGCCGAGGAGGAGACGGCGCTCGCCGAACGCATCACCGCCGCACGGGAGCTGCTGCCCGAGGTCGCGCTGACCGATGTGGCGCTGCGTCAGATCACCGCCGTGTGCGCCGCGTTCGAGGTGGACGGCCTGCGCGCGGACATCGTGATGGCCCGCACGGCCGTCGCGCTCGCCGCCTGGGACGGTCGCACCGAGGTCCTGGAGGAGGACGTCCGCCAGGCCGCCCGGCTCGCGCTGCCGCACCGGCGCCGTCGCAACCCCTTCGACGCGCCGGGACTGGACGAGGAACAGTTGGACCGGACCCTGGAGGAACACTCCCAGGCGGACGACCCGGAGCCCGAGGACGACGGCCCGGGCCCGGATGGCGGACCGGACGACGGCCCGGGCCCCGAGGGCGGCCCGGACGGCGGCGGACCGGACGGCGGCGGGGCTCCCGAGCCGTCCGACGGCAGCGCCCCCGAGGCGTCGGACGCGCCGGAAGCGTCCTCGACGGACGGGAACGACCGGCCACAGCAGCCCGTACCGGCCCAACACCCCTCCCCCGCGCGGGAGTCGACGCCCGTCGCGGCCGGCGACCCGTACCGGACCAAGCTGTTCACCGTCCGCGGCACCGGCCACGGCGCCCAGGGCCGCCGATCCCCCGCCGAGACCACCGGCGGGCACACCGTCCGGGCCCGCCGCCCGCAGGGCGCGCTCGGCCGGCTGCACCTGACCGCGACCCTGCAGGCCGCCGCACCGCACCAGGTGGCGCGCGGGCGCAGCGGCCGGGCACTGGTACTGAAGAAGGACGACTTCCGCGAACAGGTCCGCCAGGGACGGGAGTCCAACCTGGTGCTGTTCGTGGTCGACGCCTCGGGGTCGATGGCCGCACGGCAGCGGATGACCGCCGTCAAGGGCGCCGTGCTGTCGCTGCTGATGGACGCCTACCAGCGCCGCGACAAGATCGGCATGATCACCTTCCGCGGCGCCGGCGCCGAGCTGGCACTGCCCCCCACCTCCTCCGTGGAGGTCGGCGCGGCCCGGCTGGAGTCCCTGCCCACCGGCGGCCGGACCCCATTGGCCGAAGGGCTGCTGCGCGCCCACGAGGTACTGCGGGTCGAACGGCTGCGCGACCCGAACCGCCGCCCGCTGCTGGTCGTGGTGACCGACGGCCGGGCCACCGGCGGGCGCGACGCGCTCGCCCGCTCGCACCGCGCGGCCGCCCTGTTCGCGGCGCAGGGCACGGCGAGCGTGGTGCTGGACTGCGAGTCCGGCCCGGTCCGGCTCGGCCTGGCCCGCACCCTGGCCGGGCAGCTCGGCGGCACCGCCGTCAGCCTGGACGAACTGCGCGCCGAGGGCGTGGCCTCGCTCGTCCGCGAGAACCGCGGGGACAACCGCCCCGCGACCGTCCGCGCCACCCGCGCGACCACCCTGCGAAAGGCGGCCTGACCCATGCCCAAGGGCGTCCCCGAGAGCGTTCCCGACGACGGCCTGACCACCCGCCAGCGCCGCACGCTGCCGATCACCGCCGTGCACACCGGCCCCGGCAAGGGCAAGTCCACCGCCGCGTTCGGCATGGCCCTGCGGGCCTGGAACCAGGGCTGGCCGGTCGGGGTGTTCCAGTTCGTGAAGTCCGCCAAGTGGAAGGTCGGCGAGGAGAACGCGCTGCGCGTGCTCGGCGCCTCCGGCGAGGGCGGCACCGTCGACTGGCACAAGATGGGATCCGGCTGGTCCTGGATCCAGCGCTCCGCCGAGCAGGAGATGTCCAGCGAGGAAGCCGCCAAGGAGGGCTGGGAGCAGGTCAAGCGCGACCTCGCCGCCGAGACCTACCGCTTCTACGTGCTCGACGAGTTCACCTACCCGATGCACTGGGGGTGGGTCGACCCGGACGAGGTGGTGGCCGTGCTCGCGGACCGCCCGGGCAGCCAGCACGTCGTCATCACCGGCCGGTACGCGCCCGAGGCACTGACCGGCTTCGCCGACCTGGTCACCGAGATGACCAAGGTGAAGCACCCCATGGACGCCGGCCGCAAGGGCCAGCGCGGCATCGAGTGGTAGACCGTTGAGCACCGTCCCCCGCCTCGTCGTCGCCGCGCCCTCCTCCGGCGCCGGCAAGACCACCGTCGCCACCGGCCTGATCGCGGCGCTCACCGCACGCGGACTGGAGGTGTCCCCGCACAAGGTCGGCCCGGACTACATCGACCCGGGCTACCACGCGCTCGCCGCCGGGCGCCCCGGCCGCAACCTGGACGCCTTCATGTGCGGCCCCGAACGGATCGCGCCGCTGTTTCTGCACGGCGCCGCCGGGGCCGACGTCGCGGTGGTCGAGGGCGTCATGGGCCTGTTCGACGGGGCCTCCGGGCGCGGGGAGCTGGCGTCCACCGCGCACGTCGCCAAGCTGCTGCGGGCGCCCGTGGTGCTGGTCGTCGACGGCTCCTCGCAGTCCCGCTCGGTGGCCGCGCTGGTGCACGGCTTCGCCTCCTGGGACCCACAGGTGCGGCTGGCCGGGGTGATCCTCAACCGGGTCGCCTCCGACCGCCACGAGCACCTGCTGCGCGAGGCCCTGGAGGAGGGCTCCGGAGTGCCGGTGCTGGGCGCGCTGCGCCGCTCGGCGGCGGTCGCGACGCCGTCCCGCCACCTCGGACTGATCCCGGCGGTGGAGCGCTCGGCGGCGGCGCTGAAGGCGGTCGCCGACATGGGCCAGCTGGTCGGCTCCTCCGTCGATCTGGACGCGCTGCTCGAACTCGCCCGCACGGCACCCCCGTTGGAGGCGGAACCGTGGGACCCGACGGCCGAGGTCGGCCCGGTCGCCGGGCGCCCGCGGATCGCGGTGGCGGGCGGCGCGGCATTCTCCTTCTCGTACGCCGAGAACGCCGAACTGCTCGGCGCGGCAGGGGCGGAGGTCGTCCCGTTCGACCCGCTGCACTCCACCGCGCTGCCGGAGCGGACCTCCGGACTGGTCATCGGCGGCGGCTTCCCGGAGCTGTACGTACGGGAGTTGAGCGGCAACACCGAACTGCGCTCGGCGATCGCCTCGTTCGCCGCCTCGGGCGGGCCGATCACCGCCGAATGCGCCGGACTGCTCTACCTCGGACGGGAGTTGGACGGCCTGCCGATGTGCGGAGTCCTCGACACCGACGCCCGGATGACCGAACGCCTCACCCTCGGCTACCGGGAGGCCGTCGCCCTGCACGACTCACCGCTCGCGGTGGCCGGCACCCGGGTGCGCGGACACGAGTTCCACCGGACGGTCTGCGAACCGGGCGCGGGCGAACACCCCGCGTGGGGCTGGCGCCTGCCCACCGGGCCGCGGACGGAGGGCTTCGCCGGCGGCAACGTGCACGCCTCCTACCTGCACCTGCACTGGGCGGGGGCACCGGCACTGGCGGAGTCCTTCGCCGCCGCGGCGGCGGCCCACCAGGGCACTCCGTAAGATGCGCGCATGCATGTGATCGTCCTCAACGGCGGCTCCAGCTCCGGCAAGTCGGGCATCGCCCGCCACCTCCAGGAGCTGCTGCCGCAGCCGTGGCTGCACCTCGGTGCGGACACCATGGTCGACGCGCTGCCGCCATCGCTGCGCGGCGGCGGCGAGGGCATCGGCGGCCTGGACGACGGGAACGGCACGGTCGACGTCGGACCGGTCTTCGCCGAACTGGACGCCGCCTGGACGGTCGGCGTCGCCGCGATGGCCCGGGCCGGCGCCCGGATCGTGGTGGACGAGGTGTTCCTCGGCACCACGGCCTCCCAGGCCCGCTGGCGGGCCGCACTGGACGGCCTGGACGTGCTCTGGGTCGGCGTGCGCTGCGACCCGGCGGTGGCCGCGGCCCGGGAGGCCGCGCGCGGCGACCGGGTGGCCGGGATGGCCGCCGCACAGGCCGAGGCAGTGCACGAGGGAGTCGTCTACGACCTGGTCGTGGACAGCACACGGGCCTCGGCGGCGGACTGCGCCGCGCTGATCGTCGAGCGGGTCCGGGCGCTCGGCTGAGCGCTCCTCGTCGGCGCGGCATCGCGGCACTGCGGCGCGGCACGGCGTGGCGCGGCGGAACTCGCCTCGGCCACAGGACCCTTGCCGTCCGGGGCGCGGGTCGAACCGCTCGGCGGGGACGCCGGCCCGTGCGGCGCCCCGTGCGGCGGCCCGGTGCGCGACGGGCACGACGTGCCGGTCGCGCACCACTGAGCGGTGGGCACGGCCGAGCGGCACGTCAGCTTCCGTCCCCGAAGGTCCCGCCGCCGAACGTCCCGCCCCCGTCGCAGGTGCCACCGTCACGGGTGCCTCCGACGGCGCCGCGCCGGGCGTCGGCGCGGTGGCAGGGGACGCAGCGCAGGCGGGTGTAGATCGTCACCGGGCCCATGAAGACGTCCTCCCGGCCGTCGGCCGGGGAGCCGGAGGCGGCGGGCGCGCCGCAGTCCAGGCAGGGGCGGTGCGGGCGGGCGGCGGTGGAGCAGTCCCGGCAGATCAGGTGGGTGGGGTCCTCGGCGTGGACGACGACGGGCTGGGGGCCGCCGTGCAGCAGGTGGTCGCACCAGGTGCAGGACTCGTCCTGCTGCGACGCCAGCATCCGGGCCCGGGTCTCGCGCTGCCAGCGGGCCGCCTGCTGCAACGGGACGGTCACCGGCGGGCCCCACCCGGCGGCGGCGAGCCACTGGGCGCCCTCCGCGCCGGCCGCCCGCAGCTGGTCGTCGACGGCGATGTCCCTGGGCGTCCTGTCCTTCATCGGGCCTCTCCTCCGGTGCGGCTCCACGGGTCCGCTGGTGCGGTTCCGCCGGGGTCAACGCGGGCCGGCGGCCACTGGACACGCCCTGCCCGCGGCCGGGGCAGGGCGGCCGGCCGGGCCCCGGCCCGGCCCGGCCGGCGGGACGCTCAGCCGAGGAGCGTCTCGGTGTCGCCGTGCGCGATGAGGAGCTTGCGCAGCAGGCCGTCGAGCCGGGCGCGCTCGTCGTCGTCGAGCGCGGCGAGGATGCGTTCCTCGTTGCGGACGTGGCCTTCCAGGGCGCCGTCGATCAGGTCCTTGCCGGCCGGGGTGAGGCGGACGAGGACGGCGCGGCGGTCGTCCGGGCAGGGGTTGCGCTCGACCAGGCCCTTGGCCACCAGCCGGTCGACCCGGTTGGTGATGGCGCCGGAGGTGACCATCGCGGACTTGAGGAGGGCGCGGGCGTTGAGCTCGTAGGGCTCCCCGGAGCGGCGCAGGGTGGCCAGGACGTCGAACTCGGAGGAATCGAGGCCGCAGGCGGTGAAGTACTCGCGCAGGGCGGTGTCGACCCGGACGTTGAGCCGCCGCAGCCGGCCGATCAGGGCCATGGGCTCCGGGTTCAGGTCGGGACGGGCCCTGGCCCACTGCTCGACGATGTCGTCGACGGTGTCGCGCTGCTGCATGGTCTGCCGCCTTCCTGGTTCCGCCTGCCGGGACCCTCGGGAAATATCTTAACCTTCAGATACTTGACGTTCACCTACTTCGGCGCGTAGAACTTATCTCAACGTTCAGATAATCAACGTTGAGGGGATGGTCGCCATGGACCGCAAGCGCGCAGGGATCGCCGCCACCGCCGCACTCGCCCCGGCCGCCTGGGGCACGACCTACCTGGTCACCACCCAGTTGCTGCCCGAAGGCCGCCCGCTGCTGCTCGCCGCACTGCGGGCACTGCCGGCCGGGGTGTTGCTGCTGCTGATCGGCCGCAAGCTGCCCAGGGGCCGCTGGTGGGGACGTGCAGCGGTGCTCGGGATGCTCAACATCGGGCTGTTCTTCCCGCTCATGTTCGTCGGCGCGTACCGGCTGCCCGGCGGCGTCGCCGCCACCATCGGGGCCATCCAGCCGCTGCTCGTCGCCGGATTCTCCATCGGCGTGCTCGGCGTCCGGCCCGGACGGCGAGCGCTGCTCGCCGGACTGGCCGGGGTCGGCGGCGTGGCACTCCTGGTGCTCAAGAGCGGGGCGAGTCTGGACGGCGTCGGGATCGCCGCGATGGTCGGTGGGATCTCGCTGATGGCCATGGGCACCGTCCTCACCCGCCGCTGGGGCCGCCCCGAGGGCGCCACCCTGCTCGACCTCACCGCCTGGCAGCTGCTCGCCGGCTCGGTCTTCCTGGTCCCGCTCGCGGCCCTGGTCGAGGGCGCCCCGCCGGCCCTCACCGCCACCAACCTGGCCGGCTTCGCCTACCTCGGCCTGTTCGGCACCGCCCTCGGCTACGTCCTCTGGTTCCGGGGCATCGCCCACCTCGGCGCCGGCCCGGCCTCGTTCCTCGGCCTGATCAACCCGGTCGTCGCCACGATCGGCGGCCTCGTCGTCCTCGGCCAGACCCTCACCCCCTGGCAGGTCCTCGGCCTCCTCGTCGCCCTCGGCGCCCTGGTCGCCGGCCAGGCCCCCGCCCGCCCCACCCCGGCAGCCCCGGTCCCTGCCCCGACAGCTGCGGCACCGACCCCCGCACCGGCCCCGGCCGGCACCCGCTGACCGGACCGATCCGAGCGCCTGCGGGTTCGAAACCCGCAGGCGCTCAGCTGTCTCCTGCCGAATTCCGGGTACGGGTCCCCCCGGCGGGAAGACAACCGTCAGTCCGACTCAACCGGCACAGGAGGAACGGGATGACCTCAACGGTCGACTCCGACGGGATGCACTCTGCCGTCACCGCGCAGATCGAGGGATTCGCCTCAGCCACGGGCGAGGGCGTGCGCAGCGTGCTCGTCAAAACACTGGACGGCCCCCGGCTCACCGCGACCCACCGGGCGGACCTCGTGCTGCCGGCCGCGAGCCTGGCGAAGATGATCCTCGGGGTCGCGCTCTTCGAGTCGGCCGAGCGTGGCGAGATCGATCCCGGAGCCCGCGTCCGGATCGACTCACTTCCCGGCACCATGTATCCGAGCGTGCTCCAGGCCTTCGACCCCGACTCGACCGTCAGCGTCCGCGAGTTGTGCGGCTTCGCCCTGGTGACCAGCGACAACCCCGCAGCCGAGCATGTCCGCACGATCCTGGGCCAGGAACGGATCGACACCACCATCAAGACCCTCGGGCTGCATTCCACCGCCTTCCCCGCAGGCTTCTCGGAACGCGAACTCGGGCCCCTCGGGCGAGCCAACACCACGACCGCCGAGGACATGCTGCGGCTAATCGAGTACGTCGACCGGGCACCGCACCTGGAACCGGTCCGCCGGTACCTGGTCAACTACCTCCGCAACGACAGGATTCCGTCTCGACTGGACGACGACGTTCCCGTCCGGCACAAGACCGGCAGCCTGCGCGGCATCGTGAACGACGCCGGCATCGTCCTTCATCCCGCCAGTCGGATCGCCATGGTCTTCCTGACGGATGGTCAGTCGGATAACGTCCGTACGGCGCAGGAGATCGGAGAGGTCTCCGAGCGGATCGTCCGGATCATCACGGCAGGGGCAGCGCTCTGACGCTGCCGGCAGGGGGCTGACACGTGGTTGCGTCCCACGAACGACAACTGCGCAAGGTGCTGGCGCTGGTCAACTCCCTCGCGCTGACCGTCGGCCTGGTGTGCGTCGTGACGGCGGCGCTCCTGACTCACCAGCAAGTGCTGGCCACCGTCCTCAGCCTCATCGGTGGCGCCTTCGTGTCGGCGGCTGCAGTCACCCTGGCCATCGGCTCCCTCACCGTTCGGGAGACCACACAGCAGGTGGACAGCGCCGTGCTCCGCGGCATGCAGGATGTCCTCAGCCCGGTGCGCGACCCGCTGTTCGCCGGAGCGTTGTCCGCCTACCGCTACGACTGCCTGATCTCACCCGCACCGCCAGGTGACACCCATCCCGACTACGTCTACCAGAGCTTCCGGATCTCGTACCGGATCGATGCGCTGCCCGGAACAGTGGCGATCGTCTGCCTCGCCTCCAATGATGACGCCAGCCTGGACGGCTTCACCGGACCCGAGTACCTGCTCCGATGGATGGTCGACGACAATCTGGACCCGGACGACCCCACGGTCTTCACCGTCGGCGCGGTACGCGTGGACAACCGTGACCTGGACCGCCGACCCGCCACGCACGAAACCGTCGTCGGCGGGCGGGCCAGGGTCGAACACTTCTCCGTCCCGCACGACGCCCAGGTGACCATGGGCCACTTGGTCGAGCTGAGCGTCACAGCACGCAAGTTCGTGGGCAACGACCGGCGGATCCGAGTGCAGGCCCAGGTCTTCCGCCACGTCACCGACGCCGAGTACCGGCTCACGGTCGACCCGGCTCTGAAGCCCACCCGCCTGAGCGTCAATGCCTCGGAGATCAGCGCGCTCGGGGCCGCTCATGGCGCCAGCGTCCGAACCACCTTCCCCGAGCCGTTCAACACCACGGCCGGGCTCATCCAGCTCCCGTTCCCCCTCCAGCCCGGGAGCGTCATGGCGTTCACCATCAACCGGGACGTGACCTGAGCCGCCACCCCGGGTCCCCGGGTGTCAGCCGGTGGCGCGGATGTAGATGTCGGCGGCGCCGGAGAGGCCGCCGGGGATGGCGGCCACGTAGATGCGGCGGGCGCTCGGGGCGTGGGTGGGCGTCGGGGTCGGGGTGGGCGCGGGCGTCGCCGTGGGGGCGAGGACCTCGGGCGCGCCGACGGGCGGCTCCCCGGGTGCGGGGGCGGACTGCGGTTCGGCCCCGGCCGTCGCCTCGGCATCGGTGTCGGTGTCGGGGTCGGGGGCGGGGTCGGGGTCGGGGTCGGGGTCGGGGTCGGCCTCCGGGTCGGGGGCGGCCTCGGGGGTCGGGGAGAGCGCGGTCGCGTCACCCCCGGGAGGAGCCGGGGCCGCCGGCGCCGGCTCCGAGGAGCAGTGCGGGGACGCGGACGGGACGGTGGCGGGATCGGCGGACGCGGCGGGAGGGGCGGGCTCGGCGGACGGGGAGCCGCTCGGCGCGGCCGGGGCCGGTGGGCCCTCGGGGAGTTCCGGGGCCTCGGCCGGCTCGTCGCCGCCGAGGGCGGCGACGAGGTCGGGCGGGAGGGGGGCGGCGGGGCCGGGCGTCGGGAGGTCGTAGGCGCTGAGGAAGTCCCCGATGCCGGGGGCCTTGCCGCCACCGAGGCGGTAGTGCAGGTAGGCGACGGGGGCGCCGTCGGAGGTGTGGGTGTAGACGGCGCCGACCGGGACGTAGTACCGGCCGACGCCGGGGTGCTGGTCGGCGTGGAGGCCGGCCAGGCGTTCGGCGCGGTCGCGGTCGGTCTCGTGGCCGGTGCGGCCGACGGTGAGCGCGTTGACGCCGCGCACCACGAGGGCGGCGGCGACGGACACGCACAGGACCAGCCCGACGGCGACGGTGCGCCGCAGGACCGGACGGCCGTGCAGGGCGGGCCAGGAGTCCGTCACCATGCGCTCGGGCGGGATGCCGTCCACGGTTGCTCGCTCCCCCTCGATCAGGACGTTCGATCCGGACATTCGATCAGGACGTCACACTGTGCTCGACGTGGGACCGTATCCGAGAGTTCCTCAGCCCAGGTAGGCGGGGGCCACTGCGGCCTTGGTGACCGTCCGGGGGCTGCCCGAGCCGTCCGCCGGGACGGTCCACAGGTCGGCGCCGTAGTCGCCGGGCAGGACGTAGACCAGGGTGCCGTCGCCGGACCAGAGCGCCTGGTCGTCGATCTCGCGCTGCTCGGCGGTGGCGGTCTCGGTCATGGTGGCGAGGTCGAGCACGTACAGCCGCCACGGTGCGTCGGCGGGGAGGCCGGGGACGCGCTTCTTGTAGGCGATCCGGGTGCCGTCCGGGGAGAGCGAGGGGCACTCGACGTTGTCGTGCAGGGCGGTGAGGGTGCGGGCGGTGAGGTCGCCGCGGACGAGGTGGGTCTGTCCGGCGCTGGCGACGGTGGCGTAGAAGGTGTTGTCGTCGGCGAAGGTGACGCCCCAGATGTTGATGTCGTGGGCCTGGTACGGGTGGCCGTCCAGGATCACCGCGAAGTCCTCCAGGTTCTCCCGGAGGTTCCAGTCCCGGACGTCCACGATCGAGGTGCGGGTGGAGAAGTCGCTGCCCGCGTACGAGTCGCCGCTGACGAAGACCGTCCAGGCGGCGAGGTGCCCGGACGGCGAGACCCGGGAGCGGGTGGGGATGCCGGCGGCCGGGAAGGAGCGCCGTTCGCGCAGGTGATCGTCGAGGATGACAGCCCGGTAGGTGTCATCCAGCGCTCCGTGCTGGGCCTGGAGGCAGATGCCGGTGCCGGCGGCGGCGTGGAAGCGCAGGCACTGGACGCCGGAGGCGGTGCGGGGGCCGTCGGGCCGGTCGGCGGGGACGGCGGTGATCTCGTCCCGGTGCGGGCCCCAGGCCATGTTGCGGAACAGCAGCTGCCGTCCGCTGTCCGGCGTCCGGAGGGTGACGGTGCCGGATGCGACGGGGGGCCCGCCGGGCTGGACCTGGTCCCGGCGGGCGGTGCGGTCGGCGGCGTACAGGACGGCGCCGGTGCCGACCGTGCCGAGCAGCACGACGGCGACCAGCAGGATGATCACCCTGGTCCGGTTCTGCAGGTTCACGGGCTCTCCTCGGCGGCCGCGGGTGCGGCAACGCCCTCGGGGTCGGGCACGGCCAGGGGTTCGGCGCCGGGCACGGCCAGGGGTGCGGACGGGCGCAGCACCGCCGCCGCGCCGAGCACGCACAGCGCCAGCGCCCCGGCCGACCAGCCCAGCGCCGACGGGCCGCCGACCGCGCCCCACAGTGCGCCGAACAGCAGCGAGCAGGCGAACCGGGCCGACGCCTGCCCGGTCCCGACCAGGGCGAGCCCGGCGCCGCGCTGCTCGGCCGGTACGGCGTCGGCGGCCGCGGCGGCGAGCACGCCGTCGGTGGCCGCGTAGAACGCGCCGTGCAGCACCAGCACGCAGACCACCGTCGGCAGCCCGCGCAGCGGCGAGAGCAGCACCCCGTACCCGAGCAGCAGCACGCCGTGCCCGGCGAGGAACAGCCGGTGGCGGCCGATCCGGTCGGCGAGCGCGCCGAGCGGGACGGCGAGCAGCAGGAAGGCGGCGGCCGTGCCGAGGGGCAGCAGCGGGAAGAGGTTCACGGACAGGCCCAGCCGGCGCTGGACGAGCAGGTACAGGAAGGAGTCGCTGACGGTGGTCAGCCCGAGCAGGACGGCGCAGAGGGTGAGCCGCCGGAGTCCGGGCAGGCGCAGCAGGGTGAGGCTGTCGCGCAGCGTGGGGGCGGGAGCGGACGGGTCGTCGGGCCGCTGCCGGTTCGGCACGAACAGCAGCAGGATCAGTACGCCCAAGGCCGCGACGCACGCGCTGACCGTGAACACCGCGTCGTAGCCGTGGTGTTCGCCACCGTCGGCGAGCATCGGACCGCCCGCCAGGCGCAGCACCAGGAAGGCGGTGAGCGGGCCGAGCAGGGCGCCGGCCGTGTCCATCGCCCGGTGCACGCCGAACGCCCGTCCGCGGTGGGCGGGTTCGGTGGCGAGCGAGATCATCGCGTCCCGGGGGGCGGTGCGCAGGCCCTTGCCGGTGCGGTCGACGGCGATCACCGCGCCGATCAGCGGCACGGTGTGGACGAGCAGCAGCAGCGGCCGGCAGAGCGCGGAGAGCCCGTACCCGACGGCCGCGACGGCTTTGTGCCGGGCGGCGCCGTCGCGGCCGCGGCGGTCGGCGAGGTGGCCTCCGGCCAGGCGCACGAGGGCGCTGAAGCCGTTCTGGATGCCGTCGAGCAGGCCGAAGCCGAGCGGGGAGAGGCCGAGCCCGGTGAGCAGGTAGAGGGGGAGGACTGCGGTGACCATCTCGGAGGAGACGTCGGTGACCAGGCTGACGGCGCCGAGGGCGAGCACCGTCCCGGGCACGGCGACCCGCCGCACCGGTCCGGTGACCGGTGCGGCGGGTGCGTTCGATGTGCGGGAGTCCGCGACGTACACGGGCGTCAGTTCCAGATGCCGGTGATGTCGGCGGCGCCGGCCGAGTTGCCCGCGTGGGCGGTCAGGCCGGACAGGTCCTCCAGGGTGTGCAGCACGTCGTAGTGGTTGTAGCGGGTGGCGGTGCTGCTGCCCGGGGCGACGTGGGCGCCGTAGACCAGGGTCGGGATCCGGTTGCCGGACATGCTGTTGTCCTCGTCGAAGGTGACGACGAGGAGGCTGTTGTGGCTCTTGGCCCACTGCGCGTAGCCGTCGAGGTTGCTCTGCAGCCAGGAGTCGCCGGTGCCGACGGAGCAGTCGTGCATGTCGTCGCAGAGGTCCGGGGTGACGAAGGAGACCTTGGGCAGGGTGCTGTAGTCGGTCGGGAACGCGTCCATGCCGTAGGCGCTGTCGGTGGGCACGTTGCCGAAGCCGAACCACGGGTTGTGCTTCTGCGCGTAGTTGTCGACGCGGCAGTCGGTGGCGCCCTGGGCGGGCAGGCCCTCGTTGTAGCTGGCCCAGCTCTGGCCGGCGGCGAGCAGTTCGGAGGCCAGGTTGGGCGCCTGCAGCGCGCCCACGTCCACGCAGCTGTCGTCGACGATGCCCTGGGTGCTGCCGGAGAACAGCGCGTAGTAGTTGGGCTGGCTGGGGTGGGTGAGGGCGTAGGACTGGGTCAGGTGCGCGCCGCCGGCGGCCAGGGTGCCGTTGATGTACGGGGCGCTGGAGTTGCCGATGACCTGGGAGTAGGCGTGGTTCTCCAGCACGACGACGACCACGTGGTCCGGCGCGGGCAGGCCGCCGGCGGTGTCGGCGGCCGCGTTGCCGCCGGCGGCCCAGAGGCCGAGCGAGCCGGCGACCAGGCCGAGGCCGGTGGCGAGGGCGGTCAGCGGGCGGAGCCTGCGGCGGCGGGCGGGAGCGGGGGTGCGGGTGGCCGGGGCGGGCGTGGAGGCGAGGGCGGGGGCGGGGGCGGATGCGCCGGGGGTGCGCGGTCGCATGAAGGCCATGGGGTCCTCCGGAGGTCGGGGCTGCCGGGGCGGGAGCGCCGAAAACAGTAGGAGCGCGGCGGTGTCGTGTACGGCACAAGACAAGTGAAGAACAGACGAACAGCTGCCGCGAGCGGGCCATCCGGTTCGTGGACGTGCGGCGTCCCGTTCCCCGGACGCCCCGGTTCCGCCGACCCGACGCCCCGCCCGCACGGCCGGGGCCCGGGCCCGGGCCCGGCGTCGGACGTCACACCCACCGCGATTGACCCCCTCCGGCCGCCCGTGGTGGGATCGCGGAGGCCCGCTGCAGCAGGGCCGGGAACGGCGAGGAGCGCGGTACGTGATCGGACTGGTGGCCGTCGACGGGCCGGGCCGTCCGCTCGCCGAGGAACTGCACGCGCACTGGCCGGAGAGCAGCCACGTCCACCGGGCCTCGCGCGGCAACTGCTCGCAGCCGCCCGACGTCCTGCACTTCGCCCTCCACCGGTACCGGTCCGTGGTCGCCGTCGCCCCGCTTCCGGCCGTCGTCTCCCTGCTGACCGGCGGCCTCGTCACGCTGCCGCGCGGCACGGCCCTGCTCTGCCTGGACCCGCAGCGGCGCTGGGTGATCCCGATGGCCGGCGGGGACGCCGCGGAGGCACTGTCGGTCGAGGTCGCGGCCGCGCTCGGCGTCACCCCGGTCCCCACCGGCCACGCGCGGGTGTCCGGGAACCCGCGGGTTCCCGGACACCCGCGGCGGGCGGCGGAGTCCGGCACGCCCGAGGACGCCCCGGTGCTGCGGATCACCGACCGGGAGGACCCGGGCCACGGCGACGTGGTGGTGCTCCCGCGCACCCTCGTCGTCGGGATCGGCGCCGCCGGCGGTGCCGGACCGGCCGAGGCGGTGCGGCTGATGGAGGAGACGCTTGAGGAGGCCGGGCTGCCCCGCTCCGCGGTGGCCCGGCTGGCCACCGTGGCCGGCAAGGCGGACCACCCCGCGGTGCGCTGGGCGGCGTTCTGCCTCGGCGGGGTGCCGGTGGACGAGCACCCGGCGCAGGCCCTGGCGGGCGTACCGGTACCGAACCCGTCCGCGCTGGTCGGGGCGGCCGTCGGCACGGCGAGCGTCGCCGAGGCCGCGGCGCTGACGAGCGCGCCGGGCGGCCGGCTCGTGGTCGCCAAGCGCAAGTCGGCGACGGTGACGGTGGCGGTCGCCCGGGCGGCGCTGCGTGGACGGATCACGCTGATCGGCCTCGGCACCGCCGGGACCATCGGGGCCGCCGGGAACGATGGGACCGCCGGGACCTCCAGGGCTGCCGAGACCGCCGGGAACGATGGGACCGGCCGGCCGGCGCCGCGCCTGCCGGCCGAACTGCGGGATGCCTCCGCCGTGGTGGGCACGCCCGAGGCCCTCGACGCGCTCGACGTGCTCGCCACGGTCGAGGCGCTCGCCGCGGTCGAGGCGGCGGCCGGGCCGCTCCGGCCGACCACGCGGCGGATCGCGGTCGACGTCGCCGCCGGGACGACGGCGGACGGCGCCGGAGTACCGCTGGACCCGGTCGGAGCCGCCGCGCACCTCGCCACCCACGGACACGCCGTCGCCCTGGTCGCCCTCGGCGACGGCGCCGCACTCGCCGTGCCGCCCGGCCCGTACGAGGTCCACCACGTGCCCGCACCGCCCGCCGCCCATCACCAGGGAGACCCCGCGTGACCACCCCCGAACCCGACCTGCGCCACCACGGCGACGCCGAGGTCCGCGCCGACGGGCTCGGCCTGGTCGACCTCGCCGTCAACGTCCGCACCGGCACTCCGCCGGCCTGGCTGCGGGAGCGCCTCGCGGCCACCCTGGGCGACCTCGCCGCCTACCCCGATCAGGGTGCCGCCCGCGCCGCGGTGGCCGCCCGGCACGCCCGGCCGGTCGAGGAGGTCCTGCTCACCTCGGGTGCGGCAGAGGCCTTCGTCCTGCTCGCCCGCACGCTGACGCCACGTCACATCGTCGTGGTGCACCCGCAGTTCACCGAGCCGGAGGCGGCCCTTCGGGACGCCGGGCACCGGGTGCACCGGGTGCTGCTCGCCCCCGAGGACGGGTTCCGGCTGGGCGCCGTCCCCGAGGAGGCGGACCTGGTCGTCCTCGGCAACCCGACCAACCCCACGTCCGTGCTGCACCCCGCCGAGGCCGTGGCCGCGCTCGCCCGGCCGGGTCGCACCCTGGTGGTGGACGAGGCCTTCATGGACACCGTGCCGGGCGAGCGGGAGTCACTCGCCTCCGCCCGGGACCTGCCCGGCCGGGTCGTCGTCCTACGCAGCCTCACCAAGACCTGGGGGCTGGCCGGGCTGCGCATCGGTTATGTGCTCGGCCCCGCACCACTGATCGCCGAACTCTGCGCCGCCCAGCCGCTCTGGCCGGTCTCCACCCCGGCGCTGGCCGCCGCCGAGGCCTGCAGCGGGCCGGCGGCACTCGCCGAGGCGGACCGGGCGGCCGCCGAGATCGCCGCCCGGCGCGCGCACCTGGTCGCGGGCCTGGCGTCCTTCCCGTCGGTGCGGCTGTACGGCGAACCGGCCGCGTCCTTCGTCCTGGTGCGGCTGCCCGGAGCGGCGGTCGTCCGGGAGCGGCTGCGCGAGCACGGCTTCGCCGTCCGGCGCGGGGACACCTTCCCGGGGCTGGGTGCGGAGTGGCTGCGGATCGCCGTGCGGGACGAGGAGACCACCGACCGCTTCCTCAAGGCCCTGGAGGCCGTGCTCACCGCACCCTGAGCTCGTCGCCCGTCCGGATCCTCCCGGCCGCCAGCACCTGCGCGTACACGCCCGCACAGGGCAGCGCCGGCATGCCCTCCAGCGGGACCACCCGGTTCCGCTCGGCCGGGATGCGCAGGGCGTCCGGGCGGCGGGGCAACGGGCCGTGCCGCAGGGTGGGGACGGCGCAGCGCGGGGTGGGCGCCAGGACCCGCAGGCGCAGCGTGGGGCCGATGGCCAACTCACGGCCCACCCAGGCGTTCTCGACGAAGCCCTCGCCCTCGGTGCGGATCACCAGGTTCGGCCGGTAGCGCTCGGCCTCGGAGCCGGTGGCGCGCAGCGTCGCGGTGGTGATCAGGTGCAGCGGGGCGTAGTCGAAGAAGCCGCCGTCGGGCGCGGCCCGGCCCAATTCGCTGACGGTGAAGCCGACTTCGGCCGCGATGCCGTGCGCCAGCACCTCCTCCGGCACGGCCCGCTCAACCGTCGCACCGGGCGGGCGCTCGGCGACCAGTACGAGCTTGCGGCCGAGCGCCTCGGACAGCTCCGCCTCGCCCGCGTCCCGCCCGTCCGGGCCGGTGATCTCCACGCCGCCGTCCGCCGTGGCCGCCGCCGCGTACCCGAGCAGGCCCGCCCAGAGCCGGGGGTGCTTGGCGCTGGCCACCCGCCCGGTCGACAGGTCGAGCAGTGCCCGCGACCGGTCACCGGCCAGTCCCCGACCGGTGACCATGACCTCGGCCAGCTCCTCCCCCAGCAGGGACTTCACCGGGTAGCGCCGCAGCCGCTCGACCGTACCCGCGCCGGCCCCGCCGTCGGGGGATCCGCCGCCACCGGCTCCGGGGGCGCTCACCGCTCCTCCTCCGCCCAGTCCCGGAGCGCCTCGAAGTGCAGTTCCCGCAGGCCGAACCGGGGATCGACCCAGAGCGCCACGGCCGGGCCCGGGTGGTTCGCCTCGATCCACTCGATGTCCTGCGGGCCGAGCTCGTCGTCCACCCAGACGAAGGGCCGACCGGCCGCCCAGGCGACCAGGTCCCGAGTCTTCCAGTGCAGCCCCTCGGGGTCGGTGCCGAACACCTCCGTCCAACGGATGTACGGGAGTTCGGGCAGCCCGATGTTCGGACCTATCAAGGCGTTCGCCTCGTCCATCCAGGTGGTCGCCCACACCAGCTCGTACGGCAACGCCAGCAACCCCGGCCCGTGCGCCGGGTTCAGCCACACCCGCAGCGGCTCAACCTGCTCGCGCGGCTGCGGCGCCTGGCGGGCCACCCACGACTCGGGGAGCAGCCGGTGGGTCCGGTAGCCCTCCGGGCAACGCGCCCCGGGCGCGGCGTAGGGATTGAGCGGTCCGTCCACGTCGAGGAGGAGCAGCGGCCGACCGGTCACGCGGCGGCCGCCCATTCCCGCAGGGTCGCGAAGTCGTCCGCCAGCAGGCCTGTTCGGGGATTGACGTGCAGGGTGAGCGCCAGTCCGGGGTGGTTCGCCTCGATCCACTCGGCGTCCTGCGGGCCGAGCTCGTCGTCCACCCAGACGAACGGGCGCCCGGCCGCCCAGGCGACCACGTCGCGGGTCTTCCAGTGCAGCCCCTCGGGGTCGGTGCCGAACATCTCCGTCCAACGGATGTACGGGAGTTCGGGCAGCCCGATGTTCGGACCGATGTGGGTGTTCGCCTCGCTCATCCACCCGGTGGCCCACACCAGCTCGTACGGCAGGGCCAGCAACTCCGGCCCGTGCGCCGGGTTCAGCCACACCCGCAGCGGTTTGACCCGGCCCGCCGGGCGCTTCGCGTGCTTGGCGCGCGTCGCCAGCCTCGCCTGGGCCGCCGCCAGCCGTTCCTGCTTCGCGACCCACCAGGTGGGCAGCAGCCGGTAGGTGCCGTAGCCGTCCGGCCGCCGCTTCGGCGCTGCGTAGGGGTTGAGCGGTCCGTCCACGTCGAGGAGGAGCAGGGGCTGCTGGGTCATGCCGTGAATTCTCGTTCCGGCGGGGGCGGTTGACCAGCGAATTGCGGGCCACGATCGGCCCCCGCAACCGACGCCTACGTCGTGGACCGGCGCACCGGCCACAGCGTGTTCTGCGACCGGGGATTCGCGCGGACCCCGGCCCAGGTCAGCTGTCAGCGGCCGGGCGATCCGGCGGGTACCCGAACGCCCGCAGGCCCCTCCCCGGTACGGGAAGGGGCCTGCGGGCGTTGCGCACACACCACGCGGGGCATCGGATCAGACCTGGCCGGCCTTCTCCAGGGCCTCGCAGCAGGTGTTGATCAGCAGGCGGGTGACGACGTAGGGGTCGATGTTGGCGTTCGGGCGACGGTCCTCGATGTAGCCCTTCTGCTCCACCTCGACCTGCCACGGGATGCGGACGGAGGCACCGCGGTTGGAGACGCCGTAGCTGTAGACGTTCCACGGGGCGGTCTCGTGCTTGCCGGTCAGGCGGGACTGGATGTCGTCGCCGTACTGGCTGACGTGCTCCAGCACCTTCTCCTGGGAGGCGCCGAGCGACTCGCAGGCGGTGATGATGGCGTCGTAGCCCTCGCGCATCGCCTTGGTGGAGAAGTTGGTGTGGGCACCCGCGCCGTTCCAGTCGCCCCGGGCCGGCTTGGCGTCCAGGGTGGCGTCGATGCCGAACTCCTCGGCGGTGCGGTAGAGCAGGTAGCGGGCGATCCACATGTCGTCCGAGACGGTCAGCGCGTCGACCGGGCCGATCTGGAACTCCCACTGGCCGGGCATGACCTCGGCGTTGATGCCGCAGATCGCCAGGCCGGCGTCGATGCAGCGGTCCAGGTGCAGCTCGACGATCTCGCGGCCGAAGACCTCCTCGGCACCGACACCGCAGTAGTAGCCGCCCTGCGGGGCCGGGAAGCCGCCCTCGGGGAAGCCGAGCGGGCGGGAGCCCTTGAAGAAGGTGTACTCCTGCTCGATGCCGAAGATCGACTCCTGGGCGGCGTACTTCTCGGCGACCTCACGCAGCAGGGAGCGGGTGTTGGACTCGTGGGGGGTGCCGTTCGTCTCCAGGACCTCGCAGAGGACCAGGATGTTGTCACCGCCGCGGATCGGGTCCGGCGTGACCTTCACCGGCTCCAGCACGCGGTCCGAGGCGTGGCCCTCGGCCTGGTTGGTCGAGGAACCGTCGAAGCCCCAGGTGGGGATCTTGTCGGCGTTGGGCAGGACGCGAGTCTTGGAACGGAGCTTCGCGGTCGGCTTGGTGCCGTCGATCCAGATGTACTCGGCCTTGATTGCCACGGCTTGTCCCTCGCGTTGCTGGGTGGTGGGTGCCCGCGTAGCGTCGCAAGCCGCCGTTTCCCGGTTGTTCCTCTCATGTAACGCGCATGTGAACCAACCGTCCGCATTGGCACGGTCACGGTGCGGGAGTGCCGGGGTCGGCACTCCCGCGTCACGCGGTGCCACCGGTGCGCGCAGGTCGACGCCGGCGGGCGCGGCCCGCCGGCACCGGCGGCCGGGTGGCCCCTCAGGACCGACGGGCGTGCGCGGCCCGGCGGCGCCGGGTGGCCCACAGCGCGGCCGCCCCGCCCGCGACGAGGGCGGCGGCGCCGGCGGCCAGCGGCCCGGTGGCACTGCTGCCGCCGGTGCTGGCGAGCTTCTCCGGCTGCCCGGGCTTGTCCGCCGCGGTCTGCGGGGCGGCGGCGCGCGAGGTGGTGGTGTCGGCCACCGGCTGGGCGGCGGGCGCACTGGTGGGAGCGGCGCCCGGGGTGTCCGTCGCGGCCGGGGTGGCCGAGGGCGCGGAGGGCTTCTCGCAGCCCACCGAGGCGACGGTGACCTTGCCGGTGACCTTGGCGACGTTCAGGTTCAGCGGGTTCACCTCCACCTGCACCTCCAGGGCCGAGGCGGCGGCGGTGGTCGTGGTGGTGGTCTTCTTGGAGAACTCCACGGACACGCGGCCGATCAGCGGCACGTCCACCGCGGTCGGCCCGTACAGGTCGACGGTGACCGGCTTGCCGAGCACGGTCAGCTTGGCGGGTGCGACCACGTTCGCGGTGGGCGGCCCGTCCACCGGGCAGGTCACCTCGGCGCTCATCGCCTCCAGGCCGAGCAGCGCGGTGGCGGGCAGGCCGGGGGCGTGCACGTCGGCGTTGACCAGCTTGACGGAGGCGGTGGCGCCCTTGGCGTCGACGCGGGTCACGGACTTGCCGACGTCCGCCTTGACCAGGGTGACCGGGCCCTGCTGGTCGACGCCGTCCACGGTGGCGGTCAGCACCGAGCCTTCCCGCTGCGCGGGCGACTCCACCTTGTTCAGCGCGATGTTCACCGGGACGTCCACGGCGTTGTTCAGCAGCTTGACGTCCAGGGCGAGTTCGGCGGTGACGGCACGCGCCTTGCCCGGCGAGGGCGGGGTCGTCGGGGCCGCCGGGGCCGTCGGGGCCGCCTGAACGGGCCCGGCGGTGAGCGCGGTGCTCACCAGCACGACGGCGGCTGCGGAAACGATTCGGCGAGAAGACATGGCGATACCCCCACACAGATGAAACGATGAGCCGCCAGTCTTCTCGAACAATCCGTCACATGAGCACCACGGAACGTCATTTCACTCGTTGGAGTGAGATTGACGTTCCGCGCTGACCTGAACCTGCTAAGGCGGCCACGGCCCCGGGGTGGACAGGGCCTACGGGAGCCGCCAGTCCACCGGCTGCGCCCCCTGCCGCACCAGCAACTCGTTCGCCCGGCTGAACGGCCGCGAGCCGAAGAAGCCGCGGTCGGCCGACATCGGGCTCGGGTGCGCCGACTCGATCGCCGGGACGTCCCCGAGCAGCGGCCGCAGGTTACGGGCGTCGCGGCCCCAGAGGATCGCCACCAGCGGCCCGCCGCGCGCCACCAGCGCCCGGATCGCCTGCTCGGTGACCTCCTCCCAGCCCTTGCCCCGGTGCGCGGCGGGCTTGCCCGGCGCGGTGGTCAGCGCACGGTTGAGCAACAGCACGCCCTGCCGCGTCCACGGGGTGAGGTCCCCGTTGGAGGGCTGCGGCAGGCCGAGGTCGTTGCCGTACTCCCGGTAGATGTTGATCAGGCTCCCCGGGATCGGCCGGACCTCCGGCGCCACCGAGAAGCTGAGCCCGACGGCATGGCCGGGGGTCGGGTACGGGTCCTGCCCGACGATCAGCACCCGCACGTCGGCGAGGGGCTGCTGGAAGGCCCGCAGCACGTTCGGGCCGGAGGGCAGGTAGGTACGGCCTGCGGCCAGTTCGGTGCGCAGGAAGTCGCCCATCGCGGCGACCCGTCCGGTGACGGGTTCCAGGGCGGCGGCCCAGCCGGGCTCGACGATCTCGTTCAGTGGACGCGGTGCCATGGTCGCCACCCTATCGGCCTACGCCGACAGGCCGTTCAGCGGATGATCATGCGATCGGGGGCCCGGCCAGGGCCGCCCGATCACCCCCGGATCGGTCGTCCGATCAGCCGACCGGCCGCCCCCGCAGCACCACCAGCCGCGGGTCCGCGAGCACCCGGACGTCCGCGCGCGGGTCCTGCGCGTAGACCACGAAGTCCGCCGGGGCGCCCTCCTCCAGGCCCGGCCGCCCCAGCCACCGCCGCGCGCCCCAGCTCGCCGCCGACAACGCCTCGGCCGGACTCAGCCCCGCCCGCACCAGCTCCGCCACCTCGTCCGCGACCAGCCCGTGCGCGAGCGAGCCGCCCGCGTCCGTGCCGACGAACACCGGGATGCCCGCGTCGTGCGCGGCGCCCACGGTGTCGTAGCGGCGCTCGTGCAGCCGCCGCATGTGCGCCGCCCAGGCCGGGAACCTGCCCTCGCCGCCGGCCGCGAGGTCCGGGAAGGTGGCGATGTTGACGAGGGTCGGCACGATGGCCACCCCGCGCTCGGCGAAGGCCGGGATCAGCTCCTCGGTCAGCCCGGTGGCGTGCTCGACGCAGTCGATCCCGGCCGCCAGCAGGTCGGGCAGCGACTCGGCGGCGAAGCAGTGCGCGGTGACCCGGGCGCCCTCCTCGTGCGCCGCCGCGATCGCCTCGGCCAGCGCCTCGCCCGGCCAGCAGGCGGCGAGGTCGCCGCGGTCACGGTCGATCCAGTCGCCGACCAGCTTCACCCAGCCGTCGCCGCGCCGCGCCTCGGCCCGGACGTACGCGGCCAGGTCGCCCGGCTCGATCTCGTGCGCGTAGTTGCGGATGTAGCGGCGGGTACGGGCGATGTGCCGGCCGGCGCGGATGATCCGGGGCAGGTCCTCGCGCTCGTCGATCCAGCGGGTGTCGGCGGCCGAACCGGCGTCGCGGATCAGCAGCGTGCCGGCGTCGCGGTCGGTGACCGCCTGCTTCTCGCTGGTCTGCGCGTCCACCGCGCCGTGCGCGTCCAGGCCGACGTGGCAGTGCGCGTCCACCAGGCCGGGCAGCACCCAGCCGGTCACCGTGCGGACGTCCCCGGCCGACGGCGGGCGGGTGAAGCTCACCCGGCCGTCCACCACCCAGAGTTCGTCCCGGACGTCCTCCGGACCGACCAGCACCCGACCCCGCACGTGCAGCACCGCGCCATCGCTCATGGCCGCACTCTACCGACGGGCGTGTTCCGTGGGAGGGACGAGGATGCGGCAGACTCGTTCCGGCACCCACCACCCCGCCCCCGCCGTCCCGCGTGCGAAAGGCCCCAGAACCGTGAGCCCCTTCCTCGACCTCCCCCCGCTCAGCGCCGCCGAGTTCGCGGCGATCGAGGACCGGGTGGCCGCGCTGCTGCACACCGAGGCCGACGTGATCGTCACCCAGGGCGAGGCGCTGCTCCCCCTGGAGGCCGCGATCCGCGGCGCCGCACACCCGGGTTCGACCGCGCTCAACATCGTCACCGGCCCCTACGGGCAGACCTTCGGCAACTGGCTGCGCTCCTGCGGCGCGACCGTCATCGACCTCGCCGTCCCCTTCGACGGCGCGGTGAGCGCGCAGCAGGTGGCCGACGCCCTCGACGCCGCCCCCGCGGTCGACTTCGTCTCGCTCGTCCACGCCGAGGCCGCCACCGGCAACACCAACCCGGTCGCCGGGATCGGCGCCGTGGTCCGCGAGCACGGCGCCCTGCTGATGCTCGACGCGGTCGCCTCCGTCGCCGCCGAACCGCTGCTCACCGACGAGTGGGGCATCGACCTGTGCGTCATCGGCGGCCAGAAGGCGATGGGCGGCCCGGCCGGCGTCTCCGCCGTCTCGGTCTCCGAGCGCGCCTGGGAGCGGATCGCCGCCAACCCGGCCGCCCCGCGCCGCTCCTACCTGTCGCTGCTCGACTGGAAGGAGCGCTGGACCGACGCCGGCCGCGCCGTGCTCCCGCACGCCCCGGCCCAGTTGGAGATGCTCGCGCTCGGCGCCTGCCTGGACCGGATCGCCGCCGACGGCCTGCCCGCCGTCATCGCCCGCCACCGCGCCGCCGCGGCCGCCACCCGGGCCGGCGTCCGCGCGCTCGGCACCCTGACCCCCTTCGTCACCGAGGACGCCCACGCGGCGCCGGTCGCCACCACCCTGCGCACCCCGGACGGCGTCGACGCCACCGCCCTCGCCGCCCGCCTCGACCCGGCCCTGCCCGTCCAGCCGGGCGGCGGCGCCCTGGCCGCCACCATGCTCCGGGTCAACCACTACGGCCCCGCGGCCGCGCCGGACACCGTCCGCGCCTGCCTCACCGGCCTCGCGGCGGCCACGGGCGCCGACGCCGGGCCGGCCCTGGCCGCCGCCGAGGCCGCCTGGGACACGGCCGTCCGGGCCTGAGCACGCAACGAAGCGGCCCCCGGGGGACACTCCCCGGGGGCCGCTCCTGTACGTCCCGCTCAGTGCCCGCCGGCGTCGATCACCTCGACGCCGCGGATGTTCCGCTCGATCTCCTCCGCCGGCAGCGCGACCGCCAGCGCCCAGTAGTAGATCACCAGGGAGAACACCACCACGACGGCGATGTCCCACCACAGCGGCAGGTTCCCCTTCGCGCCCTCGCCGAAGGTGCCCTGCCAGGAGGTGAGGCCCATGCCGACCAGGTAGACCGGCAGCCACTGCCCGGCCTTGAAGTCCATCCGAGGCGCGTTCGGCACCCCCTTCGAGACGGCGTAGGCGGAGTAGCCGCCGAGCAGCACGTACCCGATCAAGATCGCCAGGCCCAGCCGCCAGAGGGTGTCCCAGCCGGACCAGTAGATGACCAGGCTCGCCACCACGAAGGCGATCGGGGAGATGACCGTGCCAGCGGGCAGGTGGTACGAGCGCTCCATCCCCGGCAGCCGCTTGCGCAGGACGCCGAAGGCCAGCGGGGCGCCCGCGTACATCAGCACCACGGCCGAGGTGATGAAGCCGACCAGCCGCTGCCAGCTCGGGAAGGGCAGGAAGCAGATCACGCCGGCGACCCACGCGATGATCAGTCCGAGCCAGGGCACCGAGCGCTTGTCGGTGAACTGCAGGGCCTGCGGCGCGTAGCCGTTGCGGCTCAGGCCGTACGTCACCCGCGAGCTGGAGGTCATGTAGACCAGCCCGGTGCCGGCCGGCGAGATGATCGCGTCGATGAAGAGGATGGTGGCCAGCCAGCCCAGGCCGATCAGGGTGGCGAGGCCGGCGAACGGCCCGCTGATGCCCGGGTAGGTGAGCGTGCTCCAGCCGCCGGCGAAGGTCTCCGGCGGCAGGGCTCCGATGAACACCACCTGGAGCATGACGTAGATGACCGTGCCGATCACCACCGACCCCAGGACGGCCCGGGGGATGTCCCGGCGCGGGTTGCGGCTCTCGCCGGCCCACTGGATGGCCTGCTCGAAGCCGAGCAGCGCGAAGATCACGCCGCTGGTGCTGATCGCGGCGAGCACGCCCTTGGCGCCGTCCGGCGCGAAGCCGTGTTCGGTGAAGTTGGAGCTGTGGAAGTCGGTGAACCCGAGGGCGAAGATGGTCAGGATCGGGACGGCGACCTTCCAGACGGTGGCCACGCTGTTGGTGTGCGCGAGGAGCCGGACGCCGAGGAAGTTGATCGCGACGAAGACGCCCATCAGCGCGGCCGCGACCACGAAGCCGGCGGCGGTGAGCGTCAGGTTCTTGTTCAGCAGGCCGTCCGCCCAGGACCAGTGCTGGGCGTAGTTGATCATCGCCTGCACCTCGATCGGCGCGATGGTCGCCGCCTGCAGCCAGGTGAACCAGCCGAAGGACATCCCCGCGAACCCGCCGAAGGCGTAGTGCGGGTACCGCGCCGTCCCGCCCGCCACCGGGAACAGCCCGCCCAGCTCGGCGTGCACCAGCGCCAGCAGGATGATCGCCACCGCACCGACCCCCCACGACACCAACGCCGCGGGCCCCGCCGCCACCGCCGCCTTCTGCGCACCGAACAGCCACCCGGAGCCGATGATCGCGCCGACCGAGGCCCACAGCAGCCCGGCGACCCCGACCTCGCGCTTGAGCCCGGTGTGCCCCGAGGCAACCGGCCCCGTGTTCGTATCGGAATGAGCCATGCCCGGCCGCCTCTCACATCAGGGGAAATCAACCCCGACAGTGCCGCAGCACCCCGAACTCCCCCGCACCAAAACGCGCTCCGACCCGCCCCTGTCAGCCAGACGGCGGAAGCGGCCGCCGTCGGCGCGGCGGCTCCCGGGAGTCGACCGTCCACCGGCACGCGGCCGGTCGGTCCACCCGGCACCCGGGCCGCTTCCGGCCGACGTCTCCCGGGATCGTTCCCGCAGCGTTCACCTGCCGGGCACCGGGAACTCACCACCGGCAGGCAGGCTCCAGCAGTCGGACAAAGTTGGCTATACAACTTGCCCCAAAATCCTGCCCAGGAGGAGACCCCATGACCGAGCTACCGCCGCACTGGCTGCGCGACAACTGCCCGTGCGCCGAGTGCCGGGATCCGCGCAACGGGCAGAAGCTGTTCCGGATCAACGACCTGCCGGAGGACCTGGCGATCGCGGCGAGCACCGAGTCGGACGGGCGCCTGGAGGTGCTCTGGTCGGACGGGCACCGCTCCCGCTACCCGCTGGCGTGGCTCGACGAGGCCGACCAGGGCGACGGCCGCACCGAGCAGGGCAAGCGGCTCTGGGCGGCCGCGGACTTCGCCCGGGGGATCCCGGAGGCGGAGTGGGAGGAGTACCTGAAGGACCCCGCCGAGCAGGCCGCGGTCCTCGCCGCCGTCCACCGCAGCGGGTTCGCGGTGCTGCGCGGGGTGCCGACCCTGGAGCGGCAGGTGCTGCGGGTGGCCGAGAGCTTCGGGTACGTGCGGGTCACCAACTACGGAGAGCTGTTCGACGTCCGGGTCGAGCCGGACCCGAACAACCTCGCCTTCACCAGCGCCGCGATCTCGCCGCACACCGACAACCCGTACCGCGACCCGGTGCCGACGCTGCAGCTGCTGCACTGCCTGGAGAACTCGGCGACCGGCGGGGACTCCGGGCTGGTGGACGGCTTCGGGGCCGCGGCGCTCCTGCGCGAGGAGTCGCCGGGGGACTTCGAGACGCTGACCCGCACGCCCGTGCCCTTCGTCTTCCGCGACCGCCGCACCGAGCTGCGCGCCGACCGTCCGCTGATCGACGTCGACCCGCTCGGCCGGATCCGGGAGGTGCGGTTCAACAACCGCTCGATCGGCACCCTGCGCGGGAGCGACGCGCAGGTGGGCGCCTTCTACGCCGCCTACCGCCGGTTCGCCGCGATCACCCTGCGTCCCGAGCTGCAGCTCACCTTCCGCCTGGGCCCCGGTGACTGCCTGGTCTTCGACAACACCCGCCTCCTGCACGCCCGTACGGCCTTCCGGCAGGACGGCCACCGGCACCTCCAGGGCTGCTACGCCGACCTGGACTCGCTGGCGAGCACCCTCGCCGTGCTGCACGGCTGCGCCGCCGCCCTGGACGCGGTCGCCGGGCTGTTCGCGGGCGAGGGCGCCGGGGAGTACCTGGGCGAGGAGGTCACCATGGCCGAGCACATGCTGCAGGCCGCCGCTGCCGCCGAGGCCGCCGGCGCGCCGGACCACCTGGTCGCCGCCGCCCTGCTGCACGACGTCGGCCACTTCTCCGATGAGCACAGCCGGGGCGCCCTGCACGGACGGGACCTGATGCAGGGGAACGACAACCGGCACAGCGACACCGGCGCCGACTGGCTGGCCCGCTGGTTCGGCCCGGAGGTCACCGAGCCGGTCCGGCTGCACGTCGCCGCCAAGCGCTACCTGTGCGCGGTCGAGCCCGGATACCGGGACCGGCTCTCCGCGGCCTCCGAGTACACGCTGACCGTCCAGGGCGGCCCGATGTCCGACGCCGAGGCCGCCGCCTTCGCCGAACTCACCGGCGCGGTCGACGCGGTGGCCGTCCGGCGCTGGGACGATCAGGCGAAGGTGGCCGGCGCGCCGGTCCCCGGATTCGACCACTACCGGCCGCTGCTCGCCGCCCTCATGCGGTAGCGCACGGGGACGCGCGAGAGCACCCGCACGCGCGGGGGGAGGCTCAGTCCATCTCCCGCGCGTGCCGCGAGAGCGCCGAGGTGGCCAGCGAGTTGTGCACGCTGAAGGCCACCGTCCCGGGCAGGTAGCGGTCCTGGGACCACTCCACCGGGGTGCCCGTCGGGTCGGTGGTGCGTCGCCGCTCGCGCAGCAGCGGGCCGCCCCGGCGACAGCCGAGCAGCCGGGCGTCCTCCGCGTTGGCGGCGACGATGTCGATGGTGTGGTCGGCGTCGGTGAACAGGATGCCGTGCTCGCGCAGCACCTCGGTGTGCGAGACCACGTCCGGCGGCAGTTCGGCGACGATCTCGCCGACCCGCGGCGGGTAGACGGTGCGCTCGACCATCACGGGCGTGCCGGAGAGCGTCCGCAGCCGGACCGTCACGTACACCTCGGCGCCCGGTTCCAAGCGCAGTTGCTCGCGCTCGGCGGCGTCGGCCGGGCGGTGCACCAGCGAGTCCAGGATGCCGCCGGGTTCCTCGCCCATCGAGTACGCCCAGTGCGTGAAGCTGAGCAGTTCGGAGAAGCTCTGCACGCGGGCGCCGCCGAGCACGACCCGGCGGGTGCCGCGGCGGGAGGTGACCAGCCCGTCGGAGCGCAGCACGGCGAGCGCCTGACGGACGGTGCCGCGGGAGACGCCGTACTGCTCGGCCAGCGCGCCCTCGGCGGGCAGCCGGCCGGCCTCGCCGTACGCGCCGGTGGTGATGGCCTCGCGGAGGTCGGCGGCCACCTTCCGGTACAGCGCGCCGGAGCCTCGCTCCTCGGCCGCCGCCGGGCGGTCCCCGGCGGCCGGGCGCCCCTGGGCCTCGGGGCGCTGGGGCTCAGTTGCCACGTCAGTCAATGTCCCTCCTGGGGCGGTGTCCTGCGCAGCGCTGACGGCGCGGACTGCCCGACCATATCCCGCTGCGTCTTCGAAGCATCGCACCGAACGGATCACGCTCCGATGGCCGGATTCCACCGTTCCCGCAGCCGACCCCGGTTCCGGGCCGTCCGTTCACCTTCCCGTCACCGGACTCCGGCGTACTTACCCCCGTCAGCGAAGTTGGCTAGTCAACTCGGACGGTTCCGAACAGCACCGAAGCGTGGACGACTCCGGACCGCCACTCGCCAGATCCCCCGATCGAGACGCCCACTCGCAGTTCCCCCTTCTCAGGAGACTGACCCGTGTCCGTGCACCGCGCCCGTACCGCCGCCTTCGCGGCCGTCCTGACCGCCGCCGCGCTCTCCCTCACCGCCTGCGGTTCCGCCGGCTCCTCCGCGAAGTCCGGCGACGCCGCGGGTGGCAAGAGCGCCAAGACCGCCACCTCGGTCGCCGACTTCGGCGGCATGGACGGCCTGGTCGCCGCCGCCAAGAAGGAGGGCAAGCTGCACGTCATCACGCTGCCGCGCGACTGGGCGAACTACGGCAAGCTGATGGACGACTTCAAGGCCAAGTACGGCATCGAGATCGAGGACGAGAACCCGGACGGCTCCAGCCAGGACGAGATCAACGCGGTCACCTCCCGCAAGGGCCAGGACCGCGCCCCCGACGTCGTCGACCTCGGCTCGGCCTTCGCGCTGAGCGCCGCCAAGCAGGGCCTGCTGGCCCCGTACAAGGTGACCGACTTCGACAAGATCCCGGCCACCATGAAGGACGCCGACGGTCGCCACTACAACGACTACGGCGGCTACATGTCGATCGGCTGCGACGCCAAGAAGGTGTCCGTCTGCCCGAAGACCTTCGCCGACCTGCTGAAGCCCGACTACAAGGGCATGGTCGCCCTCAACGGCAACCCGACCAAGGCCGGTGCCGCCTTCGGCGCCGTGTACGCGGCCGCGCTCGCCAACGGCGGCTCGCTGGACAACATCCAGCCCGGCATCGACTTCTTCGGCAAGGTCAAGCAGGCCGGCAACTTCAACCCGGTCGAGGTCACCCCGGCGACCATCGAGAAGGGCGAGACCCCGATCAGCATCGACTGGTCGTACCTGAACGCCGGCTACGCCGACAAGTTCAAGGACAAGGGCATCGACTGGCAGGTCGCCATCCCCTCGGACGGCTCCTACGCGCAGTACTACAACCAGGCCATCAACAAGGACGCCCCGCACCCGGCGGCCGCCCGCCTGTGGGAGGAGTACCTCTACAGCGCCCAGGGCCAGAACGGCTTCCTCGGCGGCTACGCCACCCCGGCGCTGTTCGACGCCATGAAGACCGCCGGCACGCTGGACGCGGCCGCCGCCGCCAAGCTCCCGCCGGTCGAGAAGCCCTTCACCACCTTCCCGACCCAGGACCAGACGGACGCGGCCAAGAAGACCGTGACCGAGAACTGGGCCAAGGCGATCGCGGGCTGACCTGAGATGACCACGGCTCCCACCCCGGTGCCGGCCTCCGCCTCCGCCGCCCAGAGCGGCGGGGGCGACCCCGGCCCCGTCTCCCCCACCACGACCCGGGCCCGCACGGCCAAGGCCCCCCGCCCCGGCAGGCGCCGGACCGGCGGCCGAGCCTGGCTCGCCGCCCTCCCCCTGCTGCTGTTCTTCCTGATCGGCTTCGGCCTGCCCGCCGTCGCGATCGCCATCGGCGCGTTCACCACCTCCTCGGACGCGCCCGACGGCGGCGGCACCTTCACCACCGACAACCTCACCGGTTCCCTCCAGGGCGCCTACTGGACGGCCCTGTGGGGCAGCGTGAAGCTCTCGCTGCTGACCGCGCTGATCGCCACCGTGGTCGGCCTGCCGCTGGCCCAGGCCGTGGCGACCTCCCGGTTCCGGGTGTTCCGCGAGGCCGTGATGTCGGCCTCCGGCGTGCTCGCCAACTTCGGCGGCGTACCGCTCGCGTTCATGTTCGTCGCGACCCTCGGCAACTCCGGCGAGGTCACCAAGAAGCTCGGCCTGACCGCGCACGGCTGGAGCCTCTACACCTTCTCCGGCCTCTCGGTGGTCTACCTCTACTTCCTGGTCCCGCTGATGGTCATCACCATCACCCCGGCCCTGGAGGGCCTGCGCGTCCAGTGGCGCGAGGCCGCCTACAACAACGGCGCCACCTCGCTACAGTACTGGCGGCACGTCGCGCTGCCGGTCCTGCTGCCCTCACTGCTCGGCGGCTTCGTGCTGCTGTTCGGCGCCTCCTTCGCCGCGTACGCCACCGCCGAAGCCATGGTGGGCAGTTCGGTGCCGCTGATCTCGATGCAGATCGGCGACGCGCTGTCCGGCAACGTCCTGGTCGGCCAGGGCAACCTCGCCCTCGCCCTCGGCCTCGACATGATCGTGGTCGCCTGCCTGGTGATGGCCGTCTACCTGCCCCTTCAGCGCCGGAGTGCCAAGTGGCTCGCCTGATCGATCGCATCCGTTTCGGCCGCGGCCTGGTCCTGCTGCTCTGCGGCGTCTACTTCGCCGTGCCGATGGCCGCCTCGCTGTGGTTCAGCGTCGACGACAACAAGGGCGGCACCACCTTCCGTGCCTACACCGAGCTGCTGAACGCCCCCGGCTTCACCGACAGCCTGGTGCTCAGCCTCGAACTGGCCGGCGTCACCGTCGCGGTGCTGCTGCTCCTGCTCGTCCCGGCGATGCTCGCCGCCCGGCTCGGCGCGCCCAGGCTGCGCCCGGTGATCGAGGTGATGTGCTCGATGCCGCTGGTCGTCCCCGTCGTCGCGCTCACCACCGGCATCATCGGCGTGCTGCGCTGGGGCCCGGACTACCTGCAGGACACCCCGCTCTTCCAGACCATCGTGGCGATCCAGGACCCGGCCTTCCCGATCGTCCTGGTCATCGCGTACGTGCTGATGGCTCTCCCCTTCGCCTACCGGGCGATCGACGCCGGACTGCGCGGCGTGGACGTCGTCACCCTGGTCGAGGCCGCCCGCAACTGCGGCGCGGGCTGGCTGCGCGCGGTGTTCACCGTCGTCCTGCCGAACCTGCGCAGCGCGCTGCTGAACGCGGCCGTGCTCACCGTCGCCCTGGTGCTCGGCGAGTTCACCACCGCCTCCATCCTCGGCTTCGCCCCCTTCTCGGTGTGGATCAACTCCAACGGCAAGAGCGACGGCCAGATGTCCGTCGCGGTCTCGATGCTCAGCCTGCTGATCGTCTGGCTCGTCCTGCTGCTGATGTCCGCCGTCGGCCGCGGCCGCAAGACCGCGCGCTCCTGAGCGCACCGCCCGTACGGTCCTGAACCACCCCACGCTTTCCAGGAGTCACCAGCCATGACCACGGCCCCCGCCCCCGTCACCGGCGTCGCGCTCGCCCCCGGCAGCGCCACCGTCGAGTTCCGCTCGCTGCGCCGCTCGTTCGGCGCCACCACCGCCCTCGACGGCCTGGACCTCACCGTCCACCCGGGCGAACTGCTCGCCCTGCTCGGCCCGTCCGGCTGCGGCAAGACCACCGCGCTGCGCATCCTGGCCGGCTTCGAGCAG
Source organism: Kitasatospora sp. NPDC048545 (assembly GCF_040651155.1). NCBI lineage: Bacteria > Bacillati > Actinomycetota > Actinomycetes > Kitasatosporales > Streptomycetaceae > Kitasatospora > Kitasatospora sp. NPDC048545. The sequence continues at coordinate 62,303 of NZ_JBEZIQ010000013.1, forward strand.
CACGACTCGGGCGAGGTCCTGGTCGACGGCCAGGACATCACCGCGATCCCCGCGCACAAGCGCGACGCCGGCATGGTGTTCCAGTCGTACAGCCTCTTCCCGCACCTGACCGCGCTGGACAACGTCGCCTTCGGGCTGCGGATGCGCGGCACCGGCAAGGCCGACCGCCGCAAGCGCGCCCTGGAACTGCTGGAGCTGGTCGGCCTGCCGCACCGCGCCGAGCACTACCCGCACCAGATGTCCGGCGGCCAGCAGCAGCGCATCGCGCTCGCCCGCGCCCTCGCCCTGCAGCCGCGCGTGCTGCTGCTCGACGAGCCGCTGTCGGCGCTGGACGCCAAGGTCCGGCTGCAGCTGCGCGAGGAGATCCGGCGCCTGCAGCAGGAGCTGGGCATCACCACCCTGTTCGTCACCCACGACCAGGAGGAGGCGCTGTCGATGGCCGACCGGGTCGCGGTGCTGCGCGCGGGCCGGCTGGAACAGTGCGCCACCCCGTCCGAGCTGTACGGCCGGCCCGCCACCGCCTTCGTCGCCGAGTTCGTCGGCACCATGAGCCGCATCCCGTGCACCCGCACCCCGGACGGCGTCGAGGTGCTCGGCCGCCGCCACGCCGTGGACGGCGGGATCCCGGCCGACGGCGAACTGCACGTGCTGGTCCGCCCGGAGAACGTCTCGCTGGCGCCAGCCGAGACCGGCCCCGCCCTGGTGGTCTCCGCGTCCTTCCTGGGCGCCGTCACCCGGCTCACCGTCCGCCTCGACGACGGCACCGAGGTCAAGGCCGACCTGCCCACCGAGGCCACCGCCGCGCTGCCGGCCGGCTCGCGCGCCGAGCTCACCCTGCCGGAGCGCCCCGTGCCGGTGGACCGCCGCCCGGCCTGAGAGCCTTGCACGTCCCTGCTCCGACCCTGAGAACCGCCGAAGGTACCGCCATGCCTGAATCCGTACAGCCCGAATCCGTCCCGTCCGAGTCCGGACAGCCCGAGTCCGTACAGCTTGGGACCGCCCTGCCCGCCGCCGTCCTCTTCGACATGGACGGCACCCTGGTCGACACCGAGCAGCTGTGGTGGCAGACCGCCGCCGAGATCGCCGAGGAACTCCACCACCCGCTCACCGACCGGGACGCCCCCGAGGTGCTCGGCCAGGCCGTCGAGCACACCGCCGCCCACCTCCACCGGGTCAGCGGCACCACCCTCAGCGAGGCCGAACTCGCCGCCCGGCTCGGCGAGTCCTTCGCCGGCAAGGTCGCCGCCGAGACGGTGCCCCGCCCCGGCGCGCTCGCCCTGCTGGCCTCGCTGCGCGACGCCCGGGTGCCCACCGCACTGGTCTCCGCCTCCCCGCGCCGGGTGGTCGACCTCGTGCTGTCCGCCATCGGCCGGGACTGGTTCGCCGTCACCCTCGCCGCCGAGGACACCCCGCGCACCAAGCCCGCCCCCGACCCGTACCTCGCCGCCGCCGAACTCCTCGGCCTCGACCCGGCGCTCTGCGTCGCCGTCGAGGACACCCCGACCGGGGTCGCCTCCGCCGCCGGGGCCGGCTGCGCCGTGCTCGCCGTGCCGTCCACCGCGACGCCGATGCCGGACGGGGAGCGGATCACCCTGCTCGCCAGCCTGGAGCAGGCCGACCTCGTGCTGCTCGGGAAGCTCACCGCCGCTCCGGCGGTTTGATCCCGACATGCCCTACGTCCTGCTCGCCCTCGCCATCCTGAGCGAGGTCTGCGCCACCAGCTGCCTCAAACTCACCGAGGGGTTCACCCGCCTCTGGCCCAGCATCGGGGTCGGCATCGGCTACGCGCTCTCGTTCTACCTGCTCGGCCGCGCGCTCAAGCACATCCCGGTCTCGGTCGCCTACGCGGTCTGGTCGGGGGCCGGCACCGCGGCGGTCGCCGGGATCGGCGTGGTCGCCTTCGGGGAGTCGCTCGGGCGGCTGCAGTGGCTGGGGCTCGCACTGGTGATCGTCGGAGTGGTCGTACTCAACCTCAAGGGCAGCCACTGACCACACCGGCCCGACGAACCGTCAGTTCGCGCAACAGCTGCTCAACTCACCTGCCGGAGCGGGAAGTCGGACTGGCCGACTTCCCGCTCCGGGCCGTTCGCTACGGTGTCCCCCATGACGGACCCCCGGCCCCACCACTACCGCTTCGTCCACCGCGAGCTCGCCCGCCAGGTCCTGGAGTTCGGCCCGCGCGTGGCCACCCCGGCACCGGACGGCGGCAGCCTGCTGCCCGTCGTCACCCGGATCTGGGACGACCTCGGCCGAACCCTCCCGCCCGAGGAACGACTGCCCGCCCACGGCCTCGACTGCCGCCACCTGTCGGTCGACGGCCACCCCATGCTGCTGGTCACCCTCCCCACCCCGGTCGGCGCCACCGAGGCCCACTTCGCCGCCGCCGTCCACCCCCGGGGCAGCAAGACCGTCCGCTACGTCACCCTGGAACACGCCTTCAGCCCCTTCGACGGCAGCCCCGGCACCGTCCTCGGCGAGTGGACCGCCGAGAGCCACCTCAACCACGGCCAGGGCCCCTCCCCCGTCGCCGAACTCTTCGCCGCCTCGGTCGTCGGCCTCGTCACCCCGAAGAAGCGCAGCTTCTGGCGCCGCTGACGCCACCACTCACCCCACGACAGGGTCAGGAACCACCCGGAGCCTCCGAGCGGATTACGCCGCACGGAGCGACCCGGAGACGCTGCCGACATACGAGCAGATCCGCGCGATGCCCCCGACGGCAGCAGCCCGGAGCCGCCTACGAGCGCGCCACCCGGGCCCGCAGGTAGTTGCGCCGGCCGAAGTTGGGCTCGTCGACCGCCGTCAGTTCCTCCACCTGGAAGCGGTACAGCGCGGCCGCGCCGCCGCCGGTGAGGAACTGCCGCCGGATGTCCTCGTCCTGCGCGAAGGACGGGTAGCGCCCCTGGTACGCGGCCAGCGCCGCCTCGGCCTGCCGGCCCCAGGCTTCGCCCGCGCTGCCGGTCAGTTGCAGGCCGCGCAGTTGTTCGCCGAAGACCGGCGGCGGCAGGAAGACGGTGGCGGCGGCCCGGGCCTCCTCGGCGAGGTGGTGGCTGTGCCGGGTGGAGCGCTCGCTGACGAAGTAGAGGACGAGGTCGTCGTCGTACGCGAAGAAGGCCAGGTTGGCGTGCGGTCCGTGCTCGTGGCCGGCGGTGGCGAGGGTGAGCACCATGGCTTCCGCGAGCAGGCCCTCGACGCCCTTGTGCAGTAGGTCGCCCGGCCAGTCCCCCTGCGTGATGTCGAGTCTGTACGGCATTCGGCACTCCCCTCCGCTGGCACGCCCGGCGCCCTCGCGCCCCGAGCACGACTGAGCCGGGCGGGCACCTCCTGCGGAGGCCCCACGCCCGGCTCACATGCTCTACCCGACACCCCGGCCGAACAAGGGTTGCGGAACGGGTGGCGCCGACGGCGCCGGTGTCGGTGTCAGCGCTGCTGCGCCTCGTAGCCCGCGTACCCGCGGCTGACCAGCGGCGGTTCGCCCGGCCCGAGCAGCGGCCGCAGCGCGCCGGTCCGCATCCGGTCGACCAGTGGCCCGCAGCGCCCGGCGACCGGTGCGAGCAGCACCGCGGCCAGCAGGCCGACGAGCGCGCCGACGGCCACGTCGTGCGGGTAGTGCACGCCGACCCAGACGCGGGAGGCGGCCATCAGCGCGGCGAAGAGGACGGCCACCAGTCCGAGCCTCCGGTTGACGAACCAGAGCGAGACCGCGGCGGCGAAGGCGATCACCGAGTGGTTGCTCGGGAAGGACCAGTCCCCGGTGCCCGGGCAGGTCTCCAGGGAGACGCTGCCGGGGATCTGCGCGCAGGGCCGGACCTCTTCGACGAGGCCCTTGAACACGGAGTTGACGCCGTACGCGACGACCACGATCACCGGTGAGGCCAGCACCTTGGCCATCACCGCGGAGTCGGCGCCGCGGGCCCGCCACCACGCCCAGAGCATGAAGACCGCGAACAGCCCGAGGCCGATCGCCGACCAGACCTTGATCAGCTCGTCCAGCCAGTGCGGGGCCGACTGCGCCCACCCGTTGACCCGGGTGTAGAGGCTGCCGTCGATGCCGCTGCCGTCGTAGACGGCCAGGGCCCGGGAAGGCATCACGCGTCACCTCCGTGACGTGGCGCCTTACGGGCGCGAAACAGTTCGAGAACAATGGGGAGCACGGAGACAACTACTACCAGACCGATGACGGGCAGCAGATATCGGTCGATCCCGGGTACGGACGATCCGAGCGCGTACCCGGCGAGCACCACGCCGACGGTCCAGAGCGCACCGCCGGCGACCTGCCAGAGGGTGAACGAGCGGACCGGCACCTCCAGCACGCCGCACAGCGGATTCAGCACCGTTCGGACCACGGGGATGAAGCGGGCGAGCACGATCGCCTTGCCGTGGCCGTACTTCGCGAGCAGTTCCTCGGCCCGTTCGGCGCCCTTGAGCAGGCTCTTCCGCTTGGTGCGGCGCAGCAGTGCCCGGCCCCCGCGCCGGCCGATCAGGTAGCCGACCTGGGCTCCGGCCAGGGCTCCGACCAGGGCGGCGGGGATCACCTGCCACAGTTCCAGCTGCGGCCCGCGGGTCGCGCCGGGCACGCAGAGCAGTCCGGCGGTGAACAGCAGCGAGTCGCCGGGCAGGAAGAAGCCCACGAGCAGGCCGGTCTCGGCGAACAGCACCGCGGCGATGCCGAGCGCGCCGAACGCGGCGAGCAGTGAGGACGCGTCCAGCGGGTTCACGGCGAGGTGAACGGCCGGATCGACGGGGAACTGGAGCAAGGCTGGCGGACCTCCCGTACGTTGGAGGGCGGTTCCCGACGGGGCCGCCCGGACCGGCCGGTGCACGGTGGTCCGCCGGGGCCGGCTGTTCACGGCAGGACCACCCGGACCGTCTACAGTAACGTAGACGGTCTACATGACTGTAGACGAAAACTGGAGGAACCGCCGCCATGTCCGACGTACCGCCCGCCCGCCGGCCCGCCGGGGAGCTGGAGGCCGAGGTGCTGGCCGCCCTCTGGTCGGCCCGGCAGCCGATGACGCCGCAGGACGTCCAGACGGCGCTCGGCGGGGACCTCGCCCGCACCACCATCGCGACGATCCTGGCCCGGCTGCACGACAAGGGGACGGTCGAGCGCACCCGGGCCGGCCGCGCCTACGCCTACACGCCGACCGTCCAGGACACCGCCGGGCTGGCCGCCCGCCGGATGCACACCGAACTGGGCCGCGAGGCCGACCGCTCCACCGTGCTGGCCCGCTTCGTCTCGGACCTCTCCGCCGAGGACGAGCAGTTGCTGCGCGCACTGCTCGGCGACGGCACCGAAGCCCCCGGCGCCTCGGCGGACGGCCCGGGAGCCATCGGCGACGGCCACCCGCGACCGGGCGCCCGGGGAGCGGCCGGCCGATGATGCTCGCCGTCTGGGCCCCGCTGCTGCTGCCCTTCCTGGCCGCGCCACTGGCCCGCCGCCTCGCCGAGGCGCTGTCGCCGCGGGCCGCCGCCTGGATGCTGGCCGGCAGTGCCGCCGTCCTGGCCGGCGGCACCCTCTGCTCGCTCGGCCTCCTCGCCGCCGCCGGCCTGCTCCAGTTGCCGCCGGTCGCCGCCCTCGGCCACCTCTCGCTGCGCTGGCTCACCGCGGCCGCGCCGGACGCCCCGCTCGCCGCGGCCGCGGCCGCCTTGACGCTGGTGGCGCTCACCGCGCTGGCGGTGCGCACGGCCCGTCGCCGCCGGCTGGAGCTGCGCACGGCCCGGGCCGCCCTCCCGCCCGGTGACCAGCATCCGGACATGCGCCCCCCGCACGTCACCATGCGCCGGGCGCGCACCCCGGAGTGCCCCGCCGTCCCGCCCCGGTCCGCCAGGGCCGCACTCCCCGCCCTCCTGCGGCCCGTCGGCGCCGCGCTCGGGACCCTCCTGCGCCCCGCCGAACCCCCGCTCGCCGTCCTGGACGACGAGCGTGCCGACGCCTTCGCCCTGCCCGGCCGCCTGCCCCGCCCCGGCCGCCCGGGCGAGCCCGGGCGGATCGTGGTCACCGCCGGCATGCTGCGCGCCCTCAGCGGGCCGGAGCGCTCCGCGCTGCTCGCCCACGAGCGGGCCCACCTGGCCGCCCGCCACCACGTCTTCCTCGCCTTCGCCGAGCACGCCGCCCACGTCCACCCGGCCCTGCGCGCACTGCGCACGCCCCTCGGGTACCACCTGGAGCGGTGGGCCGACGAGGTGGCGGCCGCCCGGGTCGGCGACCGCACCGTGACCGCGCGCGCCGTCGGCCGGGCCGCCCTCGCCGCGAGCCGTTCGCCCCGGCCGGACCGGCCCCGGCTGGCCCCCGCCGCCCACTCCGGGCCGGTCCCGCGCCGGGTGGCCGCACTGCTCCAGCCCCGCCCGGCCACCACCCCCGGCACCCGGCTGCGGGCCGTCGCCCTGGCGCTGGCCGTCTGCCTGGCGCTGAGCACCGGCGCCACCCTGGAGGCCACCGCCGACCTGCACCACACCGTCGAGGCCGCCCAGCAGGGCGCGGGAGCGCAGCACTGAGGCCCTCCGCACCCGGGGCCGCCCCCGTCCGTACCGTCCGGTATGCCGAGTTGGCAGACCCCGTCCCCACGGACCCGGCTCACCCGTACGCTTTCGTCAGCGCGTCGGCCCCGGCGCGACCTCGAACGGCGGCGAGGAGCGGACCGAGTGCGGCAGACCGGACGGCAGTCCCGACGACCAGAGCGCCGCACCCCGCCCACCGCGACGGAGCTGGCCAAGGTCCACGAGCGCACGCTCGCCGACGCCGCCGCCCGGGAGCTGGGCGGGCCCGCCGTCCCCGAGGAGGGCGGCGCCCCCGGCCTGCTCCAGCCGCGCCCCGAGATCGGCGACTCCTGGGCCCGGCTGCGCCGGCTCGGCCTCGACCCGGACACCGGCGCCGCGACCGCTCTGCTCGGCCCGGGCGAAATCGAACAGCGCCGTCGCACCAGCGGGCTTGACGCAGTCATGCCAATATTGCGCCAGACCCTGCTGGAACCCACCGACGCGCTCCCGCTGATCCTCGCCATCGCCGACTCCGAGGGCCACGTGCTCTGGCAGGAGGGCGAGCGCGGACTGCGCCGCAGCGCCGACCGGATCGGTTTCATCCCGGGCGCCCGCTGGATCGAGGAGAGCGTCGGCACCAACGGCATCGCCGTCGCCCTGCGCGCCAGACGCCCGATGCACGTCCACTCCGCCGAGCACTACCTGCGCAGCCACCACTCCTGGACCTGCGTGGCCGCCCCCGTGCACGACCCCGGCACCGGACAACTGGTCGGCGCCGTCAACCTGAGCGGCCCCGCGCACAGCATCCGCCCGTACCTGCTCCAGCTCACCGCCACCGCCGCCCGGCTCGCCGAGACCGAGCTGCGCGCCCACCGGCTGGAGGCCCTGCACCAGCTGCGCACCCTGGCCGCCCCGCTGCTCGCCCGGGTCGGCGGCCCGGCCCTGGTGGTGGACGCGGCCGGCTGGACCGCCGCCGCGGCCGGACTGCCGCCGCCCAACCGGCTGCGGGTGCCCAGCGAGGGCTGGGCACCCGCAGCCGTGCACTGGGTGCCCGGCCTCGGCGAGTGCGTCCTGGAACCGCTCGCCGACGGCTGGCTGGTGCGCCCGGTCCGGCCGCCCACGGAGGACGACTCCGGCACGGTGAGCACCGAACAGGCCGAGGGCGCCGGGCTCCGGCTCGACCTGCGCCGGGCGGACCGCCCCGAGCTGTCCGTCCGCGGCGCGGCCGACAGCTGGTCCCACCCGCTCAGTCCGCGCCACGCCGAACTGCTGCTCCTGCTCGCCACCGGGCGCGAGGGCAGCACCGCCGCCCAGCTCGCCGAGGCGCTGTTCGGCGACGCGGGCCGGACGGTCACGGTCCGCGCCGAACTGTCCCGGCTGCGCCGCTACCTGGGCGGCCTGCTGGCCCACCGGCCGTACCGGATCGCCGAATCGGTGCTGGTCACCGTGGACGGGCCGGACGACCCGTACGACCTGCTGCCCGCCTCCTCGGCCCCGGCCGTCCGGAGGCTGCGGGCCGCGCTGGCGGCGGGGACGGTGCGACTGCCCGGCGCGGTGCCCGTCCCACCGCCGCGCACGCCCGGGGAGGCCCCGCGCGGCTGCTGAGGCCCGCCGCCGGTGGCCGGCCGTCAGCCGCCCGCGAGCAGTGCGGCCAGGTCGGCGTCACTGGGGCCGCAGTCGCGCTCCCGCGCCTCGGAGACCAGCACGTAGGTCCGGTCCAGCCAGGCCTGCACCCGGGGCTTGGGGGCCTCCAGCAGGGCACTGCCGTGGGGCGATTCGAGCGCCAGGTGCAACGTCGAGCCGTGGCACGGACAGTACGCCGGCCACAGCTTGACGTCGCCCTGACCGCTCAACGTGCGCAGGCCGTCGCGCAGCAGTTCGCGCGAGAACACCCAGTCGGCCTCGTCCGGCCGCCCCAGGTGGAACGTCAGCAGCACCTCGTACGGGTGGGCGGCGTCGAACCGGAACCGGGTGCGCACCTCGCCGACCACCTCCTCGCCCAGCGAGATCCGCAGGGTCAGCACCTCCTCCACCGCCGCCGGAGCGGCGGTGGAGCCGTCCCCATCGCCGCCCGTGGGGGTGGCGGCGATGGGTGCACTGGAGGCTGCGGACAGCGGGTCGGGCGGCATGACGGTCTCTCCGGGACGGCGTGGGATGTCCTCAGCCTGCGCCACGGTGTGCCGGGTGGGCAAGGGTTGCAAGGGGGTTGCAATAACCCCCGTCCGGGGCAACCGCCCCTTACCGCTCTTGTCGGACGGAACGTCAGCTTCCGCACATCGAACGGATGTCCACGAAATGGATGGAAACCGTCCACGGTACGACCCCCCGCTGGTACGCTCTCCCCCTTCCCCGGCGCGGGCCCGCGGCGGAGACCGGCCCCCGGCGGCCGGAGCCGGGCCCGGCGGCAGCGCGTGGGAGAATACGGCGACGCGACGGCGACTTCGGGGAGGGAGGGGTCCGGTGGCTGTGCGCGAGGACACCGCGCTGGACGTTCGGCACGAGCCCGAGCGGCACAACCGGCACGGTCGGCCACGCCCGTTCGGCGGCCGCCTGCGACTCCCCACCCTGCGCTTCTCCGGCGCCGCGATGGCGATGTCCACCGTGGTCGGCATCAGCATCGCCACCACCCTCCTGCTCAACGAGCAGCAGGGGATCGGCCGTCGGGCCGGCGTGGCCCGGGTCGGCTCGACCCCGCCGCCCACCCCGGGCGCCACCGACCAGGCCGAGGCGGCCTCCGACCGGACCCCGACCACCACCCCGGCCTCCGGCGGGCCGTCCACCGCCCGGCAGCCGGCGCACCCGTCGACCCACCCCACCGGGGCCGCGCCGGTCGCGGCCACCCCGCCCGCCGACCACCCGACCCACCCGGGCACCCCCCTCGCGGCCCCGACCGGTGGCCGGAGCGCGGCGGACCAGGACGCACCGCCCTCCGGCACCCAGCTCGCGGGCACCGAACCGGGCGCACCGGCTCCGGCCGGGCCCTCGCCCGCCGCCCCGACCCCGCCCACCGACCAGCCCACCGGACAGCCCACCGGCGGCCACTCGCCGAACCTGCCCGGCATCAAGCCCACCGCGCCCACCAGCCCCGTCCCGCCGCCCACCGGGACCGGCCCGGGCACCGGCGGGTCCCCGGACGGCCAGTCCCCGACGGACCCGGACGGCGGCACCGGCACACCCGGCCCCGGCGCGCCAGGCTCCGGCACGCCCGACCCCGGCGCGCCCACGGGCACACCCGTCCCCGACCCCGGCACCCCGGACCCGGACACCGACCACGCCCTGTCCGGCGCCGCCCTGGTCGCCCCGCTGGGCCGCGACGGCCTGCGGCACGAACTCGGCCTCACCGTGACCGAGCCGGTCACCGCCCTGCAGACCGAGTTCCGGCTCGTCCCCGGCGACGCGGCAGCCGGTACCGGCACCGCCTGGACCGACCTGCCCGGAGCCGTGGTCACCGTCCTGCAGGAGCGCGGCACGCTGGTGTACCGCTTCACCACGCCGCCGGGCACCGACGTCCGGCCCGGTCACTACACCTTCGGCGTGCGCGGGGCCCGTCCGGCCGCGGCCGACCCGTCCGCGGTCCGCAAGTCGGCCGGGGCGGAGAGCTGGAGCGCCTCCGCCTTCGCGCTCGACCGGCCGCGCGCGGTGGCCGCGCTCGGCGGCTTCGGCCCCACCCCGGCGACCGATCCGGTGCCGCCCGCCGCTCCCCAGGACCCCGGCGGCCCGGCGGCCCCCGCACCCCGCTGAACACCCCGGCCGCCGGGCGGACACGGCCGCCCTCCGGCGGTATGTCGCGACAACGTTCCGACTGTCCGACAGCTGACGTGCCCGGACGGGCGCATCCCCGCACCCTCGTTCGTTACTGTGGGCAGCACCCGGCCGGGCGCCCCAACGGCCCCTGACCGGGGCTGTCGTTCCGCACCCGAGGAGGAGTCCGTGTCCACCGTCCTGACCCAAGGCGGCAACGCACCGCTGACCGCCGCGCGAGTGACCGTCGAGGTCACCGCGCCCAAGGCGCTGGACGTCTCCGGCCTGCTGCTGACCGACGCCGGGAAGGTGCGCTCGGACGACGACTTCGTCTTCTTCAACGCCCCGAACGGCCCCGGCGTCAGCCACCGCCCGGCCACCGCCGGCGCTCCCGACGCGATCACCGTCGACACCCGGGCCGTCCCGGCGGACATCACCAAGATCGTGGTCACCGCCAGCCCCGCCGACCAGGTCTCCACCTTCGCCGGGACCGAGCCCACCGCCACCGTCCGCGACGCCGACAGCGGCGAGGTCCTGGCCACCTTCACCCCGCCCCGGCTCGGCCTGGAGACCGCGCTGATCGTGGTCGAGGTCTACCTGCGCAACGGCGCCTGGAAGGTCCGCGCGGTCGGCCAGGGCTACGCAAACGGCCTCGCCGGCATCGCCACCGACTTCGGCGTCAGCGTCGAGGACACCCCGGCCCCGGCCGCCCCGGCCCGGAACGCCCCGCAGGCCCCGGCGGCGCCGCCCGCCCCCGTCGCCGCCGCGCCGGCCCCGGCCGACCCGACCCTCCAGCTCCCCTCCCCGCCGACCGCTCCGCCGGCGCCCCCCGCGGCTCCGCCCGCCACCACCCCGGTCGACCCGCGGATCGCCCTCACCACCGGCTCGCACCCGATGCCCCCGGTCCCGCCCGCACCGCCCGCCGCTCCCCCGGCCCCGGCCGCGCCCGCGAAGATCACCCTGGACAAGGGCCGGGTCAGCCTGGTCAAGGGCAGTTCCGTCTCCCTGGTCAAGAACGGCCGCCCCTTCCTCTCCTCCGTCCGGATGGCACTCGGCTGGGAGCCCGCCGCCCGCGGCCGCAGCGTCGACCTGGACGCCTCCTGCCTCGCCTTCGACGCCCGCCACAAGCGGCTGGAGACGGCCTGGTTCATGAAGCTGAACATCTTCAACGGCGCCATCGCCCACTCCGGCGACAACCTGACCGGCGGCGGCGACGGCGACGACGAACTGATCACCGTCCACCTGGAGGGCCTGCCGGCCGAGGTCCACGGGCTGGTCTTCGTCGTCAACTCCTTCTCCGGCCAGAAGTTCACGGACGTCAAGAACGCCTACTGCCGCCTGCTGGACGCCGGCACCAACGAGGAACTGGTCCGCTTCGACCTGACCCACTCCGAACCGCGCACCGGTGTGGTGATGTGCAAGCTGGTCCGCCGCCCCGGCGGCGAGTGGGAGATGACCGCGCTCGGCGAGTACGTCGACGGCAAGACCGCCCGGGCGATGATCGAGCCCTCCGCCGCGCTGCTGTAGCTCCCCGCCGTCACGCCGGCACCCGCGGTTTCACCCTCCTGAGGGATCAAGTCGTCCACACACCGACTCGATTGACTCTCAGGGGGGTGAAACCGCACTCTCCCCCGCACCCGCTGAGGAGAGACCGTGCCCCGCCTCCTGTCCCGCCTCGCCGTCGCCGGCACCGCCGTCGTCCTCGCCGCCGGGCTGACCAGCCCCACCGCCGCGCTTGCCGCCGCCAAGCCCGCCGAACGCGCCCGGGCACTGTCCTGGGTGGCCATGGGCGACTCCTTCACCGCCGGCGTCATCGAGGCCACCGGCGCCGAGACCGAGCCCCGCGACGGCTGCGCCCGGACCGTCGAGTCCTACCCCGAGATCATCCGCCGCGACCTCGGCGCCCTGACCGACCTGCGCAACGTCAGCTGCAGCGGCGCCACCACCGAGAACGTCCGTGCCACCAAGCTCTCCCCGCTCGGCCGCCCGCTCCCACCGCTCGGCACCGACCCGAACGCCCCCTACCCGCCTGTCCCGCCGCAGATCGACTCCGCCGGCCCGGACACCGACCTGATCACCGTGGGCGTCGGCGGCAACGACCTCGGCTTCGGCCAGATCCTCCTGGACTGCATCGAACTCGGCGCCACCCACCTCGGCCAGGGCACCCCCTGCAAGGACAAGTACGACACCCAACTGCCCAGCCGGCTCGGCCAGTTGCGCACCGACTACGCCGCCATGCTCACCGCGCTCCAGGCGAAGGCCCCGTCCGCCAAGGTGATCACCGTCGGCTACCCGCACCTGATCCCCGAGGACGCCACCCACTGCCAGTACGGCAACCTGCTGCATTTCGCCACCGTCACCACCGGCGACCTCGCCTGGGCCCGCACCGCGATCCTGGAGCCGCTCAACGCGGTCATCGCTCGAAGCAGCACCGACCACGGCGACACCTTCGTCGACCTCTACCCCGCTTCCGCCGGCCACAGCGTCTGCGACCCCGACCACTGGCTGGACGGCATCCTGACCAGCGTCCTCCCGCTGCGGTACGGACTGGTGCACCCGAACGCCCGGGGCCAGGCCGGCGCCGCCGCCGCGGTCGAGCGCGCCGTCCTCGGTGGCTGACCGGAAACCGGTGGCCAGAAGACCGGCGGCCAGAAGAGCGGCGGCCGGAAAAACCGCTGGCCCGCCCGGTCCGCCGCGGGCCATCCTGAGCGGATGATCATCCGCGAAGCCACCCCCGAGGACTGGCCGGCCATCTGGCCGTTCTTCCACGCCATCGTCGCCGCCGGCGAGACCTTCCCCTACCCCCTCGACATGACCTCCGAGCTGGGTATGGAGTGGTGGATGCACTCGGCGCCCGACCGGACGGTGGTCGCCGTCGGCGAGGACGGCACGGTCGTCGGCACCGCCACCATGAACCGCAACCGCCCGGGCAACGGCGGGCACGTCGCCAGCGCCAGCTACATGGTCGACCCGGCCCACCACGGCAAGGGCATCGGGCGGGCCCTGGTCGAGCACACCCTCGACTGGGCCCGCCGGGCGGGCTTCCGCGCCATGCAGTTCAACGCGGTGGTCGCCAACAACCACCACGCCGTGAAGCTCTACGAGTCGCTCGGCTTCGAGGTCGTCGGCACCGTCCCCGAGGCCTTCCACCACCCGGTCGACGGCTACGTCGGCCTGCACGTCATGTACCGGCCCCTGTAAGTCGCCCACCCGGCAGGCCGGTTACTCCTCGATCGCCCCGCCGACCCGTCGCAGGTGCTGCCGGAAGCTGTACGACGGGTCCGCGGCCCGCCGCTCCAGGAACTCCTCGAACCCGGTCTGCTTCCGCAGCGTGTCCCCGGCGGCGATCCGCGTGGCCTGCGCCCGTTCGGTGACGGCGATCCCGGCGGCCGCCGCCAGAACCTCCTCGACCCGGTCGGCGGGCACGAACAGCACCCCGTCCGGGTCGGCGAGGACCACGTCCCCGGCGGTCACCGTGTGCGGCCCGACCCGCGCCGACAGCAGCGCCTCCGGCTCCCGCCCGTCCAGCCGCAGCGGCCCCAGCGGCAGCGCACCGTAGCTGAAGACCGGCAGCCCGATCTCCAGCAGCTCGGGGGTGTCCCGGTGCAGCCCCCACACCACGATCCCGGCCACCCCGGCGGCCCGCGCCTCCAGCACCGCGAGGTCCCCGATGCAGGCCTCGTCCGTCCGCCCGCCGTTGTCGATCACCAGCACGTCCCCGTCCCGGGCGGCGCCGTACGCCTCCAGGAACACGTCCACGCTCCCGTAGTGCCGCACCGGTAGCGCCCGCCCGGCCACCCGCGCCCCGGCCACCACCCCGACGACCCCCGTCGGCGCCGCCCGCAGTTCCACCCCGAGCCGCACGCACGCGTCCGCCACCAACGGCGTGGACAGCCCTTCAAAACCCTTCAGCATCCCCAACTCCTTCCGATGAAAGCCCAGTTCAGCCCAGTTCACCAGAACCGAAATCCTCTGCCCGGCCCTGAACTCACACCATCGAGTGAAGGTCGGCCGTGTACTGCAGAACCCGTCCCGGCGACGAATAGCGTGACGCCCATCCGAAGGAGGGGCATCATGAGTGCTGTGGCGCATGAGCAACCGATCGCGGACTCCCCGTCGCAGGCCGACATCCTGCTGGAGAGCTTCCTGAGCCTGCACTCCCCCGAAGGCTTCCGAGCCGAGCTGATCGAGGGAGAGATCATCGTGGCACCACCGCCGGACGGCGATCACGAGGACTGAATCGACTTGCTGATCGACCAGGTGAGAGCGAAGTCCAAGGTCCACATGCAGGTCTCCGGCGGCAAGGGCCTACGTCTGGTCAGCGGCGGACTCTGTCCGAAGAACCACGTCATCCCGGACGCAACGTTCGCACCCCGAGAACTCCGCCACTTCCGGGGCGCCCCGCCGTGGATGGAGCCCGACGGCGTCGCCATGGTGGCGGAAGTGACCTCGGCCAAACCCGACCAGGACCGCATCACCAAGCGGCACTGCTACGCCCGGGCCGGCATCCCGCTGTACCTCCTCATCGACCGGGAGAAGTCGCAGATCAGCCTCTTCGGCAAGCCGCATCGCGACGAGTACACCGAGGTCCACCTCGCCGCCTTCGGCGAGCCCCTCGCCCTCCCCGCCCCCTTCGAGTTCGAGCTGGACACCAAGGACTTCCTCCAGGGAACGCCGAACGGCCCGTACCCCCTCCCACACAGGGGGTACGAGCCGTTGGTCGTGGCGCCGGCCGCGTCAGCCGCGGGTGGCCATGGCCCGCAGGAAGAAGGTCAGGTTGGCCGGGCGCTCGGCGAGGCGGCGCATGAAGTAGCCGTACCACTCCTGGCCGTACGGGAGGTACACGCGCATCGTGTTGCCCTCGCCGGCGAGGCGCAGCTGCTCCTCCGGGCGGATGCCGAACAGCATCTGGTACTCGAAGGAGTCCCGCTTGCGGCCGTTCCACTCGGCCAGCTGGCCGGCGATCTTGATCATGTTGGGGTCGTGCGAGGCGATCATCGGGTAGCCCTCGCCGGCCATCAGGACCTTCAGCGCGCGGACGTACGCGAGGTCGACCTCGTGCTTGCCCTGGAAGGCGACCGACTCGGGTTCCTTGTAGGCGCCCTTGCACAGGCGCACGCGCGAGCCGGCGCCGGAGAACTCGCGGCAGTCGGCCTCGGTGCGGCGCAGGTAGGCCTGGAGCACGACGCCAAGCCAGGGGAAGTCCGCCCGCAGCTCGCGCGCGATGGCGAGGGTGGAGTCGGTGGTGGTGTGGTCCTCCATGTCGAGGGTCACCGTGGTGCCCGCGTCGGCGGCGGCCTCGCAGATGCGGCGGGCGTTCTCCAGCGCGATCTTCTCGCCGTCCACCGGGAGGAACTGGCCGACGGCCGACAGCTTGACCGAGACCTCGGAGCCGGCCGCCAGGCCGGTCTCCTTGAGGGCCTTGAGGAGGTGCTCGTAGGCCTCGGCGGTGCCGGCGGCCTGGGAGGCGTCCTGGGTGTCCTCGCCGAGGTGGTCCAGGGTGACCTTGCGGCCGGTGGCGACCAGGTCGTCGCAGGCGGTGACGGCGTCGTCGAGGGCCTCGCCCGCGACGAAGCGCTCGACTATCGCGTGGGTCGGGGGGAACTTCTCGACCACGGTGCGGACCTGCGGGGACCGGGAGGCCGCGAGAAGGGCGGAACGGAGCATCGTGAACTCCTGGAGCTGATGTTTCCAAGGGTGGCAGAAGGGCCGGGGCGGCGGTACGGGGGTGGCCCGCCGCCCCGGCGGGCGACGCCCGGCTGCGGGGCCGGGCGTCGCGGGTGACCGGTGGCTACTGGAGCGGATCGGTCGGAGGGGCCGGTCAGCCCATGTGCGGGTAGCGGTAGTCCGTCGGCGGGACGAAGGTCTCCTTGACCGAGCGGGTCGAGGTCCACCGCGCCAGGTTCTGCTTGGCACCGGCCTTGTCGTTGGTGCCGGAGGCCCGGCCGCCGCCGAAGGGCTGCTGGCCGACGACGGCGCCGGTCGGCTTGTCGTTGATGTAGAAGTTGCCGGCGGCGAAGCGCAGCTTGTGCATCGCGTCCTGGGCCGCCGCGCGGTCCTGGGAGATGACCGCGCCGGTCAGGCCGTACGGGGACACCGACTCCATCTGGGCCAGCATCTCCTCGTACTTCTCGTCCTCGTAGACGTACACGGCGAGGATCGGGCCGAAGTACTCGTCCTTGAAGTACTCGCTCGCCGGGTCCTGGCAGACCAGGACCGTCGGGCGGACGAAGTAGCCGACGGAGTCGTCGTAGGTGCCGCCGGCGAGGACCTCGACGGAGGAGTCGGCCTGCGCGCGGTCGATGGCGGCCTTGTTCTTGGCGAAGGCGCGCTCGTCGATGACGGCCGACATGAAGTTGGACAGGTCGGTGACGTCGCCCATGGTGAGGCCGTCGACCTCGGCCGCGAACTCGTCCTTCAGCCCGGCCCACAGCGAGGCGGGGACGTAGGCGCGGGAGAGCGCCGAGCACTTCTGGCCCTGGAACTCGAAGGCGCCGCGGGTCATGGCGGTCTTGAGGACCTTCGGGTCGGCCGACGGGTGGGCGACCAGGAAGTCCTTGCCGCCGGTCTCGCCGACGATCCGCGGGTAGGTGCGGTAGCCCGCGATGTTGGTGCCGACCTCGCGCCACAGGTGCTGGAAGGTCGCGGTGGAGCCGGTGAAGTGGATGCCGGCCAGCGCCGGGTGCTTCAGCGCGACCTCGGAGACGGCCAGGCCGTCGCCGGTCACCATGTTGATGACGCCCTTGGGCAGGCCGGCCTCCTCCAGCAGCTGCATCAGCAGGTGCGCGGAGAACTGCTGGGTCGGGGACGGCTTCCACAGCACCACGTTGCCCATCAGCGCGGGCGCGGTCGGCAGGTTGCCGGCGATCGCGGTGAAGTTGAACGGGGTGATCGCGTAGACGAAGCCCTCCAGCGGGCGGTGGTCGCTGCGGTTCCACACGCCGTCCGAGGAGATCGGCTGCTCGGCCATGATCTGGCGGGCGAAGTGCACGTTGAAGCGCAGGAAGTCGACCAGCTCGCAGGGGGTGTCGATCTCGGCCTGCTGCGCGGTCTTGGACTGGCCGAGCATGGTGGCGGCGGCCAGGGTCTCGCGCCAGGGGCCGGCCAGCAGGTCGGCGGCCTTGAGGAAGATCGCGGCGCGGGAGTCGAAGGAGAGCGCCTGCCAGGCCGGGGCAGCGGCCAGGGCAGTGTCGATGGCGTCCTGCGCGTCGGCCTGGGTGGCGTTGCGCAGGGTGCCGAGCCGAGCCGCGTGGTTGTGCGGCTGGACGACGTGGATCTCGGTGCCGCCGCCCATCCGGCGCTCACCGTTGATCGTCATGGTCAGCTGGACCGGCTCCTGGCCGCCCAGCTCCTTCAGCTTGGCCTCCAGACGGGCCCGTTCCGGGCTCCCGGGGGCGTAGCTGTGGACCGGCTCGTTCACCGGCGCGGGGACCTGGGTCACAGCGTCCATAGAGCGCACGCTCTCCTTCGTTCAATGCGGGGGATTGCCGACGTGGGTCGCACGCCGGCCACAGCACGAACGCTATTCCTGGCCGCGGGGCCACTTGATTGGCCTGGCGGCTAAATTCCCCCGTACGGCGTTGTCCGGCCCGACGAAGGGGGTCACGCTGCGGTCACGAACCGGCCTTCACCCCGCAGCGCAGCACCCGCACCCCCGGCCGCCGTTCTCCCCCCGTCGGGCCTTCGCACCGCCCGTCACACCCCCGCCCCGGCGCTCGCCTTCCGGTTGTTGACGGCTGCGGCCTTCGCGGCGACCTCCTCCACCACGGGCCGCCGTGCCGCCTCGTAGGCCGCGAGGGCGCCCGGCAGCCCGGGATGCGACTCCAGACAGCGGGCCAGCTCGACCGCGCTCTCGACGGCCAGTGAAACCCCTTGGCCGGAGCTGTTGGACGGGGCGTGCACCGAGTCGCCGACCAGCACCAGCCGGTCCCGGTACCAGTGCGGCACGGACGGCATGATCTCCAGCCGCGGGAAGACCTCGACGGTCGCGGCGTCCGCCTCCGCCAGGACGTCCCGGGCGGGCAGGTCCTCGGCGTGCACCTTGCGCGCCAGCGCCAACCAGTCCTCCTGCGACACCCTCCGGGCCTGTTCCGACGTCAGCTGCTCGGGCTGCGGGATGTTGCTGAACCAGGCCGTGCCGGCGCCGTCCGGAAGGGCCCAGAAGCCGAAGAACGCCTGCCCGCCCTGCGCGAAGTGCATGGTCTCACCACGCCCGCGCGCCCCGTCCAGCCGGTGCGCGCTGTAGCCGCCGACGCCGATCAGGCCGGTGTACTGCGGGCCGGGCGCGGCCGGGTCGATCAGCTCGCGGACCACGGAGCGGGTTCCGTCGGTTCCGATCAGCAGGTCGCCGTCGGCGGTGCTGCCGTCGGCGAAGCGGGCGGTGACGCCGGTCGGGCTCTCCTTGACGCCGACCAGTCGCTTGCCGTACCGCACGGACAGGCCCTCCTCGCGCAGCCTCCGCTGGAGCACCTCGTAGAGCTCGGCGCGCCGCATCGCCCGGCCGCCCACCGGGAACTCGGCGAAGGTGCCGCCCTTCCCGTCCTCCATGACCATCCGCTCGATCAGCTGGCCGACGCCGTCGACCTGCTCCGCCAGGCCGACGGCGGCCAGCGCGGCCAGCCCGTTGGGGGCGATCATGAAGGTTCCGCCGATGCCCTCGGCGGAGGTCCCGTAGGCTTCGAAGACCTCCGCCTCGATGCCGGCCCTTCGCAGGGCCAGCGCCGTCACCGGTCCGGCGATGCCGCCGCCGATGACCAGGGCCTTCCTGGGTGTACGCGGTGCACTCATTGCAGACTCCCGAAGTACTCCTGCCAGGTCCGGATGAAGTCCGGCTCCTGGAGCTGTGTGACGAGGCGTTCGACGAAGGCGATCTCGGTCTCCAGTCCGCCGACCCGGTACTCCTCCTCGATCAGGAAGAGCCAACCGACGCCCTCCTCCGTGGCCTTGCGCAGCGTCGCCCGGATGGCCGCCACCTCGGCGGTCAGGGCGGCCCGCCGCCGCCCCAGGAGCTCCACGGCCTCGGCCGGCGGGAGCACCATGAGCAGCGACAGCGAGACCCCGAACGCGGGGTACTCGTGCTGCGGTTCGGCGACGAGTTCGCGCATCCAGTCGAAGAGCTCCGCCTTCCCCTCCTCGGTGAGGGCGTAGACGGTGCGCTCGGGCCGCTGGGTGTCGCGGACGGTTTCCCGTTCGGCGACGAACCCGGCCTTCCGTAGCTGCTCCACGACCATGTACAGCGAGCTGCGGTTGTACTTGATGTTGCGGTCCTTGGCGTGCTCCTTGAGTCGGCGCCCCATCTCGTACGGGTGCATCGGCTCGGCCAGGAGTTCGGCCAGGACCGCCAGTGCCAGCGGGTTCGACACCTTGCGTCGCTTCGCCACGAGACATCCTCATCTCTTGGTCAGTACTGACTATCCACTCTTGAATAGTCAGAGTCAACTATTTACGAGTGACGAACCAGAACTCTGTCCGCCCGGCTAAAATCAACCACACGGCGTTGTCCGAGCGGATGAAGGAGGCCCGAGTGACCACCCCCGGCCTCCCGCTCCGCCAGCTGCTGATGTCCCTGGGCGAACCGCTGGTCGAACTCCAGGCCGCCCCACAGGGGTTGGACGTCTCCGTCCGCGACGTCGCGATCCTCGACCCGGAGGACCCGCCCACCGCCGCCCCCGGCGAACTCGTCCTCGCGATCGGCGCCCGCGGCCGGGCCGCGCTCCCCGCCCTGCGCGCCGCCGGCCGGGCCGGGGCCGCCGCCGTCGCAGTCAAGCTGGACGTTCCCGGCCAGGCCGACGCCCTGCGCGAGGCCGCCACCGACGCGGGCGTCGCCCTGCTGTCGGTACGCCGGGAGGCCCGCTGGGAGCACCTGGACTCGCTGGCCCGGGCGATCATCGCCGGCCCGGACGCCCCCGACGCGCCCGGCGCCCCCGAACCCAACGCCGGCGACCTCTTCTCCCTCGCCCAGACCGTCGCCGTACTCACCAACGGCATCGTCTCGATCGAGGACACCTCCAGCCGGGTGCTGGCCTACTCCCGCTCCTCCGACTCCGACGAGGTCGACGACCTTCGCCGGCTGTCCATCCTCGGCTGGCAGGGCCCGGAGCCGTACCTGTCCAAGCTCCGCGAGTGGGGCATCTTCCAGCACCTGCGCAGTTCGGACGCCCCGATCGCGGTCGAGCCGCACCCCGAGCTCGGTCTGCGCCGCCGCCTGGCCGTCGGCATCCGGGCCGGGGCGCAGCCGCTCGGCACCATCTGGGTCCAGGAGGGCGCGCAGCCGCTGGCGCCGCTCGCCGAGCAGGCGCTGGTCGGCGCCGCCCGTGTCGCGGCCGCCCAGTTGGTGCGCCGCCGCCGGGAACTGTCCGCCGACGTCCGGCTGACCCAGACCCTGCTCACCGGACTGCTGGAGGGCTCCACCGGCCCCCAGTCGCTCGCCACCCACCTCGGCCTGGACCTGCGCCGCCCGGCCACCGTACTGGCGTACGGCGCGCACACCGCGGGGGCGCTGCACCGCTCCGACGTGACCGGCCTGATCTCGGTGCACACCGCCGCCCGGCACCGCACCGCGCTGCTCGCCCCGATCGAGTCCCGGGTGTACGTGCTGCTGCCCGAGCTGCCGCCGGGCCTGCCGATGACCACCGTGCGCGACTGGGCTTCCGAGGTGGTGACGGCCGCTCGGGAGCACCTCGGCGTCCCGCTGCGCGCCGCGATCGGCTCGACCGTCGACGCCCTGGCCCAGGTGCCCGACTCCCGCGCGCAGGCAGACCGCATCCTGGACGCGATGGGCCGCGGCGGGGTGGACCTCGACGTCGCGGCGCTGATCGACGTCCAGGCGGAGGTGCTGGTCAGCGAGATGGTGGCGCTGCTGCAGGAGCGCACCGGCCTGCGCGACCCGCGGCTCACCGCGCTCACCGCGTACGACCGCCGGCACGGCACCCGGCTGGCAGAGTCGGTGCTGGCCTGGCTGGACGCGCTCGGCGAGGTCCGGGTGGCCGCGGACGCCCTGCACATCCACCCCAACACCCTGCGCTACCGGGTGCGCCGCGCCGAGCAGTTGACCGGCATCGACCTCGCCCAGCCGCAGCAGCGGCTGCTGGCGATGCTGCAACTGCGGCTGCCCGCGGACGAGTAGTCCGCGGACAGCCGGTCGACCGTGGGGTTCAGGCCGGGTTCAGACCTGACGGTGCGTCACTCGCCGTAGCCCTGGCCGCGCTTGTGCTCGTTCAGCCGGCGCCACGGGCCGGTGATGGCCAGCTGGATGCCCGGGGTCTGGATGTTGGCGAACAGGGTCCTGCCGTCGTCCGAGAAGGTCACCCCGGTGAACTCGCTGAACTCGGGCTTCTCGGCGGTGCCGATGTTCAGCTCGTTGCGGGCGATCGGGTAGACCAGCCCGTCCTCGGTGGCGCCGAACAGGTGCGACACGCCCTCGCCGTCCTCGCAGATCACGATGCCGCCGTACGGCGAGACGGTGATGTTGTCCGGGCCGTCGAAGTTGTCGTGGTCGCCCCAGACGTCGGTGTTGACGCCCAGCAGGACCTTCAGGGTGATGGTGCGGCGGGCCGGGTTGTAGAACCACACCTGGCCGTCGTGCTGCAGCGGGCTCTCCGAGCGGGCGTAGCTGGAGACGAAGTAGAAACCGCCGTCACCCCACCACATGCCCTCCAGCTTGCGGGCGCGGGTGACCTCGCCGTCCTTGAACTGCTTGCGGACGGAGACGGTCCTGGCGTCGCGGTCCTGGACCTTGACCCAGTCCACGCCGTAGGTGGTGCCGACCTTGGTGGCGCGGGAGAGGTCGTCGACGAACTTGCCCTGCGCGTCGAAGACCTTGAAGGCCTCCAGCACGCCGGCGTCGGCGGCCAGCTTGCGCAGCTGGTGGCGGCCGTGCTTGAAGCCCGCCGGCGGGGTCCAGCGGAACAGCAGGCCGTTCGGGTTCGAGGCGTCCTCGGTCAGGTAGACCTGGCCCCGCTTCGGGTCGACGACCACGGCCTCGTGCGCGTAGCGGCCGAAGGCCTTCACCGGCTGCGGGTCGCAGTTGTAGTCGTCGTCGAAGGGGTCGACCTCGAAGATGTAGCCGTGGTCCTTGGTGAAGCCGTTCTTGCCGGCCTTGTCCTCGGTCTCCTCGCCGGACAGCCAGGTGCCCCACGGGGTCACGCCGCCGGCGCAGTTGGTGGCGGTGCCGGCGATGCCGACCCACTGCTCGACCGAGCCGTCCCGCTTGGCGTGCACGATGGTGCAGCCGCCGGCCGCGCCCGGGTCGTAGACGTGGCCCTCGGTCAGCGGCACCGGGTACGGCCAGTTGGCGCGGGCACCGGAGAGCTCGTGGTTGACGACCATGTAGTTGCCGCCACGCTCGTCCTCGAAGGCGGAGGTGCCGTCGTGGTTGCTCGGGGTGAACTCCCCGGTGCGCAGCTTGGTGACGCCGGCCCGGTTGAGGACCTGGTACGAGAAGCCCTTCGGCAGGGACAGCAGCCCGGCCGGGTCCTGGACCAGCGTGCCGTAGCCGACGGCGGTGCCGCCTGCGGCGTTGGTGCCGGCGGCCGCGGCGACCGGCGCCTCACCGCCGACCGGGGCGGCGATCGCACCGGGGGCGCTGGCCAGCGCCTCGGCGCCGCCGGCGATCAGCACGCCGGCCCCGACGAGGGTGGAACGGTTGACGAAGTCCCGGCGGGACAGCGACATGGCAGCAACTCCTGAGGGGATGAGCGGGTGTCGGGGCGGGATGCCGACGCCCAGCAGGCTCCGCCGGGCGGGTGAACCCGGCATGAAGCCCACCTCACATCGGGGCGGCCATTTGCCGACCGATGACCGACACATGACCTCCGCTTTGCCAAGCCGCCGCCGGCCCTGCCAGAATCCACGACACCGCCTACCGCAGGCACCGCCGATCCGCAGGCACCGCAGGCACCGCCCGCCGGACCTTCGGACCCCGCAAGCTGCCAAACCCCCGGACCTCTGGACCCCCGAACCACCGGACCGCCGGCTCGTCAGCGCCGCGCCGCCCGCCACTGCTCCCACGCCGCCAGCCACAGCTGCTCGGCCAGCCGGTGCTCCTCCCGGACCCCGGCCCCGCCGCCGGGCCGCTCCCGCCACAGCTGTTCCCAGGCCCGCTGCGCCGGCAGGCTCGCCACCTCGCTCGCGAACACCGTGTACCGGACGACCTCCTCGACGGCCGCCGCCCCCTCCGCCGTGCCGACCAGCCACTGCGTCTGCTGGGAGAGCCGGTTGAGGTGGTTGACCATCGAGGTCACCGCCGCCCCGGCCTCCTCCCGGGTCTCGGTGGCCAGCCGTACCTGCTGGCGCACCGCCGCCTCCCAGCGCACCGCGCAGGCGTCCCCGCGCAGTCCGCGCGGCAGTCTCGGGGTGCGCCCGGCCCGGACCTGCGCATCGATCGCGGCGGTCTCCGCGATGCTCTGCGCGACCAGCGACCGGTGCGCCTCCAGCCCGACGGCGGGCGGCAGTTCGCGTTCCTCCACCGGGACGTACCGGGCCTGCCGGGAGGCGAGGTCGCGCAGCAGGTCGGCGCGCCCGCGCAGGTACCGCTCGAAGTCGCCGATCCCGCCGAGCTCCACCCCGTCGGGTGCCACCCCGCGCCCGCAGACCGTCACGGTGAGCCCGCCGATCCGCAGCCGTCCGGCCCACACCGGCTCGGGCCCGACGGCCGCCCCGGCCCCGGGCCGCAGCACCGGCCGGTCCTCGTGCACCTCCACCGCGCGCGGCTCGCCCTCCACCGTGATCCACTCGCGCAGGGCCCGCACCCGGCCCGGCCCGTCGCCCTCGTCGACGCCCAACTGTTCGTAGACGCGGTCCCGTTCGTCCTCGACCACGTCCTCCAGCTCGGGCAGCGGCTCGCAGCTCTCGGCGCCCGGACGGTAGGTGCGCACGGTCACGTACGGGCCGGCCGTCGAACGCCAGTCGCCGCACTGCACCTCGACCCAGCGCAGCCGGCCGCCGGAGGTCTCGAAGGCGGACAGCGCCTCACCGGTGCGGGCCGGCCCGGCGGCCACGCCGTACACGGGGAAGTCGACCGAGGCGAGGGTCCGGCGGGAGAAGTCCTCCTGGTCGGCGAAACGATCCTCCTGACCCGGCCGGTCCGGGACCGGGAAGCGGCCCGCGGGGCCGGTGTTCCACTCCTGGGGCCTGCCGCCGTTCTCCCGCACCATCCTGTGCCGCACCCCCGACTCCTCGCGCCCGCACCGCTGACGCCACCTTACGTGCCCGCAGCTGCCGGGTCATCAGCCCGGCTGCCGGACGGGGACGGTGGCCGTGTCAGGACGTCCGGTTGTCAGCCGCGCTCCCTAACCTGGCGGCATGACAGCACAGAGCAGCACCATCGAGGCCGGAACCGGGTCGCCGAACGGCGTCCCCGCCCGGATCAGCATCGTCACCCTCGGCATCTCCGACCTCGACCGCAGCGCCCGCTTCTACGAGGACCTCGGCTGGCGGCGCTCCACCGCCTCCAGCCCGGAGATCGTCTGGTTCCGCACCGCCGACTCGGCGCTCGGCCTCTTCCCCACCGACGAGCTGGCCGCCGACGCGGGCGTTCCCGCCACCGGCGAACCGTCCTTCCGTGGCGTCACCCTCGCGGTGAACCTGGAGTCCCCCGCGCTGGTGGACGCCGCGATGAAGACGGCCGTCGAGGCCGGCGCCGTGATGGTCAAGCCGCCGGTCCCGACGAGCTGGGGCGGCTACTCCGGATACTTCGAGGACCCGGACGGCCACCTCTGGGAGCTGGCCCACAACCCGTTCTTCCGCTTCACCGAGGACGGCTCGCTGGACCTGCCCTGAACCGCCTAGCTCTTGGAGCGCGCCTTGAACGCCGCCTTGCGGGCCTCCTTGGCCACCGCCCGGTCCAGGTGCAGCTCCCCGATCGCCTCCAGGACGTCCGCCGTGTACGGGTGGTCGACCCGCCACAGCTCGCCGAACCAGGCCGCCGGATCGCCCTTCACCGGCAGGTCGATGATCAGTTCGCGGAGCAGCCCGGCGTCGCCGCCGCTGTCCAGCAGCTGGGCGGCGAAGGTGTCGACCACCGTCCACAGCGTCATCGTCCGGTCCGGCGCCGGCACGTCCGTCGCACCCCGCGCGGTCAGCCAGGCCCGCGCGGCGCCACCCAGCTCCGGGTCGTCCAGCACCTCCCGGACGGCCGGCCCGGCGTCCGCCCCCAGCAGGTCGAGCGCCGAGACGCACAGCATCCGCCGCAGCGGCCCGTACGCGTCGCTGCCGCGCGCCGCCGCGAGCAGTTCGCGCGCGGCGGCCACCGGCTCCCGGCCGGTGGTCCACACCCGCAGCTCCTCGTCCGGCAGCACGTTGACCGACTCGCACACCGCGCGCAGCAGCTCGGCCGCGTCGCCCTGGGCCAGCTCGCCGACCAGCGGGGCGTCGTAGCCGTCCTCCAGCAGCCACTGCCGGATGCCGTACTGGCCGAGCGGGGTGAGCCGGACCAGCCCGAAGCGGGCCGACTCCTCCTCGTCCAGCGGCTCCTCGCCGACGACGGCGGGCTCCGTGCCCTCCTCCTCGTCGAACAGCTCCGGGTCGATCGGGCGGTAGTCCAGCAGACCCAGCTCGGCCAGGTCGCCCAGCATCGGGTCCAGCGACACCATCACGTCGGTGATGTCGCCCAGCAGTTCCTCGCTCGGCTCCTCGCCCTCCGGCACCACCAGCAGCGCGGCCAGCACGCCCAGCGGCACGGTCTCGTTGCCCGGCTCGGCGAAGGCGGTGGTCTCGTAGAGCACCTGCAGTGCCTCGTCCAGCAGCTCGGCGGCCTCGTCCCGGGCCTCCTCGACCTCGGAGAGCCCGTCCTCGTCCTCCTCGCCCGGCTCGGCCCCGGCCTCCGCGTCGGCCCCCTCCGCCGACTCCTCCGGCATCGAGTCCGCCTCCACGGCCAGCTCCCGGACGATCCCGGCGGCGGTCAGCCACAGCTCCAGGACGATCTCCGGATCGCCCTCTTCGGCGGGCTCCAGGTCCGGTCCCGGGACGGCGACGTGCTCGCCCTCCGCGGTCGTGCCGAGTTCCACCAGGTCCAGGTCGCAGGCCAGCGACCAGGCCCGCAGCGCCTCGATCTCGGCCTCCTCCGGCACCTCGCCCTCGGCCGGGGCCAGGCCCAGCAGCCGCGCCGCGGGCGCCCGGTCCGCCTCGACGAGGTCGCCGAACTCGTCCACCGCCCGGTGCGGGGCGGCCCAGCGGGCCAGCGCCAGCGCGTACCCGAACATCGGGACGGCCTTCGCCTGGTCGGCCAGCTCCTGCTCGGGCGGCAACTTCACCGGCGGCACCAGGACCGCCGCGTCGTCGAGGTCCTCGTCGTCCAGCCCGTGCGCGGCGAACGCCCCGTAGAGGTCCTGCAGCTCCATGTCCGCGGGCAGCACAGTCTCGGCCGTGCCCTCTCCCGCCGAGGCCCCGGTGTTCTTGCGACGTCGTCCGGCCATCGTTGTGCGCTCTCCCTCAGCCAGCGGTCAGCCCAACAGCGCCGCGTACCGTTCCACCACCTCAGCGTATAGGTGTGGCACCCCCGATGCCCGGCCGCAAGGGGCGCACACGGGGGCGCGCGCCGTATACGTGCGCCCACCCCTTATCCTTCGCATGGGTACCGCGCACAACCCCGCGCGGGCCCCGGGGCAACGAAGCCCCCTTCTTCAGCTCATCCGCTCCACCTGGGAGCCCCGCACCGCGGCCACCACCACAGCGCCTCAGGACGGGCGCGCCGGCCTACCCCGCCGACCCTGGTGGCGCCCTGCCACAGGAGACCCCTCACATGGCGGACCTCTCCCCCGCCGGCTCCGGCCTGCGCACCGCGCGGCTCGACGGACGCCGACTGTCGGAGGCCCTGCTTCCCCTGGAGCTCGCGCCGCGCGGCCAGCTCCAGCTCGCCGCGATCAGCCGCTGGAACGCGCTGCGCGGCGTCCGCGTCGGCCTGGTGGCCGCCGCCCTGCTGTTCATGCTCATCGGTGCCAACCTGGCGACGCCGATCTACCCGTTGCTCCAGCAGCGTCTCGGGCTCGGCCCCCTCGACACCACGATCCTCTTCACGATCTACGTGTTCGCGCTGGTCCCGGTGCTGGCCATCGTCGGCCACTGGTCCGACCACATCGGCCGCCGCGCCCTGATCCTGCCCGCCGTCGCCTTGGCCGCCGCGGGCGACGTCGTGTTCGCGACCGCCGGCAGCTTCTGGCAGCTGGCGGCCGGCCGGGCCGTCCAGGGCATCGCCGTCGGCTTGTCCACCGGCGCGGCCGGGGCCGCCCTCGGCGACCTGCTGCCCGACCGTCCGACACTGGCCGCCAAGCTCACCCTGGCCTGTTCCGCCGGCGGCGTCGCGCTCGGCCCGGTGGTCGGCGCCCTGCTGGCCGGCGGCTCGGACCCGCTGATGACGCCCTTCCTGCTGCACGCCATCGCCCTGCTCGCGCTCTGCGTGCCGCTGGCCCTCGTCCACCCGCGGATGCCCGGCCGCAACCGCCCGCCGACCTCCCCGCCCCGGATCACCACCCCGGCCCACCTGCGCCCGCAGCGCCTGCGGCTGCCGCGCACCGGCCGCCGCGAGTTCCTGCTGGCCGCCTCGGCCGGCTTCGTCTCGTACGCGGTCTTCGGCGTCTACCTCAGCCTGGCCCCGGCCTTCGCCGCCAAGCTGCTGCACACCTCCTCGCACCTGACCGGCGCGATCGTGGCCGCCCTGCTGCTCGGTTCCTCGGCCGCCGCCCAGCTGGTCGTCCCGCCGACCTCGGACCGCGTGGTGATCGCCCTCGGCATGACCGGCCTGGCCACCGGCCTCGCCCTGGTCGTCGCCGCCGGGTACACCGGCACCCCGGCGCTGCTGTTCATCGGCAGCGTCCTCGGCGGATCCTGTCAGGGCGTGGCGTTCCGCTCCCTGTTCACCACCGCCGTCGCCGCGTTGGACCCGGAACGCCGGGGCTCCGAACTCTCCGCCCTCTGGGTGATCGTCTACCTCGGCAGCTCCCTGCCCATCGTCGTCGTCGGCGCCCTCGTCCAGGCCTACGGCCTGCTCCCCGCCGTCAGCGGCTTCGCCACCCTCGCGGCGCTCCTCTGCGCCGCCCTGGCGGTGGCCGTCGCCCGCAAGCCCGCGGCGGCCTGACCCCCGGCACCACGCACGAACGCCGCTGCCCGGGACCTCCGAAGAAGTCCCGGGCAGCGGCGTTTCGGCCTATGCGACTTCCACCCGCGTGCCGTCGTCCGGGAGCCGGAGGTACTCCTCCGGTTCCCCCCGGGCCCACATGGCGTACGGCGAGTCAGGCAGAAGCAACTGCGCGAACGCAACTACCGACATGGCTTCGCTCCCTCCGAGGTCGCGGCACCAGCCTGGCCACCCGCTGGCAGATACACCACTGCCGCGCAAACCTTTCCCTCGAAGGAGAGGTTTGCGCGGCAGCAGGTTGACGAAGGCCCGTCCGTCAGACGTTGAAGCCGAGCGCGCGAAGCTGCTCGCGGCCGTCGTCGGTGATCTTGTCGGGGCCCCACGGCGGCATCCAGACCCAGTTGATGCGCAGGTCCTTCACCAGCCCGTCGGTGGCGGTCTTGGCCTGGTCCTCGATGACGTCGGTCAGCGGGCAGGCCGCCGAGGTGAGCGTCATGTCGATGGTGGCCACGTCGGACTCGTCGATGTGGACGCCGTAGATCAGGCCCAGGTTGACGACGTCGATGCCCAGTTCGGGGTCGACGACGTCCATCAGGGCCTCGGTCAGGTCCTCGACCGAAACGGTGCCGGCCGTGGTGCCGACGATGATGCCGGCCTGCTCCTCCGCAGCGGAGGTGGTCTCGTCACTCATGGTCTGTCCTCCTCTGCGGGATCAGTCGTTCACGGCGGGGTGCTGGGCGAGCGCCTGGGCGGTGGCGTCCTTCCAGGCCATCCAGCTGAGCAGGGCGCACTTGACCCGGGCCGGGTACTTGGAGACGCCGGCGAACGCGACCGCGTCCTCCAGCACCTCCTCGTCGCCCTCGCCCTGGCCCTTGCTCTGCATCAGCTCCAGGAAGGCCTCCTGGACCGCCTGCGCCTCGCCCACGGACTTGCCGACCACCAGGTCGTTGAGCACCGAGGCGCTCGCCTGGCTGATCGAACAGCCCTGGGACTCGTACGAGACGTCGGCCACCGTCGAGCCGTCGAGCTTCACCCGCAGGGTGATCTCGTCGCCGCACGTCGGGTTGACGTGGTGCACCTCGGCGTCGCCGTCCCGCAGCCCCTTGCCGTGGGGGTTTCGGTAGTGGTCCAGGATGATGTCCTGGTACATCGAGTCGAGCTTCATGGTCGTCCTGCCCCGTCCCGTCAGCCGAAGAAGTTCCGGACGTGGTGCAGGCCGTCGATCAGCGCGTCGACCTCGCCCGGCGTCGAGTACAGGTAGAACGACGCCCGCGTGGTCGCCGGAATTCCGTACCGGAGGCAGACCGGCCGCGCGCAGTGGTGGCCGACGCGCACGGCGATGCCCTGCTCGTCCAGCACCTGGCCCACGTCGTGCGGGTGGATGTCGCCGAGGGTGAAGGAGATCGCGGCACCGCGGTCCACGGCCGTGCGCGGGCCGATGATCCGCAGGTCCGGGACCTCCAGCAGCCGCTCGACGGCGTACTCGGTGATCGCGTGCTCGTGGGCGGCGATCTTCTCCATCCCGATGCCGGACAGGTAGTCGATGGCCGCGCCGAGCCCGACCGCCTGGGCGATCGGCGGGGTGCCGGCCTCGAACTTGTGCGGCGCCGGGGCGTAGGTGGACGAGCCCATGGTGACGGTCTCGATCATCTCGCCGCCGCCGAGGAACGGCGGGAGGTCCTCCAGCAGCTCCTGGCGGCCCCAGAGCACGCCGATGCCGGTCGGGGCCAGCATCTTGTGGCCGGTGAAGGCGACGAAGTCGGCCTCCAGCGCCTGCACGTCCAGCACCATGTGCGGCGCGGCCTGCGAGGCGTCGATGACGACCAGCGCGCCGACCGACTGGGCCTTGCGGACGATCGTCTCGACCGGGTTGACCGTGCCGAGCAGGTTGGAGACCAGGGTGAAGGAGACCACCTTGGTCTTCTCGGTGATCAGCTCGTCGATGTTCGACAGGTCGAGCCGGCCCTCGTCGGTCAGCCCGAACCACTTCAGCTTCGCGCCGCTGCGCTGCGACAGCAGCTGCCACGGGACGATGTTGGAGTGGTGCTCCATCTCCGTGATGACGATCTCGGAGTCGGCGTCGACCTTGTACGGCTCGTCGGCCCAGGCCAGCATGTTGGCGACGAGGTTGAGCGACTCCGAGGCGTTCTTGGTGAAGATCACCTCGTTGCGGCTCGGCGCGTTGACGAACGCCGCGACCTTGTCCCTGGCGCCCTCGTACAGCGCGGTGGCCTCCTCGGCGAGCACGTGCACGCCGCGGTGGACGTTGGCGTTGTGCCGCTCGTAGTAGGCGTTCAGCGCTTCCAGCACCTGGCGCGGCTTCTGCGACGTCGCCGCGTTGTCCAGGTAGACCAAGGGCTTCTCGTCGTGCAGCAGCCGCTGCAGGACCGGGAAGTCCTTGCGGATCGCGTCGGTGTCGAGCAGTCCGGTAAACGGATGGGTCACGCGGATGCGCCCCCCTTCACGTACGCCTCGTAGCCCTCGTTCTCCAGCTTGTCGGCCAGCTCGGCACCGCCGGACTCGACGATGCGGCCGCCCGCGAAGACGTGGACGTAGTCGGGCTTGATGTACCGCAGGATGCGGGTGTAGTGGGTCACCAGCAGGGTGCCGACCTCGCCGGTCGAGCGGACCCGGTTGATGCCCTCGGAGACGATCCGCAGCGCGTCGACGTCCAGGCCGGAGTCGGTCTCGTCGAGGATCGCGATCTTCGGCTTGAGCAGTTCGAGCTGGAGGATCTCGTGGCGCTTCTTCTCGCCGCCGGAGAAGCCCTCGTTGACGTTGCGCTCGGCGAAGGCCGGGTCCATCTGGAGGGCGGCCATCGCCTCCTTGACCTCCTTCACCCACAGCCGCAGCTTCGGGGCCTCGCCGCGGACGGCGGTGGCGGCGGTGCGCAGGAAGTTGCTGACCGAGACACCGGGGACCTCGACCGGGTACTGCATGGCCAGGAAGACGCCGGCCTTGGCGCGCTCGTCGACGGACATCTCCAGGACGTCCTCGCCGTCCAGCAGCACCGAGCCGCCGGTGACGGTGTACTTGGGGTGGCCGGCGAGCGAGTAGGCCAGGGTGGACTTGCCGGAGCCGTTCGGACCCATGATGGCGTGGGTCTCGCCCTGCTTCACGGTCAGGTCGACGCCCTTCAGGATCTCGCGCGGGCCGTTCTCGGCCTCGACGGAGACGTGCAGGTCGCGGATTTCAAGGGTTGCCATGTGTACTCAGGACTCCTGGTTGACGGAGACGAGCACATCGTCCCCTTCGATCTTTACGGGGTAGACAGCGACCGGCTTGGTGGCGGGCAGGCCGGAGGGCTTGCCGGTGCGCAGGTCGAAGCTGGAGCCGTGCAGCCAGCACTCGATCATGCAGTCCTCGACCTCGCCCTCGGAGAGCGAGACGTTCGCGTGCGAGCAGGTGTCGTTGATCGCGAACACCCCCTCGTCGGTGCGGACGACGGAGACCGGCACGCCGTTGAGGTCCACGCGCTTGGGCACCTCCTCCTGGAGGTCGCTCAGCGCGCAGGCACGGAGGAAGCTCATCGCGTTCAGACCGCCGCTTCCAGCTCGGCGTCGATCTTCTCCATGAGCTGCTCCTGGATCTCGGCCACGCCGATCTGGTGGAGCAGTTCGGCGAAGAAGCCGCGCACCACCAGGCGGCGGGCCTCGTCCGCCGGGATGCCGCGGGCCTGCAGGTAGAACAGCTGCTCGTCGTCGAAGCGGCCGGTCGCCGAGGCGTGGCCGGCGCCGACGATCTCGCCGGTCTCGATCTCCAGGTTCGGGATCGAGTCGACCCGGGCGCCGTCGGTGAGCACCAGGTTGCGGTTGAGTTCGTAGGTGTCGGTGCCGAGCGCGGCGGCGCGGATCAGCACGTCGCCGACCCAGACCGCGTGCGCGTCCTGGCCCTGCAGCGCGCCCTTGTACGCCACGTTCGACCGGCAGTGCGGCGTGTCGTGGTCGATCACCAGGCGGTGCTCCAGGTGCTGGCCGGCGTCGGCGAAGTACAGGCCGAACAGCTCGGCCTCGCCGCCGGGGCCCGCGTAGTTGACCCGCGGGTGCAGGCGGACCAGGTCGCCGCCGAAGGTCACGACCACGGACTTGTACGTGGCGTCCCGGCCGACCAGCGCGTTGTGCTGGGCGACGTGGACGGCGTCGCGCTCCCAGTCCTGGACGGAGACGAAGGTCAGCTTGGCGCCGTCGCCGACGAGCAGCTCGACGTTGGCGGCGCGGATGCCGGTGCCGACGTGGTTGAGCACCACGACGGCCTCGGCGAACGGCTTGACGTCGATCACGACGTGGGCGAAGCGGACGCCGCCCTCGCCGCGCACGTCGATCCTGACCGGCTCGGTCAGCACCGCGTCCTTGGGAACGGTGACCACCAGGGCCTGCTCGAAGGCGCTGAACGCCTGCGCGGCCACCCGGTCCACCGGCGTGCCGGCCTTGCCCAGGCGGGCGTCGTCGCGGCCGACGGTCTCGGCGGTGACGCCGTCCGGGAGGGTGAACTCGACCTTGTCCTCACCGCGCGCGGCGGCAGCGGCGGTCCCGTCGTGCAGCCCGCCGAGGCGGTGCAGCGGGGTGAACCGCCAGTCCTCCTCGCGGCCGTGCGGCACCGGGAAGTCGTTCACGTCGAAGGACGGCTTGACCGCGACGCGCGCGTCGATCGGCTGCTGGACCGTGGCCCGGCCGGTGCCGGGGCCGGCGAGCTGCGCGCCCGCGCCGGCGGTGCCGACCTCGATCGACCCGGCGGTGGTGGAGCCGGTGGTGTTCTGCTCAGCCATGGCTGTTCGTTGTGCTCTCTTCCTCGGAAATCAGTGGACGGCGGCTACGGTCGGGGGTCAGCCGACCGCGCCCTCCATCTGCAGCTCGATCAGCCGGTTGAGCTCCAGCGCGTACTCCATC
Source organism: Kitasatospora sp. NPDC048545 (assembly GCF_040651155.1). Lineage (NCBI taxonomy): Bacteria > Bacillati > Actinomycetota > Actinomycetes > Kitasatosporales > Streptomycetaceae > Kitasatospora > Kitasatospora sp. NPDC048545. Next base: position 95,477 of record NZ_JBEZIQ010000013.1, read on the forward strand.
GGCAACTCGCGCGCGATCGGCTCGACGAAGCCGCGGACGATCATCGCCATGGCCTCGGTCTCGGTCAGACCGCGGCTCATCAGGTAGAACAGCTGGTCCTCGCTGACCTTGGAGACGGTCGCCTCGTGGCCCATGGACACGTCGTCCTCGCGGACGTCCACGTACGGGTAGGTGTCCGAGCGGGAGACCGTGTCGACCAGCAGGGCGTCGCACAGCACGTTGGACTTGGCGCCGTGCGCGCCCTCGCCGATCTCGATCAGACCGCGGTAGGAGGTCCGGCCGCCGCCGCGCGCCACCGACTTGGAGACGATGTGCGAGGAGGTGTTCGGCGCCATGTGCACCATCTTGGCGCCGGCGTCCTGGTGCTGGCCCTCGCCCGCGAAGGCGATCGACAGGGTCTCGCCCTTCGCGTGCTCGCCCATCAGGTAGACGGCCGGGTACTTCATGGTGACCTTGGAGCCGATGTTGCCGTCGATCCACTCCATGGTCGCGCCCTCGTACGCCACGGCGCGCTTGGTGACCAGGTTGTAGACGTTGTTCGACCAGTTCTGGATGGTCGTGTAGCGGCAGCGGCCGCCCTTCTTGACGATGATCTCGACGACCGCGGAGTGCAGCGAGTCGGAGGAGTAGATCGGCGCGGTGCAGCCCTCGACGTAGTGGACGTAGGCGTCCTCGTCGACGATGATCAGCGTCCGCTCGAACTGACCCATGTTCTCGGTGTTGATCCGGAAGTAGGCCTGCAGCGGGATGTCGACCTGCACGCCCTTCGGCACGTAGATGAACGAGCCGCCGGACCACACCGCGGTGTTCAGCGCGGCGAACTTGTTGTCACCGGCCGGGATGACGGTGCCGAAGTACTCCTTGAACAGCTCCGGGTGCTCGCGCAGCGCGGTGTCGGTGTCCAGGAAGATGACGCCCTGCTCCTCCAGGTCCTCGCGGATCTGGTGGTAGACGACCTCGGACTCGTACTGGGCGGCGACACCGGCGACCAGGCGCTGCTTCTCCGCCTCCGGGATGCCCAGCTTGTCGTAGGTGGCCTTGATGTCCGCAGGCAGGTCCTCCCAGGACTCGGCCTGCTTCTCGGTGGAGCGGACGAAGTACTTGATGTTGTCGAAGTCGATGCCGGTGAGGTCGGAGCCCCAGGTCGGCATGGGCTTCTTGCCGAACAGCTTCAGGCCCTTGAGCCGCAGGTTCAGCATCCACTCGGACTCGGACTTCTTCGCGGAGATGTCGCGCACGACCTCCTCGCTGAGCCCGCGCTTGGCCACGGAGCCGGCGGCGTCCGGGTCGGCCCAGCCGTACTCGTAGTTGCCCAGGCCCTCGAGCTCCGGGTGCGAAACGGTGTCAGTCATGCGAGCTTCCTAACGCGCGGACGCAGAATCTTCGGTGGACGTACCGGCAGTCGGCGCTGCATCGGAGTCGCGGCCCGCGGAACGCCGGGCGGACGACGATGCGGCACCGGGTGCCGGCACATAGGTGGTGCAGACCCCGTCGCCGTGGGCGATGGTGGCCAGCCGTTGCACATGGGTGCCCAGGAGCTGGGAGAAGACCTCGGTCTCCGCCTCGCAGAGCTGCGGGAACTGCTCGGCGATGTGCGCGACCGGGCAGTGGTGCTGGCAGAGCTGGGCGCCCGCCGGGGCCTTGGCCGCGGCCGACGGGACACGCCGCACCGTGGCAGCGTACCCGTCGGCGCTGAGCGCCTGGGCGAGTGCCTCGGTGCGTTCCCCCGCCCCGGCCAGGCGCAGTGCCTCCAGGTACTTCTCGCCCTGCTTGCCGAAACGGGCCCGGGCGAAGGCGGCGACCGCCTCCTCGCCCGCCTTGCCGCCGCCCACCGAGTCCGAGATCCAGCGCAGCGCGTCGGCGGCGAGCTGGTCGTAGGCCTGGTAGAAGGCGTCCCGGCCGCCGTCGGTGAGGGCGAAGACCTTGGCCGGACGGCCCCGGCCGCGGCTGCCGTAGACCCGCTGCTCGCGGGACTCGACCAGGCCCGCGGCGGCCAGTCCGTCGAGGTGGCGACGGACGGCCGCGGCGGTGAGGCCGAGCCGGTTCGCCAGGTCGGCGGCGGAGGACGGGCCGTGGTCCAGGATCGACCGGGCGACCCGGTCCCGGGTGGCGCGGTGGCCATCCAGCAGCACCTCGGCCGCCGTCACGGGCACGTCGCAGTGGGAGGCCGACTCGGCCTCCTGCTGCTGGGCGTGCTCGCGCATGTTTTTCACAACACCAGTGTTGCGTAATTACTTCCGTCGGGACAACCCGTGATCCAGGCCTCACCGGTGTCATCGATCACGCAGGTAAGCCTTACCTGGCCTGGGGGAACGATCATCGAGGCCTTCGGCACCACCCCACCCTGGGGGCGATCCGTGAGCCGCCTCTTACACTCGCCGGTATGCACTCCGAACCCGCGGTCCAGATCGCCGGGCTGGTCAAGCGCTACGGTGACAAGGCCGCGGTCGACGGCCTCGACCTCACCATCGCGGCCGGCGCGATCACCGCCGTCCTCGGCCCCAACGGCGCCGGCAAGACCACCACCATCGAGACCTGCGAGGGCTACCGCCGCCCCGACGCCGGCACCGTCCGCGTCCTCGGCCTCGACCCGGTCACCCAGGGCGCCGCGCTGCGGCCCCGGATCGGCGTCATGCTGCAGTCCGGCGGCGTGTACGCGGGCGCCCGCGCCGTCGAGATGCTGCGGCACACCGCCAAGCTGCACGCCCACCCGCTGGACGTGGACGCCCTGGTCGAGCGCCTCGGCCTCGGTTCCTGCGGCCGGACCACCTACCGGCGGCTGTCCGGCGGCCAGCAGCAGCGGCTCGCCCTGGCGATGGCCGTGGTCGGCCGCCCCGAGCTGGTCTTCCTGGACGAGCCCACCGCCGGCCTCGACCCGCAGGCCCGCCGGGCCACCTGGGAGCTGGTCCGCGACCTGCGCCGGGACGGCGTCACCGTGGTCGTCACCACCCACCACATGGACGAGGCCGAGCAGCTCGCCGACCGCGTCGCCGTCGTGGACCGCGGCCGGGTGATCGCCGACGGCACCACCGAGGAACTGTGCCGCGGCGGCGCCGAGAACGCCCTGCGCTTCGACGGCCCGCCCGGTCTCGACCTCGGCCCGCTGCTGAAGGAGCTGCCCGAGGGCGCCACCGCCGTCGAGACCGCCCCCGGCAACTACCGCGTCGAGGCGCCGGTGGACCCGCAGCTGCTGGCCACCGTCACCGGCTGGTGCGCGGCCTCCGGGGTCCTGCCCGAACGGCTGTCCGTCCAGCGCCGCAGCCTCGAAGACGTCTTCCTCGACCTGACCGGACGGGAGCTCCGCTCATGAGCACACCGAGCGAGGCGGCCGCGGGCGCCGTCGCCACCGACCACTCCCCCCGGCCCGGCGCCGCCCCGGTCGGCCGGATGCTGCTCGCGCAGACCGCGTTCGAGACCCGGATGCTGTGGCGCAACGGCGAGCAGCTGCTGCTCACCGTGGTCATCCCGACCGTGCTGCTGGTGCTGTTCTCCGTCGTGGACGTCGTCGCGGTCGAGGGCCCCGGCAAGCGGGTCGACTTCCTCGCCCCCGGCATGCTCGCCCTGGCCGTGATGTCCACCGCCTTCACCGGGCAGGCCATCGCCACCGGCTTCGAGCGCCGCTACGGCGTGCTGAAGCGGCTCGGCGCCAGTCCGCTCCCGCGCTGGACGCTGCTGACCGCCAAGACCGGCTGCGTCCTGGTGACGGAGGCACTGCAGGTCGCGCTGCTGTCGGTGATCGCGCTGGCACTCGGCTGGTCCCCGCACGGGCTCGCGACACCGCAGGGAGCCCTGGCCGTCGTCGCGCTGCTGGTCCTCGGCACCGCCGCGTTCTCCGGGCTCGGCCTGCTGATGGCCGGCACCCTGAAGGCCGAGGCCACGCTGGCCGCCGCCAACCTGGTGTTCATCCTGCTGCTGCTCGCGGGCGGGGTGGTCGTGCCGCTCGCCAAGTTCCCCGACGCGGTGCGGTCGGTGCTGGAACTGCTGCCGATCTCGGCGCTCTCGGACGGCCTGCGGTCGGTGCTGCAGACCGGCGCCGGGGTGCCCTGGGCGGACCTCGGGATCCTGGCCGGCTGGTCCGTACTCGGCCTGGCCGCGGCCGCCCGCTTCTTCCGCTGGGAGTGAGTGGCTCCGCGCCCCGCGAAGCCCGGCACCGCGACGGACGACGCCGCACGCACGGCACCCGGGCCGCATGACGCACGACGCCCCCCGGCCTCATCCGGCCGGGGGGGCGTCGCGGCTTCACGGCCGTCGGGAGCGTCAGCCCTCGCTGCTGCCACGGCGCTTGCGGGCGAGCAGGACGAGCGCGCCACCGACCAGCAGCACGCCGCCGCCGGCCGCCGCGATGATCGGGGTGGCGTCGTTGCTACCGGTCTGGGCGAGCACCGGCCCGCTGGTGGTCGGCGCCGGGACAGGGGTGTCGCTCGGGGTCGGCGTGGCCGGCGGAGTCACGGTCGGCGGCGCGGTGGGCGTCGGCGTGGGGGTCGGCGTCTTCGTCGGCGTCACGGTGGGTGTCGGCGTCGGCGTCTTCGTCGGCGTCGGCGTGGGGGTGGGGGTCTTGGTGGGGGTGGGGGTCGGGGTCGGAGTCGGAGTCGGCGTGTGGCACGGCTCGATGGTCTTGGTCTCGTTGATGTTCCAGCCCTTATCGTTCGGGTTCTCCGAGGTGGAAACCACCAGAGTCGCCTTGATCGGGGCCGTGTGGTCCTTCACCGGGAAGGTGCCGTGGAACTCGGCGGGGAAGGCCTTGGCGTCCAGGACCTTGTCGCCGTCGATGGTGAGGCTGACGGTGTTCTTCACGTCAGACTTGGGGCTGTAGTTGATCAGATCGATCACGATCTTGTCGCAGGTCACCGACCAACTCGGCACGTGCGCCGAGGCGTTGGTGGCCAGCGCCAGGGGCAGGAGAAAACCGGCCGCCGCTGTGCCGGCAAGTGCCGCCGCGCCGATCCCGATGTGCCGCTGCTGTCGCGCCATTACGCTGTTCCCCTCAGAACGGTCTTGTGCAGCAGGCGTGTTGACTGGTTCGCGGTGGCCCGCTACGACTGTCCGGGGGACTCTACCGGCACCCCCGCATCCCGCCACACCCCGCCGCACGACCGGATTTCGTCTGTCCGTCCGGTCCTTGATGTGCATGACCAGCCCATCACAGCCGCCACCTCGCAGAACGCGAGTTCGGCGAACTTGAATGAACTTCGTCACCTTCAAGACAGAACGGCGCCCCCGGTGATCTGGTTCAATCACCGCGGGCTCCGCTTCGGTCACTCGGCGAACATCCGGGCGTTTCAGGCTTATCAGGCCTTCTTGGTCGACTTGCGCCGGGCCGCCACCACGGTCGCGCCACCGGCGACGTCAAGACCATTGATCATGGCCGAGCGGAATGCCTCTTTTGTCCGCGCGTCCTCATCCGCGCGTCCCCGGCCACCGGCTCCGCGGCCACCACCGCCCGCGCCACCGCGCCCCGCCCCAAGATCGCCTGTAAGGCCGCCTACGATTGACCCCGTGCGTACCCCCTTCTCCCTGCTCGCCGAGCGCTGGCAGCCCTCCGCCGCGATGGTCCGGCGCGCCGCGTTCGCCGCGCTGGTGATGAGCGTGGTGATCGTCGTCACCGGCGGCGCCGTCCGGCTCACCGCCTCCGGCCTCGGCTGTACGACCTGGCCCCGCTGCACCGACGAGAGCCTGACGCCCACCGCCGAGATGGGCTTCCACGGCGTCATCGAGTTCACCAACCGGATGCTCACCTACGTGCTGAGCGCCGCGGTCGGGTGGGCGATCCTGGCCGCCCGCTGCCGCCCCCAGCCTTCGGCCGGGGGAGCCCCCAGCCCCTGGCGGCGCAGCCTGACCAAGCTCGGCTGGGCGCAGTTCTGGCTGGTGATGAGCAACGCGGTGCTCGGCGGCATCACCGTGCTGACCGGCCTCAACCCGTACACCGTCGCACTGCACATGATCGCCGCCATGGGCCTGGTCTGGGTCGCCCTACTGATGTGGGAGCGGTCGAAGGAGGGCGACGGCCCGGCCGTGCTCTCGGTGGCCCGGCCCATCCACCAGCTGTCGTACGTCCTGGTGACGGTCATCGGTCTGCTGGTCGCGGCCGGCACCCTGGTCACCGGCGCCGGCCACCACCCGGGTACGCCCAAGGACAACAAGATCGTCCCCCGCATCCCGATCGACTACGACCGCCTCGCCCAGTTCCACGCCGACCTCGCCTTCGTCTCGGTCGGCCTGGCCATCGCGGTGATCTTCGTCTTCGCCGCCGTGAAGGCCCCCCGGCCCGCCAAGGCCCGCGCCAAGGAACTGCTCGCCATCCTGGTGCTCCAGGGCGTACTCGGCTTCATCCAGTACTTCACCGACGCCCCCGAGCTGATGGTCGGCCTGCACATGCTCCTCGCCGCGCTGACCTGGATCGCCGCCCTCCGCATCCCGCTCGCCCTGCGCACCCGCGGGGATCTGCCCGTCACCGGACAGGTGCCCGCCCGGGAACCGCAGACCGCGACCGCCTGAGGCGCCCGGAACGACGGAGGCCCGGCTCCCCCGCACGGAGGGAGCCGGGCCTTCGCGGTGTCCGGGGGCGTCAGCCGCCGAGCTGGATGCCGGCCATCCGCTTCCACTCGTACGGACCGGTCTTGACCTTGAGGCCCAGCTCGCCCTCGAAGTCGTCGTGCAGGGTCAGCCCGGCCAGCTCCGCGGCCCGGCGGCCCACGGCGTAGCTGGGGGCCACCTGGTCGCCCCAGGCGCCGTCCGCGCCGACCACGACGATCCGGGTGGCCACGGCGCCGACGTACTCGACGACCGCGTCGGCGCTGCCGCCATGCTGCTTGGCGAAGCTGGTCAGGTTCTTGGCGATGCGCTTGGCGCGGCGCTCGGTGCGGGCGTCCGGCGCGGCGGCGGCGGTCTCTGCGCTGCTCATGCGCCCGCCTCGCTTCGCTCGGCAGGGGCATTCACCCGTGCGCACCTCTCGATGATTCGCTCACTTCGCTCGCTCATGCCCGCATGCTACCCAGCGGTAGTGCGACTGGCGACGGGAGCACCCTGTGCACCGGGACACATACTGGAGGCGTGACGTTCAAAGGCTGGCCGGACGAGGCGCTCGACTTCTACGAGCACCTGGAGGCCGACAACTCGAAGACCTTCTGGCAGGCCCACAAGGGGCAGTACGACCACGCCGTGCGCGCCCCCATGGAGCACCTGCTCGCCGACCTGGAGCCGGAGTTCGGGCCGGGGAAGATCTTCCGCCCGAACCGCGACGTCCGCTTCAGCGCCGACAAGTCCCCCTACAAGACGCACATCGGCGCGCACCTGGAGAGCGGCGGCTACGTCCAGCTCTCCGCCGACGGCCTGGCCTGCGGCAACGGCATGTACCGGCTCGCCCCGGACCAGCTGGAGCGCTACCGCGCCGCCGTCGCCGAGGACGTCACCGGCGCCGAGTTGGAGCGGGTGATCGCCCGGGTGGAGCGGGACGGCCCGCAGGTGCTCGGCCGGGACTCCCTCAAGACGGCCCCGCGCGGCTACCCCAAGGACCACCCCAGGATCGAGCTGCTGCGGCACAAGGGCCTGGTGGCCTGGCAGGAGTGGGAGCCGGCGACGTGGCTGGGCACCCGCGCCGCCCACACCCGGATCACCGGTTTCCTGCGCGCCTCCCGCCCGCTGCGGGACTGGCTGGACGGCCACGTCGGCCCCTCCGAGCTCCCCGCCCGCTGAAGCCCGCCGGGCCCGCCCCGGAAACGCGAGAGCCCCGGTCCACCGGACCGGGGCTCTCGCGCACGTACCTCTTACTTCACGAACGGGTCGACCGCGCAGACCACCATCAGCAGCGACAGGTAGGTGATCGACCAGTGGAACAGCCGCATCTCCTTGAGCTTGGCGCCCACGATCCCGGCCTTGGCCCGCGAGTACAGCGCGTGCGCCTCGCGCAGCCAGGCCCCGCCCAGCAGCACCGCGGCGACGGGGTACAGCCAGCTCATGTGCCCGAGCGGCCACACCGCCAGGGAGACGGCGACCATCACCCAGGAGTAGATGACGACCTGCTTGCCGACCGCCACGTTGCCCTTGACGACCGGCAGCATCGGCACGCCGGCCCGCAGGTAGTCGTCGCGCACCTTCATCGACAGCACCCAGGTGTGCGGCGGCGTCCAGAAGAACACCACCAGGAACAGCATCACGGCCGCCCAGGACACCGAGTTCGTGACGGAGGACCAGCCGACCAGCACCGGCATGCAGCCGGCGATGCCGCCCCAGACGATGTTCTGCGAGGTGCGCCGCTTGAGCCCCAGCGTGTAGACGAACACGTAGAACAGCAGCGCGCCCAGCGCCAGCCCGGCGGAGAGCCAGTTGACGCCGAAGCCCAGCAGCAGCGTCGACACGACCGCGAGCACGACGCCGAACACCAGCGCCTCGCGCGGCGACACCATCCCGGTGACGATCGGACGCCGCTCGGTGCGGGTCATCATCGCGTCGATGTCGCGGTCGATGTACATGTTGAGGGCGTTGGCGCCGCCCGCCGAGAGGTAGCCGCCGACCACGACCTTCAGCACCAGCAGCATGTTCGGCACGCCCTGCTGGGCCAGGAACATCACCGGCACGGTGCTCATCAGCAGCAGCTCGATGATCCGGGGCTTGGTCAGTGCGACGAACGCGCCGACACGGGCCCCGATCGGCCGGTGCGCAGGCGTCGCCCCGGTGACCCCGGCGGGACGGGTTTCGACGGCGGTCACTAACACCCCAACTGAAGATGAATCCTCGCAGGCGTCCCCAGGAACGAAGGGTCCCGAAATCGTCCGCTCTGCGCGTACCACGACACCATAGACGTTCCATATATCCCATCCGGCTCCGGGGTCCCCCGGCGAGGCCGAACCGCACACCCCCGGGTGAACCGACTGGGTGAAGCCACGAACCGTCCCCGGCGGTCCCCGCTAGCCCGTCCCGACCACCCCGGCGGCGGAGCGGCACGAAACAGGAGAGCCTGGGGCAAAACCAGTCAGACCGGCCTAGTGGGAATCACCATGCGGAAATCCCGGTTGTCTCAGCACGGAGGGTGAGCCCCGGCCCGGACGGTAGGCTCGCACGCAGAAGCGGGATCTACCCTCCGTGACCGGCACCACCCAGCGTCGGGACCACAGCGCCGTGGCCGACCCGGTCCCCATTCACGGGGTCACTCTTCAATACGGAAGGAGCCCTGAGACAGGGTGAGCACTGCGCCGACGAACGCATTCGAGTGGACCGATCTGGACGAGCGCACGGTTGACACCGCGCGAGTCCTCGCGATGGACGCTGTCCAGAAGGTCGGCAACGGACACCCCGGGACGGCCATGTCGCTGGCCCCGGCCGCGTACCTGATCTTCCAGCGGTTCCTGCGCCACGACCCGACGGACCCGGCCTGGGTCGGCCGTGACCGCTTCGTCCTCTCCCCCGGGCACACCAGCCTGACCCTCTACACCCAGCTGTACCTGTCGGGCTACGGCCTGGAGCTGGACGACCTCAAGGCCTTCCGCGTCGCCGGCAGCCGCACCCCCGGCCACCCCGAGCACGGCCACACGGCCGGCGTGGAGACCACCACCGGCCCGCTCGGCCAGGGCATCGCCAACGCGGTCGGCATGGCGATGGCCGCCCGCTACGAGCGCGGCCTCTTCGACCCCGAGGCCCCGGCCGGCGCGTCCCCCTTCGACCACACGATCTGGGCCATCGTCTCCGACGGCGACCTGGAGGAGGGCATCTCCGCCGAGGCCTCCTCGCTGGCCGGCCACCAGCAGCTGGGCAACCTGGTCGCGCTCTACGACGACAACCACATCTCGATCGAGGGCGATACCGAGACGGCCTTCTCCGAGGACGTCCTCAAGCGCTACGAGGCGTACGGCTGGCACGTCCAGCGGGTCACCCCGAAGTCCAACGGCGACATCGACGTGGCCGCCCTCGCCGACGCGCTGGCCGCGGCCAAGGCCGAGACCTCCCGCCCGTCGATGATCGCGATGCGCACCATCATCGCCTGGCCGGCCCCGGACGCCCAGAACACCGCCAAGGCCCACGGCTCCGCGCTCGGCGGCGCCGAGATCGCCGCCACCAAGAAGGTCCTGGGCTTCGACCCGGAGAAGACCTTCGAGGTCAGCGACCAGGTCATCCAGCACGCCCGCCTGGTCATCAAGCGCGGCAAGGCCGACCGCGACCAGTGGCAGCAGACCTTCGAGGCCTGGCGCGCCGCCCACCCGCAGCGCGCCGCCGACTTCGACCGGATCACGGCCGGCGAGCTGCCCGAGGGCTGGAAGAAGGCCGTCCCCTCCTTCCCGGCCGGCAAGGACGTCGCCACCCGCAAGGCCTCCGGCGACACCCTCAAGGCGATCGGCGCGGTCATCCCGGAGCTGTGGGGCGGCTCGGCCGACCTCGCCGAGTCCAACCTGACCACCATCGACGAGGACAGCTCCTTCCTCCCCGAGGGCAACCCGCTGAAGTCCGCGAGCCCGTACGGCCGCACGATCCACTTCGGCATCCGCGAGCACGCCATGGGCTCGACCATGAACGGCATCGCCCTGCACGGCAGGACCCGCGTGTACGGCGGCACCTTCCTGGTCTTCGCCGACTACATGCGCCCGGCCGTCCGCCTGGCCGCGCTGATGAAGCTGCCGGTCACCTACGTGTGGACGCACGACTCGATCGGCCTGGGCGAGGACGGCCCGACCCACCAGCCGGTCGAGCACCTGGCCTCGCTGCGCGCCATCCCGGGCCTGGCCATGGTCCGCCCGGCCGACGCCAACGAGACCGCCGTCGCCTGGCGCACGATCGTCGAGCGCCACACCAGCCACCCCGGCCCGGTCGGCCTGGCCCTCACCCGCCAGGGCGTCCCGACCTTCGACCGCGAGGTCTTCGGCTCCGCCGAGGGCACCGCGAAGGGCGGCTACGTCCTGGCCGAGGCCTCCACCGGCGACCCGCAGGTGATCCTGCTCGGCACCGGCTCCGAGGTCCAGCTGGCCGTCAAGGCCCGCGAGGTGCTGGAGGCCGAGGGCATCGCGACCCGCGTGGTCTCGCTGCCGTCCTTCGAGTGGTTCCAGGAGCAGGACCAGGCCTACCGCGACAGCGTGCTGCCGCCGTCGGTCAAGGCCCGGGTGTCGGTCGAGGCCGGCATCGCCCAGGGCTGGCGCGAGCTGGTCGGCGACCACGGCCGGATCGTCTCGCTGGAGCACTTCGGCGCCTCCGCCGACTACAAGGTGCTCTTCGAGGAGTTCGGCATCACCGCCGAGCGCGTGGTGGCCGAGGCCCACAACGCCCTGCGCTCCCTCGAAGCCGTCAACCGCTAGCCGTCCGGGGCCGCGCACCCGCCCGCACGCGGGAGCGCGGCCCCTCCGCCTACCCCACGAAGCAGAAGAACAAGGGACTGAAGCACCATGACTGACGCACTGAAGCGCCTCAGCGACGAAGGCGTTGCGATCTGGCTGGACGACCTCAGCCGCAAGCGGCTGAACTCCGGCAACCTGGCCGAACTGGTGCAGAACAAGCACGTGGTGGGTGTCACCACCAACCCGACCATCTTCCAGAAGGCCATCGCCGGCAGCGGCGACGACTCCTACGACAGCCAGCTGCGCGACCTGGCCGTCCGCAAGGTCACCACCGACGAGGCGATCCGCATGATCACCACGTCCGACGTGCGCGACGCGGCCGACGTGCTGCGCCCGGTGTACGACGCCTCCAACGGCCGCGACGGCCGGGTCTCCATCGAGGTCGACCCGCGCCTGGCGCACGAGACCGCCACCACGGTGGCCGAGGCCAAGCAGCTGTGGTGGCTGGTCGACCGCCCGAACGTCTTCATCAAGATCCCCGCCACCAAGGCCGGCCTGCCCGCGATCAGCGAGGTCATCGGCAAGGGCATCAGCGTCAACGTCACGCTGATCTTCTCGCTGGAGCGCTACAAGGCCGTCATCGACGCCTACCTGACCGGTCTGGAGACCGCCAAGGCCAAGGGCCTGGACCTCTCCCAGATCGAGTCGGTCGCCTCCTTCTTCGTCTCCCGCGTGGACACCGAGATCGACAAGCGCCTGGACAAGGTCGGCGGCGACGCCAGGAACCTGCGGTCCAAGGCCGCCCTGGCCAACGCCCGCCTCGCCTACCAGGCGTACGAGGAGGTCTTCGGCAGCGTCGACGGCAAGACCGCCGGCAACGCCCGCTGGACCGCCCTGGAGGCCGCCGGCGCCAAGCCGCAGCGTCCGCTGTGGGCCTCCACCGGCGTCAAGGACCCGGCCCTGCCGGACACCCTGTACGTCACCGAGCTGGTCGCCCCCGGCACGGTCAACACCATGCCCGAGGCCACCCTGGACGCCACCGGCGACCACGGCGTGGTCACCGGCAACACCATCGTCCCGAACTACGCCGACGCCAAGGCCGTGCTCGACGCGATCGCCGCCGCCGGCGTCGACTACGACGACGTGGTCCAGGTGCTGGAGGACGAGGGCGTCGAGAAGTTCGAGCAGTCCTGGAACGAGCTGCTCGACACCGTCACCGCCTCGCTCGCCTCCTTCGCCGACGAGAAGTGACCCCCGCTCACAGCCAGCGCACGAAAGCGGAGCCCATCAAGTGAGCACTGATTTCCCAGAGTTGACTTCGGAGTCGGACGCGGACGACCTCCCGCCCGCCCCCGTCAACCCGCTTCGTGACCCCTCCGACCGACGGCTCCCGCGCATCGCGGGGCCGTCCGGTCTGGTCATCTTCGGGGTCACCGGCGACCTGTCCCGCAAGAAGCTGATGCCGGCCATCTACGACCTGGCCAACCGCGGTCTGCTTCCGCCGGGCTTCTCCCTCGTCGGCTTCGCCCGCCGCGAGTGGGACGACGAGGACTTCGCCAAGGAGGTCCACGACGCCGTCCGGGACCACGCCCGCACCCCGTTCCGGGAGGAGGTCTGGCAGCAGCTCGCCAAGGGCATGCGCTTCGTCCACGGCACCTTCGACGACGACGACGCCTTCGACAAGCTGCGCGAGACCATCGTGGAGCTGGACAAGGCCCAGGGCACCGGCGGCAACTTCGCCTTCTACCTGTCCGTCCCGCCGAAGTTCTTCCCGACCGTCGTCCAGCAGCTCAAGAAGCACGGCCTGGCCGACCCGCCGCAAGGCTCCTGGCGCCGCGCCGTCATCGAGAAGCCCTTCGGCCACGACCTGGAGAGCGCCCAGGAGCTCAACAAGGTCGTCCACGAGGTCTTCCCCCGGGACGAGGTCTTCCGGATCGACCACTACCTGGGCAAGGAGACGGTCCAGAACATCCTGGCGCTGCGCTTCGCCAACCAGATGTTCGAGCCGATCTGGAACCGGTCGTACGTCGACCACGTGCAGATCACCATGGCCGAGGACATCGGCATCGGCGGCCGGGCCGGCTACTACGACGGGATCGGCTCCGCCCGCGACGTCATCCAGAACCACCTGCTCCAGCTGATGGCGCTCACCGCCATCGAGGAGCCGGCCTCCTTCCATCCCAAGGCGCTGGTCGCCGAGAAGCTCAAGGTGCTCAGCGCCGTGAAGCTCCCGGCCGACCTCGGCCGGCACACCGTGCGCGGCCAGTACGCCTCCGGCTGGCAGGGCGGCGAGGAGGTCCCCGGTTACCTGGACGAGGACGGGATCAACCCCGACTCCAAGACCGACACCTACGCGGCCATCAAGCTGGAGATCAACAACCGCCGCTGGGCGGGCGTCCCGTTCTACCTGCGGACCGGCAAGCGCCTGGGCCGCCGGGTGACCGAGATCGCGGTCGTCTTCCAGCGCGCCCCGTACCTGCCCTTCGACTCCTACGCGACCGAGGAGCTGGGGCAGAACGCCCTGGTCATCCGGGTCCAGCCGGACGAGGGCGTGACGGTGCGGTTCGGCTCCAAGGTGCCGGGCACCTCCTTCGAGGTCCGGGACGTCACGATGGACTTCGCCTACGGCGAGTCCTTCACGGAGTCCAGCCCGGAGGCGTACGAGCGGCTCATCCTCGACGTGCTGCTCGGCGACGCCAACCTGTTCCCGCGCCACCAGGAGGTCGAACTCTCCTGGCAGATCCTCGACCCGATCGAGAAGTACTGGGACACCCACGGCAAGCCCGCCCAGTACGCGGCGGGGACCTGGGGCCCCGTCGAGGCGGACGAGATGCTTGCACGAGACGGCAGGAGCTGGCGCCGGCCATGAAGATCGACCTCACCAACACGACGTCCGGCAAGATCAACGCCGCGCTCATGGAGGCGCGCCGGGCCAGCGGCTCCACCGCCGCCGGCATGGTGCTCACCCTGGTGATCGTGACCGACGAGGGCAGCGCCTACGACGCCCTCAAGGCCGCCAACGACGCCTCCCGCGAGCACCCGATGCGCACCCTCGCGGTGATCAAGAGGGCCGGGCGCTCGCCCCGGGCCCGCGCCGAGACCCGGCTGGACGCCGAGATCCTGGTCGGCTCGGACGCCGGCTCCGGCGAGACCGTCGTCCTGCGCATGCACGGCGAACTCGCCGCGCACGCCCAGTCGGTCGTCCTGCCGCTGCTGCTGCCGGACGCCCCGGTCGTGGTCTGGTGGCCGGACAACGCGCCGCTCCACCCGGCGCAGGACCCGCTGGGCTCGCTCGCCCAGCGCCGGATCACCGACGCCGTCACCGCCGAGTCCCCGGTCGGCCAGCTCGCCCAGCGGGCCCAGAGCTACACCCCGGGCGACACCGACCTGGCCTGGACCCGGATCACCGGCTGGCGCTCGATGCTGGCCGCCGCACTGGACCAGCGGCCGTCCCAGATAGTCTCCGCCGTGGTCGAGGGCGAGTCCTACAACCCCAGCGTCGAGCTGCTCGGCCTGTGGCTGACCAACCGGCTGCACGTGCCGGTCGAGCGGGTCGTCACCGGCGGCCCCGGCATCACCGCGGTGCACCTGCGCACCAAGGAGGGGGAGATCACCCTGGACCGCCCGGACGGTCTGATGGGCACGCTCTCCATGCCCGGTTCGCCGGACCGCCAGGTGGCGCTCAAGCGGCGCGAGACCTCGGAGCTGATCTCCGAGGAACTGCGCCGCCTGGACCCGGACGACATCTACGCGACGGCCGTGCGCACGCCCGTCGACCGCCTGCACGAACCGGCCAACGCCGAGACGGCGGCGGCCGAGCGGGTCGCCCGGGAGGTCTCCGGGGCGGTCGCCGCGGTGACCTCCCCCGACGCGGAGACGGTCACCGCCGACGGGTCGGAGAAGAAGGCCGCGAAGAAGGCCGCCGGCAAGCGCGGGACCAAGGAAGGCGCATGACCAACGCGACCCCGCAGCTGGTCGTCCACCGGGACAAGGAGCTGATGGCCCAGGCGGCCGCGGCCCGGCTGATCACCCGGATCGTGGACGCCCAGGCCGCCCGCGGCACCGCCTCGGTGGTGCTCACCGGCGGCCGCAACGGCAACGCCCTGCTGGCCGCGATCGCCGCCTCCCCGGCGCGCGACGCGGTCGACTGGGGCCGGCTGGACCTCTGGTGGGGCGACGAGCGCTTCGTGCCCGCCGCCGACCCGGACCGCAACGCCGTCCAGGCCCGCGCGGAGCTGCTGGACGCCGTCCCGCTCGACCCGGCGCGGGTGCACGAGATGCCCGCCTCGGACGGGGTGGACGGCTCGGACGTGGAGGCCGCCGCGGCCCGCTACGCGGAGGAGCTGCAGAAGGCGGCCGGGCCGGGCGACCGGCTCGGCGTCCCCGCCTTCGACGTGCTGCTGCTCGGCGTCGGCCCGGACACCCACGTCGCCTCGCTGTTCCCCGAGCACCCGGGCGTTCGGGAGCGGGAGCTGACCGTGATCGGCGTGCGCGGGGCCCCCAAGCCCCCGCCGACCCGGGTCTCGCTCACCCTCCCGGCCATCCGGGCCGCCCGTGAGGTCTGGCTGCTGGCCGCCGGCGAGGACAAGGCGGGCGCGGTCGCGCTGGCCCTGTCCGGCCCCGGCGAGATCCAGGCGCCCGCCTCCGGCGCGTTCGGTCGCAGCCGCACGCTGATGCTGCTGGACCGTGCCGCCGCGGAGCGGATCCCGCCGCAGCTCTACCCGCCGGCCTCGGCCTAGGGGTTCCCGGGAACACCGAAGGGCGCCACCGTCACTCGACGGTGGCGCCCTTCTCGGTTGTCCGGTCGACTCAGATCTCGCCGCGCAGCTTCGCCAGCGCCTCGGCCAGGATCGCCTCGCCGTCGGCGTCGGTGCGCCGCTCACGGACGTAGGCGAGGTGGGTCTTGTACGGCTCGTTGCGCGAGGGCGCCGGCGGGTTGTGCTGGTCCTGCCCCGCCGGGAAGCCGCAGCGCGGGCAGTCCCAGGTGTCCGGGATCGCCGCTTCGGCGGCGAAGCTGGGCCGGGTCTCGTGCTTGTTGGCGCACCAGAAGGAGATCCGGTTGCGCGGGGCGGACTCGCCGCGCTCCGCCTCGCCCATCGGGCCGGCCCCAACCCTGCTGCCACGAATGGCATTGCCACTTGCCACGGTCTGACTCCCTGCGTACTGGTGCGCCGACCCGCCGCGGTGCGCGTCGGTGGCGAAAGTCGTCCTAGTGTAAGCAGGAGTTAAGCCTCCGCCACCACCACCTCCGCACCCGACCGTCCCAGGATAGGCGCTCGGGCGACGGGGCGTCAGGCTTGTGTCAGCTCTTGTACTTCAGCAGCAGGCTGAGCACGATGATGCTGGCGAACCAGCCCAGGCCGACCACGATGGTGATGCGGTCCAGGTTGCGCTCGGCCACCGCCGAGCCGCCGCCGGTGGACATCGCGCCACCACCGAACATGTCCGACAGGCCGCCGCCCTTCCCCTTGTGCAGCAGCACCAGGAGGATCATCAGCAGACTGAAGATGATCAGGGCAATCGAGAACCCGAGAACCACGACGGGACCAACTCTCTCGTATCTTCGGCGAAGGGGCCGGGCCGCGTACGGCGGTCCGGCCCCAAAGCCTACGTTGCTGCGGCGGCGTTAGCCTACTGCCTGCTCACGGTAGCGCACGATCTTGACGAACTCGTCGGCGTCCAGCGAGGCACCGCCGATCAGGCCGCCGTCGATGTCGGGCTTGGCCATCAGGCCGGCCGCGCTCGACGACTTCACCGAACCGCCGTACAGCACACGGACCTTGCCGGCCAGCTCGGCGTCGTACAGCTCGGCGATCCGCTTGCGGATGGCGGCGCAGACCTCCTGCGCGTCCTCCGGGGTGGCCACCTCGCCGGTGCCGATCGCCCAGACCGGCTCGTAGGCGACCACGATCGACTCGGCCTGGTCGGCCGGGACGTCCGCGAGGGCGCCGTCCAGCTGGGCCAGGGTGTGCTCGACGTGGGTGCCCGCCTTGCGGACGTCCAGCGGCTCGCCGATGCACAGGATCGGGGTGATCCCGGCGCGGTAGGCGGCCTTCACCTTGGCGTTGACGATCTCCTCGTTCTCGCCGTGGTACTGCCGGCGCTCCGAGTGGCCGATCACCGCGTAGGTGCACTGGAGCTTGGCCAGCATCGGGCCGGAGACCTCGCCGGTGTAGGCCCCGCCGTCGTGCTGCGAGATGTCCTGCGAGCCGTACTTGATCTTCAGCTTGTCGCCGAAGACCAGGGTCTGCACCGAACGCAGGTCGGTGAACGGCACCAGGACGGCGACCTCGACGGCCTCGTAGTCCTTGTCGGCCAGCGCGAACGCCAGCTTCTGGGTGTGCTGGATGGCCTCAAGGTGGTTGAGGTTCATCTTCCAGTTGCCCGCCATGAGCGGGAGACGGTCGGTCATGTTCGTCAGTCCTCCAGAGCGGCGAGACCGGGAAGGGTCTTGCCCTCCAGGTACTCGAGGCTCGCGCCGCCGCCGGTCGAGATGTGTCCGAAGGCGTTCTCGTCGAAGCCCAGGATGCGGACGGCCGCGGCGGAGTCGCCGCCGCCGACCACGGTGAACGCGTCGCTGTCCAGCAGGCCCTGCGCGACGGCCTTGGTGCCGTTCGCGTAGTCCGGGTGCTCGAAGACGCCCATCGGGCCGTTCCAGAACACCGTGCCGGCGTCGGCCAGCTTGGCCGCGTACAGCTCGCGGGTCTTCGGGCCGATGTCCAGGCCCTCCTTGTCGGCCGGGATCGCGTCCGCGGCGACGAGGTCCGGGTTCGCCGGGGTCTTCCCCTTGAGGTCCGGGAACTCGGCGGAGACCAGGACGTCGACCGGCAGGACGAACTCGACGCCCCGCTTCTCGGCCTCGGCCAGGTACTCCAGGCAGACCGGGATCTGGTCGGCCTGCAGCAGCGAGATGCCGACCTCGTGGCCCTTGGCCTTGAGGAAGGTGTACGCCATGCCGCCGCCGATCAGGATCCGGTCGGCCTTCTTCAGCAGGTTGTCGATCACGCCGAGCTTGTCGGACACCTTGGCGCCGCCGAGCACCACGACGTACGGGCGCCGCACCTCGTCGGTCAGCTTCTTCAGCACGCCGACCTCGGTGGCGATCAGGTCGCCCGCGGCGTGCGGCAGGAGCCCCGGCAGGTCGAACACCGAGGCGTGCTTGCGGTGCACGGCGCCGAAGCCGTCACCGACGTACAGGTCGGCCAGCGCGGCGAGCTGCTCGGCGAAGGCGCGGCGCTCGGCGTCGTCCTTGCTGGTCTCACCGGCGTTGAAGCGCAGGTTCTCCAGCAGCGCGACCTCGCCGTCGCCCAGCGCGGCGACGGTCGCCGCGGCGCTGTCGCCGACGGTGTCGGCGGCGAAGGCGACGTCCTTGCCGAGGATCTCGCCGAGCCGCTTGGCCGCCGGCGCGAGGGAGAACTGCGGGTCCGGCGCGCCCTTGGGGCGGCCGAGGTGCGAGGCGACGACGACCTTCGCGCCGGCCTCCGCCAGCTTTGCGATGGTCGGGGCGACGGCGCGGATCCGGCCGTCGTCGGTGATCGTCTCGCCGTCCAGCGGCACGTTCAGGTCGGCGCGCACGAACACGCGCTTGCCTGCGACACCGGCTTCGATGAGCTCTTCGATGGTCTTCACGGGGATTCGGTTACTCCTGGGGAGATGGTCGATGCGCAGAGGCGGCACGGCGCAGGGGCCGCCTGAGAAGTCCTTGAGCGCGGAGCGAGGGCCCGGTCGGCATGGTGCGCCGTCCGGGCCCTCGCCCCTACATCACGTCAGCTCCCACCGCGTCAGAGCTGCCCACCGACGAGGGTGACCAGGTCGACGACGCGGTTCGAGTAGCCCCACTCGTTGTCGTACCAGCCGAGCACCTTGACCTGGTTGCCCTGGACCATGGTGAGCTGGCTGTCGAAGATGCACGAGGCCGGGTCGTTGACGATGTCCGAGGAGACGATCGGGTCCTCGGTGTAGGCCAGGATGCCCTTGAGCGGACCCTCCTGCGCGGCCTTCTGGAAGGCCGCGTTGACCTCGTCCTTGGTGACCTCGCGCTCCAGCGTGACGACCAGGTCCGTGATGGAACCGGTCGGGACCGGGACGCGCAGCGAGGTGCCGTCCAGCTTGCCCTTCAGCTCCGGCAGGACCAGGGCGGTCGCCTTGGCGGCACCGGTCGAGGTCGGGATGATGTTCTGCGAGGCCGCACGAGCACGGCGCAGGTCCTTGTGCGGGAAGTCCAGGGTCACCTGGTCGTTGGTGAACGCGTGGACGGTGGTCATCAGACCCTTGACGATGCCGAAGCTCTCGTTCAGCACCTTCGCCATCGGCGCCACGCAGTTGGTGGTGCAGGAGGCGTTGGAGATGACGTGGTGGTTGGCGGCGTCGTACTTCTCGTCGTTGACACCCAGGACGATGGTGACGTCCTCGTCGGTGGCGGGGGCCGAGATGATGACCTTCTTGGCACCGGCGGTGAGGTGCTTCTTCGCAGCCTCCGCCTTGGTGAAGATGCCGGTGGACTCGACGACGATGTCGGCGCCCAGGGCGGCCCACGGGAGGTTGGCCGGGTCACGCTCGGCGGTCACCTTGAAGGTGTGGCCGTCGACGGTGATGCTGTCCTCGGTGTGCGAGACCTCGGCCTGGAGGGTACCCAGGGTGGTGTCGTACTTGAGCAGGTGAGCCAGGGTCTTCGTGTCGGTGAGGTCGTTGACACCGACGATCTCGATGTCCGCGCCCTGGGCCTTGACCGCGCGGAAGAAGTTGCGGCCGATGCGGCCGAAGCCGTTGATGCCTACCCGGATCGTCACGAACCGATCTCCTCGTTAGGTACGCCGGGCCGGAGCCCGACGGGGGTGAGATTTGGGAAGTCCCCGACCGCCTATGACCCTACCCCTCCCGGGCCTGGGAGGGCACATCGCGCCGCCTGCTGAGACTGGGCGTGGCGTGCCCCAAACCCGATTTCAGGCCGTCCGCCCTTGGTCCGCCGGGCAGTTGGTCACGGGCCAGTGGTCTCTACCAATTTGGGTGCGCCGGGGACGTCCGGAAACGGCGACGGCCGGCGCCCGGGAAGCCGGGCGCCGGCCGTGTCTCGATCACGGACGGTGAGCGTCAGTTCATCGCCATCTCGTCGGTCAGGCTGGCCTCGGTGCTCGGCAGGCCGAGCTCGGAGGCGCGCTTGTCGGCCATCGCCAGCAGGCGGCGGATCCGGCCGGCCACCGCGTCCTTGGTCAGCGGCGGGTCGGCGAGCGCGCCCAACTCCTCCAGCGAGGCCTGCTTGTGCTGCATCCGCAGCTGGCCGGCCGCGGCCAGGTGCTCGGGCACCTCCTCGCCGAGGATCTCCAGCGCGCGCTGCACCCGGGCGCCGGCCGCCACCGCGGCGCGGGCCGAGCGGCGCAGGTTGGCGTCGTCGAAGTTGGCGAGCCGGTTCGCGGTGGCCCGCACCTCGCGCCGCATCCGGCGCTCCTCCCAGGCGAGCACCGACTCGTGGGCGCCGAGGCGGGTCAGCAGCGCGCCGATGGCGTCACCGTCGCGGATGACCACCCGGTCCACGCCGCGCACCTCGCGGGCCTTGGCCGGGATGCCGAGCCGGCGGGCCGCGCCGACCAGCGCCAGCGCCGCCTCGGAACCGGGGCAGGTGATCTCCAGCGAGGAGGAGCGGCCCGGCTCGGTCAGCGAGCCGTGCGCGAGGAACGCACCACGCCAGGCCGCCTCGGCGTCGCAGGTGGCGCCGGAGACCACCGCCGGGGGCAGGCCGCGGATCGGGCGCCCGCGGCCGTCGACCAGACCGGTCTGGCGCGCGAGCAGCTCGCCGTCCTTGACCACGCGGACCACGAAGCGGCTGCCGCGGCGCAGCCCGCCGGGGGCCATCACCACGAGGTCGGAGGAGTGCCCGAAGATCTCCAGGAGGTCCTTGCGCAGCCGCCGTGCCGCCGCCCCGGTGTCCAGCTCCGCCTCGATCACGATGCGGCCGCTCACGATGTGCAGTCCGCCCGCGAACCGCAGGATCGCCGACACCTCCGCCTTGCGGCAGCAGGCCCGGGTGACCGGGAGCCGGCTGATCTCGTCCTTCACCGCTGGAGTCATCGCCATGGCCCGATCCTTCCATGTGTCCGGAAAATCCGGTCGTACGCTGCTGCCAACAGCTCGGGGTCGTGTCGCGGCGTGCCGTCGGTGCGGGCCACCGAGCCGAGCACCAGGGCGGCGCCCATCCGCTCGGCGGCCTTCTCCAGACCGGCGAGGTCCGCCTGGCCGAAGGCGCCGCCGGTGACGGCGCGCTCGTCCACCAGGATCGCATCCACCGCGAGCTCCGGGGCGTGGTCGGCGATGACCTCCAGGTGACGCTGCGGGGTGAAGCCCTCGGTCTCGCCGGGCTGGGGAGCCAGGTTCAGGGTGAGCAGACGGCGGGCGCGGGTCTCGGTGAGCGCCTTGGCCAGCTCGGGCACCAGCAGGTGCGGCAGCACGCTGGTGAACCAGGAGCCGGGGCCGAGCACCACCCAGTCCGCCTCCCGGACGGCGGTCACCGCCTCCGGGACGGCCGGCGGCCCGTCCGGCAGCAGCCGGATCGACTGCACGGTGCCGGGGGTGACCGCGACGTTCGCCTGGCCGCGGACCGCCGACACCTCGCCGGGCAGCTCCGGGTCGTGACCGCGGACGGTCGCCTCGATGTCCAGCGGCACCGCCGACATCGGCAGTACCCGGCCCTGGACGTTGAGCAGCCGGCCGACCCAGTCCAGTGCCTCCACCGGGTCGCCCAGCTTCTCCCAGAGCGCGACGATCAGCAGGTTGCCGACGGCGTGGCCGCCGAGCTCCCCGTTGCCGGTGAAGCGCTGCTGGATCACCTCGGACCAGGTGCGGCCCCAGTCGTCGTCCCCGCACAGCGCGGCCAGCGCCTTGCGCAGGTCGCCCGGCGGCAGCACACCCAGCTCGGTCCGCAGCCGCCCGCTGGAGCCGCCGTCGTCGGCGACGGTGACCACGGCGGTCAGGTCGCTGGTGAGGCGGCGCAGCGCGGACAGCGAGGCGGACAGCCCCTGCCCGCCCCCCAGCGCGGTGATCCGGGGGGCCGGGTTCGTCCGGGCGGGACTGCTGCGCGGACGGCTCGGCGCCGGGGGCCGGGCCGGGCTTCCCACCCGGTCACCGGTCCTGCTCTGCGGCTGTCGCCCGGGCACATATCCCGCCACACATCACCTCGCGTTCCTCGGCCCCGCCACCGGCTCCGCCGGCGGGCCCGGCAGGGAAGGCGGCGGTTACTCCCGTCCCATGTCACGGTGGACGAGCACCGTCTCGACTCCGTCGGCGATGAGACGCTTGGTCAGACGCTCGGACATGGCGACGCTTCGGTGCTTGCCACCGGTGCAGCCTACGGCAAGCGTCATGTAGCGCTTCCCCTCGCGCCGGTACCCCTCGGTCACGATGCGCAGCAGCTCGGTGTAACCGTCCAGGAACTCGTTGGCCCCGGGCTGCTGGAACACGTAGTCGGCGACGTCCGCGTCGGTGCCGGTGCGGGCGCGCAGCTCGGGCACCCAGTGCGGGTTCGGCAGGAAGCGGCAGTCCACCACGAGGTCGGCGTCGACCGGCAGGCCGTACTTGAAGCCGAAGGACATCACCGTGGCGCGCAGCTCGGGTTCGTCGTGGTCGGCGAACTGGGCGTCCAGCTTGGCGCGCAGCTGGTGCACGTTGAGGTTGGAGGTGTCGATCACCAGGTCGGCCTCGCCGCGCAGGTCGCGCAGCAGGTCGCGCTCCTGGGCGATGCCGTCCACGATCCGGCCGTCGGCCTGCAGCGGGTGCGGGCGGCGGACGCTCTCGAAGCGGCGCACCAGCGCCTCGTCGGAGGAGTCCAGGAAGACGACCCGGAGCCGGACTCCGCGCTTCTCCAGCTCGTCCAGCGAGGTGAGCAGGTCGTCGAAGAACTGGCGGCCCCGGACGTCGACGACCACGCCGATCCGGGCGACGTTGCCCTGGGACCGGGCGCCCAGGTCGACCATGGTCGGGATCAGGGCCGGCGGCAGGTTGTCCACCACGAACCAGCCGAGGTCCTCCAGGCACTTGGCGGCGGTGGAGCGGCCGGCTCCGGACATGCCGGAGATGATCACCAGCTCCGGCGCGTTCTCGGCCACGTCTGACACGGTCACTTCGGTTCCCCGCTCTCGGTCTTCCTACTGGGGAGAACGCGCACGGCGCGGCCGCCCTTCCCCGGCCCGGGCAGGCGGGCGGGGCCGGGGCACACCGGCTGACGGGCGGCGTCGGCCGTCATGGCGTCTCCTGGGATGGTGCGGTCTGGGGTGCTGCTGCCACCGGCTCGGCGGCCTGTTCGGCCCCGTCCTCGATGATCTCGCCGGTCGCGGTGTTGACCGCGGGTGCGGCGGGTGTACGGGACGACAACGCCGCCGCAACAGTCTCCGCGGTGCGGCGTCCGATGCCGGGTACCGCGCAGAGCTCGTCCACGGTGGCGGCCCGGAGCTTCTTCAGCGAGCCGAAGTGCTTGAGCAGCGCCTGGCGGCGAGTCTCGCCGAGGCCCGGGACGGAGTCCAGTTCCCCGGCGGTGAGTCGCTTGGAACGCTTGCTGCGCTGGTAGCCGATCGCGAAGCGGTGGGCCTCGTCGCGCACCCGCTGGAGCAGGTAGAGGCCCTCGCTGGAGCGGGGCAGCACCACCGGGTCGTCCTCGCCGGGCAGCCAGACCTCCTCCAGCCGCTTGGCCAGGCCGCACAGCGCGACGTCGTCGATGCCGAGTTCGTCCAGGGCGCGCTTGGCGGCGGCGACCTGTGGCTGGCCGCCGTCGACCACCAGGAGCTGTGGCGGGTAGGCGAACCGCTTGGGGCGGCCCTCCTCGTCCCGCGCCGCGCCGCCAGGCCCGGCCGTGTCCGGGTCCTCCGCCTCCGGGACGGCCCACTCGCCGGTCTGCTCGCGCTCCCGGAGGTAGCGGCGGAAGCGGCGGCCGATCACCTCGTGCATCGAGCGGACGTCGTCCTGGCCCTCGAAACCCTTGATCTGGAAGCGCCGGTACTCGCTCTTGCGGGCCAGGCCGTCCTCGAAGACGACCATGGAGGCGACCACGTCCTCGCCCTGCAGGTGGGAGATGTCGTAGCACTCGATGCGCAGCGGGACGGAGTCCAGCTCCAGCGCGTCGGCGATCTCCTGCAGGGCGCGGCTGCGGGTGGTGAGGTCGGAGGCGCGCTTGGTCTTGTGCAGTGCGAGCGCCTGCTGGGCGTTGCGCTGCACCGTGGCCATCAGGTCCTTCTTGTCGCCGCGCTGCGGGATCCGCAGGTCGACCTGGCTGCCGCGCAGGCCGGCCAGCCACTCCCGCACCGGCTCGACCGGTTCGGGTAGCGCCGGGACCAGCACCTCGCGCGGGACGGACTCGCCGCCGCCGTAGAGCTGCTGCAGGGCGTGCTCGACCAGGCCGGCGGTGTCGACGTCCTCGACCTTGTCGGTGACCCAGCCGCGCTGGCCGCGCACCCGGCCGCCGCGGACGTGGAAGATCTGCACGGCGGCTTCGAGTTCGTCCTCGGCAACGGCCAGCAGGTCGGCGTCGGTGGCGTCGGCGAGCACGATCGCGTTCTTCTCCATCGCGCGCTTGAGGGCGCCGATGTCGTCGCGCAGCCGGGCCGCCTTCTCGTACTCCAGGTCGGCCGCGGCCTCCTGCATCTGCTCTTCCAGCCGGCGCAGGTAGTTGCCGGTGCGCCCGGCCATGAAGTCGCAGAAGTCCTCGGCCAGTGCCCGGTGTTCGACCGCCGACACCTTGCCGACGCAGGGCGCGGCGCACTTGCCGATGTAGCCGAGCAGGCAGGGCCGGCCGACCTGCCGGGCGCGCTTGAACACCCCGTTGGAGCAGGTGCGGACGGGGAAGACGCGCAGCATCAGGTCGACCGTCTCGCGGATCGCCCAGGCGTGCCCGTACGGGCCGAAGTAGCGCACGCCCTTCTTGTGCGCCCCGCGCATCACCTGGACCCGCGGGAACTCCTCGTCGAGGGTGACGGCGAGTTCCGGATAGCTCTTGTCGTCGCGGTACTTGACGTTGAACCGCGGGTCGAACTCCTTGATCCAGGAGTACTCCAGCTGAAGCGCCTCGACCTCGGTACCCACCACGGTCCACTCCACCGAGGCGGCGGTGGTGACCATGGTCGCGGTGCGCGGGTGCAGGCCCGCCAGGTCCTGGAAGTAGGACGACAGGCGCGGCCGCAGGCTCTTGGCCTTGCCGACGTAGATGACCCGGCCGTGGGCGTCGCGGAACTTGTAGACGCCCGGGGAGGCCGGGATCGCGCCGGGCGCCGGGCGGTAGGTGCTCGGGTCAGCCATGGGTCCACCGTACCGAGTGGGGACGGGGCTGCGGGAGGATGATCGACTGGGAGGTCAACTGCTTCAGCTCGGGGTCACCTTGAGGTTCCCGCCCTCGACCGTGACGGTGTAGGCGGGCAGCGGGGAGGGGGCCGGGCCGTCCTGCACGGCGCCGTCGGCGATGCCGAACCGGCTGCCGTGGCAGGGGCACTGGATCTGCTGGTTCTTCACCTGGTCCACGATGCAGCCGGCGTGGGTGCACTTGGCGCTGAACGCCTTGTACTGGCCCGCGGCCGGCTGGGTCACCACGATCTTCTGCTCGCGGAACACCGTGCCGCCGCCCTCGGGCACGGCCGAGGCCGGGCCGAGGTCCACCGGGCCCTTGGGGGTGCTGCCGGCGCCCGAGGAGGAGGAGCCGCAGCCGGAGACCGCCACGGTGCCGCCGACCGCCAGGACGGCCGCCGCTCCGCAGAGCAGCGTGCGGCGGGAGGCGGTGGGGCTGCTCTCGGGGGCCTCGGACATCGGTGCGCTCCTACGGTTGCTGCTGCTGCGAGGGACCACGGAAGTCTATGCCGCGCGCGCCCCGCCGCCCCCTGGGCTCCCGGACGGCGGGAGCTGCGGGGGCGGCGGGGCGGCCGGTCACTTCTTGGCGGCGGCGCGCTTGCGCGGTGCCGCCTTCTTCGCCACCGCGGCCACCGGGGCGTCCGCGAAGCCGTCCGGCAGGATGTCCCGCAGGAACTTGCCGGTGTGGCTCTCCGGGACGGCGGCGATCTGCTCGGGGGTGCCCTCGGCGACCACCGTGCCGCCGCCGGAGCCGCCCTCGGGGCCCATGTCGACGACCCAGTCGGCGGTCTTGATCACATCGAGGTTGTGCTCGATGACGATCACCGTGTTGCCCTTGTCCACCAGCCCGCTGAGCACCTTGATCAGCTTGCTGATGTCCTCGAAGTGGAGGCCGGTGGTCGGCTCGTCCAGGACGTAGACCGTCCGCCCGGTGGAGCGCTTCTGCAGCTCCGAGGCGAGCTTGACGCGCTGCGCCTCGCCGCCGGAGAGCGTCGGCGCGGACTGGCCGAGCCGGACGTAGCCGAGGCCGACGTCATTGAGCGTCCTGAGGTGCCGGGCGATCGCCGGGACGGCCTCGAAGAAGTCCAGCGCCTCCTCGATCGGCATGTCCAGCACCTCGGCGATGGACTTGCCCTTGTAGTGCACCTCCAGCGTCTCCCGGTTGTACCGGGCGCCGTGGCAGACCTCGCACGGCACGTAGACGTCCGGCAGGAAGTTCATCTCGATCTTGATGGTGCCGTCGCCGGAGCAGTTCTCGCAGCGGCCGCCCTTGACGTTGAACGAGAACCGGCCGGGCAGGTAGCCGCGGACCTTGGCCTCCTGCGTCTCGGCGAAGAGCCGGCGGACGTGGTCGAACACCCCGGTGTAGGTGGCCGGGTTGGAACGCGGCGTGCGGCCGATCGGCGACTGGTCGACGTGCACCACCTTGTCCACCTGGTCGGTGCCGGTGATCCGGGTGTGCCGGCCGGGCACGCTGCGGGCGCCGTTCAGCTCCCGCGCGAGGTGGGTGTAGAGGATGTCGTTGACCAGCGTCGACTTGCCGGAGCCGGAGACGCCGGTGATCGCGGTGAAGGTGCCGAGCGGGAAGCCGACCGTGACGTCCTTGAGGTTGTGCTCGCGGGCGCCGTGGACCGTCAGCTGGCGCTTCTTGTCCCGCTCGCGGCGGGTGGCCGGGATCGGGATGGACCGCTTGCCGGAGAGGTACTGGCCGGTCAGCGACTCCTTGTTGGCGAGCAGCTGCTTCAGCGAACCGGAGTGCACCACCTTGCCGCCGTGCTCGCCGGCGCCCGGGCCGATGTCGACCACCCAGTCCGCGGTCTTGATGGTGTCCTCGTCGTGCTCGACCACGATCAGGGTGTTGCCGATGTCGCGCAGCCGCACCAGCGTCTCGATCAGCCGGTGGTTGTCCCGCTGGTGCAGGCCGATGGACGGCTCGTCCAGCACGTAGAGCACGCCGACCAGGCCGGAGCCGATCTGGGTGGCCAGCCGGATGCGCTGGGCCTCGCCGCCGGACAGGGTGCCGGCCGCGCGGTCGAGCGAGAGGTAGTCCAGGCCGACGTCGACCAGGAAGCGCAGCCGCTCGTTGACCTCCTTGAGGACCCGCTCGGCGATCTGCTTGTCCCGGGCGTTGAGCTTCATCGCGCCGAGGAACTCGGAGCAGTCGCTGATCGACATCGAGGAGACGTCGGCGATCGACTTGTCCTGGACGGTGACCGCGAGCACCACCGGCTTGAGCCGGGTGCCCTTGCACGTCGGGCAGGGCACCTCGCGCATGTAGCCCTCGAAGCGCTCGCGGCTGCTGTCGCTCTCCGCCTCGGTGTGCCGGCGCTGGATGAACGGGACGGCGCCCTCGAAGCCCGTGCTGTAGGAGCGCTCGCGACCGAAGCGGTTGCGGTAGCGGACCTCCACCTGGTGCTTGTGCCCGTACATCAGCGCCTTCTTGGCGCGGGCGGGCAGCCCGGCCCAGGGGATGTCGGTGCGGAAGCCCAGCTCCCCGGCGAGCGCGTCGATCAGGCGCTGGAAGTACTCCTTGGCGTGCCCGGCCGACCACGGGTGGATCGCGCCCTCGTCCAGCGAGCGCTCGACGTCCGGCACGACCAGCTCCGGGTCGACCTCCATCCGGTTGCCCAGGCCCGAACAGTCCGGGCAGGCGCCGAACGGTGAGTTGAAGGAGAACGAGCGCGGCTCCAGCTCCTCGAACGACACGTCGTCGTACGGGCAGTAGAGGTGCTCGGAGTACATCCGCTCGCGCTCCGCGTCCCCCTCGGGGAGGTCCACGAAGTCGAGCACGACCATGCCGCCGGACAGCCGCAGGGCCGTCTCCACCGAATCGGTGAGGCGCCGCTTGGCGCTCTCCTTGACGGTCAGGCGGTCGATGACCACCTCGACGGTGTGCTTCTCCTGCTTCTTGAGCTTCGGCGGCTCGGCGAGCTGGATCGTCTCGCCGTCCACCCGGGCCCGGGAGTAGCCCTTGGACTGCAGGTCGGCGAAGAGGTCGACGAACTCGCCCTTGCGCTCGCGCACCACCGGGCTGAGCACCTGGAACCGGGTGCCCTCGGCGAGTGCGAGCACCTTGTCCACGACCGCCTGCGGCGACTGCTTGGCGATCGGGCGGCCGCAGTGCGGACAGTGGGGCTTGCCGATCCGGGCGAACAGCAGGCGCAGGTAGTCGTAGACCTCGGTGATGGTGCCGACGGTCGAACGGGGGTTGCGGTTGGTGGACTTCTGATCGATCGAGACGGCCGGAGAGAGGCCCTCGATGAAGTCCACGTCGGGCTTGTCCATCTGCCCGAGGAACTGACGGGCGTAGGAGGACAGCGACTCGACGTAGCGGCGCTGGCCCTCGGCGAAGATCGTGTCGAAGGCGAGCGAGGACTTGCCGGAGCCGGAGAGGCCCGTGAAGACGATGAGGGAGTCGCGGGGCAGGTCGAGCGAGACGTTCTTGAGGTTGTGCTCGCGAGCACCGCGGACGATGAGGCGGTCGGCCACTGCTTCTGGCGCCTTTCTCCGGGGCGAGAGGGCTTGCGGTGAGATTCGGTACTTCTTCCAGGATGCGGCAGCCAGCCTATAGCTCAGACGTTCGAATCTCGACTCTGTCCAGTGGAGACCACCCGAACGAGTGAGGACCGGAGCGGGACGGTCCGCACCCGCACCGTGCGGGTACCGAAAAACCCGCTGCTCAGGGCCCGGATCCGGCGGTAGCGTCGGCCTGGTCAACGAGCGAAGCCCCGCGCGGGCAACGCGCCGTCTCCCGACAGAAGGCAGATTCGATGACCGACCCGCAGTCCGCCGCCTCCGCCGCCGCCTGGCTCGGCCAGGTCGAGGAGAGCACCCAGCGCCTGCTGCAGACCGCCGCCGCGCTGAAGCCGGACGCAGTCGGCGAGCCCTCCGCGCTCCCCGGCTGGACCCGCGGCCACGTGCTGGCCCACCTCGCCCGCAACGCCGACTCCCTGGTCAACCTGCTCGACGGGGCCCGCACCGGCACCGACATCCCGCAGTACGCGAGCAACGAGGTCCGCGACGCCGACATCGAGCGCGACGCGCCCCGCCCGCTCGACGTCCACCTCGCCGACCTGCGCGCCTCGCACGCCCGCTTCGCCGAGGCCGCCGCGCTGATGACGCCCGAGGCCTGGGAGGCGTCGGTCAGGCACCGCACCGGCTACGTCTTCCCGGCCTCCGACATCCCGCACAAGCGCCTGCTGGAGGTCGAGTACCACCACGTCGACCTGGACGCCGGCTACGGTCCCGGCGAGTGGCCGGAGGAGTTCGCCGTCGAGGAGTTCCACAAGCTCGTGCGGAAGCTCCACGGCCCCGGACTGCCCCTCGTCGAGGTGCACGCGGAGGACACCGGACGGTTCGGCCTGATCGGCACCGGCACCCCTTCGCTGACCGTCGAGGGCCCCCAGCGCGAGCTCACCGCCTGGCTCTCCGGCCGCTCCGACGGCGCCGGCCTGCGCCGCACCCCCGACACCGCCCTCCCCCGGCTTCCCCCGATGGGCTGACGGCGCGAGGATGGCCCTGAACCCTGTTGGCGGGTCCGGACTAGGACGAGGAGCGGACGGATGACGTACCACGGAGCGGTCAAGGTCGGCGGGCCGCCGGACGTGCGCGAGCTGGCCCACCTGATCATCACCAAGGTGGCCGTCGGCCCGTACGACAACAACACCTACCTGCTGCGCTGCCGGGCCACCGACGAGCAGCTGCTGATCGACGCGGCCGCCGACGCCCCGGTGCTGCTGGAGACCGTCGGGGACGACCTCGAAACCGTGGTCACCACCCACCGGCACCACGACCACTGGGGCGCACTGGCCGAGGTGGTCGCCACCACCGGCGCCCGCACCGCCGCCGGCGAGCACGACGCCGAGGGCATCGACGTCCCCACCGAGCTGCTGCTCGCCGACGGCGCCACGCTGCGCGTCGGCGACGTCGAGCTCACCGTCCGCCACCTGGTCGGGCACACCCCGGGCGCGATCGTGCTGATCTACGACGACCCGCAGGGCCACCCGCACGTCTTCACCGGCGACTGCCTGTTCCCCGGCGGAGTCGGCAACACCTGGGGCGACCCGAAAGCCTTCACGAGCCTCTTCCGGGACGTCAACGAGAAGATCTTCGACGCCCTCCCGGACGAGGCCTGGGTCTACCCCGGCCACGGCAACGACACCACCCTCGGCACCGAGCGCCCGCACCTCGACGAGTGGCGCGAGCGCGGCTGGTAGTCCGCGCCCCCGGGCGCACGGAAGGGGCCCCCGCGACCGACGACGGTCGCGGGGGCCCCGGTGTCCGGCCGCGGGCCCGGGCGCCCCGGGCCCGCGCCTCAGGCGTCGAGCTTCTCGGGCTCGCGCTCGGCCTCGGTGGCCTTCTTCGAGGCCCGCAGGCTGGTGAACGTGGTGACGGCCAGCACCACCACGATGAAGCCCAGCGAGAACGGGATGCCGATCTCCGGAACGTTCGCCCCGGCCTCGTGCGCGGCGTGCAGCACCAGCTTCACGCCGATGAAGCCGAGGATCACCGACAGGCCGTACGACAGGTGGACCAGCTTCTTCAGCAGGCCGCCGATCAGGAAGTACAGCTGGCGCAGTCCCATCAGGGCGAAGGCGTTGGCCGTGAAGACGACGTACGGGTCCTGGGTGAGGCCGAAGATGGCCGGGATCGAGTCCAGGGCGAACAGCACGTCCGTGGTGCCGATCGCCAGCATCACGATCAGCATCGGGGTGATCAGCCGGCGGCCGTTCTCCCGGATGAACAGCTTGGTGCCGTGGTACTTGTCGGTCGACGGGAAGCGCTGCGTGATGGACTTGAGCAGGCGGTTCTCCTCGAACTCCTCCTCCTCTTCCTCTGCCCGGGCCTCCTTGATCAGCTTCCAGGCCGTCCAGATCAGGAAGGCGCCGAAGATGAAGAACAC
The DNA here is from genome assembly GCF_040651155.1 of Kitasatospora sp. NPDC048545. Lineage (NCBI taxonomy): Bacteria > Bacillati > Actinomycetota > Actinomycetes > Kitasatosporales > Streptomycetaceae > Kitasatospora > Kitasatospora sp. NPDC048545. The sequence goes on from NZ_JBEZIQ010000013.1 coordinate 126,950, forward strand.
CCACGAGAACTGGGAGACCAGCGCCGCACCGCCGGCGATGAACACCGCCCGGAGCACCAGCGCGATGATCACGCCGAACATCAGCACGCGCTGCTGGTAGATCCTCGGCACCGCGAACTTGCCCATGATCAGGATGAACACGAAGAGGTTGTCGACGCTGAGCGACTTCTCGGTGATGTAGCCGGCGAAGAACTCACCGGCCGGCTGGGCGCCGGAGTGCCACCAGAGGAACCCGCCGAAGATCAGTGCCAGCACGACCCAGACGGCCGTCCAGATCCCGGCCTCCTTGATCGAGACCTCGTGCGGCTTGCGGCCACCGATGAAGAAGTCGGCCACGATCAGCGCGATCAGCACACCGATCGTGGTGACCCACATGGTTACGGAAACGTCCACTACTGCTCCTCCGGCAGGTAGGCGAGACAGTCATCGTCACTTGCCGGAGGTCTCTTCCGCCCATCGGGCCAGCGCCCCGGGGTGCCACGACGGGCACCCGTGATGACGGGGTCGGCTGTCGAGGAATACTCCCCTCCGCTGCCGTCAACAGTAACAGGGAAGGCAAAGAAAGGTAAAGAAGGTAAAGGACCGTCAGAGGTAGGGCTCGATCGCCGGCAGCAGGTCCTGGAAGGTGCGCCCCTTCGCCGGGGCGCCGATCGCCTGCATCTCCCAGCCGCCGTCGCCGTCCCGCACCACCTTGGCCATGATCTGGCCGGTGTGCGGCCCGCCGCCCGCCAGCTCGTAGCGGGCCAGTTCCAGCCCGGTGGCCTCGTCCACCAGGCGGCAGTGCGCCCGCTGCACCTCGGCGAAGGTCTGCCCGGTGTAGGAGCTCACCGTGAACACCACCTGGGTGATGTGCGGCGGCACGTGCATCAGGTCGACCAGGATCGCCTCGTCGTCCTCCTGCCCCGAGCCGCCCTCCAGGTTGTCCCCGGTGTGCCGGACGGAGCCGTCGTTGCTCTCCAGGTGCTGGAAGAACACCACGTCGGACGGGGTCCGCTCGGCGTACAGCAGCGCCGAGGCGTCCAGGTCGATCGTCCTGGTGCGGCTGCCGAACAGGCCCCGCTTGGGGGCGGCCTGCCAGCCGAGGCCCATCCGGACCACGATCAGGGCAGCGCCCGCCCCCTTCTGGAGGCTGACCCGCTGCCCCTTGGCAAGGTTCACCGACACGACGTTGTCCTCTCTGCCGGCCACGCGGTCGCTGCCGCCCGGCTCCCCGGTGGAACACCCCGTCGCCGTCCCCCGGCTGAGGCCCCCTCTGCTACGGCCCGCGCCCGTCCCGTGGGCGCGATGCCGCAGGCCAGCCTAGGCCCTGCGACACCCCGACCTCCCCAGGGTTTCCCCGTTTGTGGCAAGGCTGAGACACCGCCGGGCTTGACCGGTGCCATTCCGGCCAGGCCCGGGCCCCGCCCTCCGGTCGGCTACGCCACACCCGCCTCGCGCATCTGTCGCAGTTCCTTCTTCAGCTCCTTGACCTCGTCGCGGAGCCGGGCCGCGACCTCGAACTGCAGATCGGCGGCGGCCGTGTGCATCCGGTCGGTCATCTCCTGGATCAGGTCCGCCAGCTCGGCGGCCGGCAGGGACTTGGCGGGCTTGCGCTCCGAGCCCAGCGACGGCACCGGGGCCTTGCCCTTGCCCTGGCCGCGGTAGCCGGTGGAGAGCAGCTCGTCGGTGTCCACGTCCTCGCGGGCGAGGGTGTCCAGGATGTCGCCGATCTTCTTCCGCAGCGGCTGCGGGTCGATCCCGTGCTCCTTGTTGTAGGCCTGCTGCACGGCCCGCCGGCGGTTGGTCTCGTCGATCGCCTTCTCCATCGAGGGCGTGATCCGGTCCGCGTACATGTGGACCTGGCCGGAGACGTTGCGGGCCGCGCGGCCGATCGTCTGGATCAGCGAGGTGCCGGAGCGCAGGAAGCCCTCCTTGTCCGCGTCCAGGATCGCCACCAGCGACACCTCGGGCAGGTCCAGGCCCTCGCGCAGCAGGTTGATGCCGACCAGCACGTCGTACCGGCCCGCCCGCAGTTCGCGCAGCAGCTCCACCCGGCGCAGGGTGTCCACGTCGCTGTGCAGGTACCGGACCCGGATGTCCAGGCCGAGCATGTAGTCGGTGAGGTCCTCGGCCATCTTCTTGGTCAGCGTGGTGACCAGCACGCGCTCGTCCCGCTCGACCCGCCGGCGGACCTCGTGCACCAGGTCGTCGATCTGGCCCTCGGTCGGCTTGACGATCACCTCGGGGTCGATCAGGCCGGTCGGGCGGATGATCTGCTCGACCTGGCCGTCGCCGCGCGACAGCTCGTACGGGCCGGGCGTCGCCGACAGGTACACCGTCTGGCCGATCCGCCCCAGGAACTCCTCCCACTTCAGCGGGCGGTTGTCCATCGCGGACGGCAGCCGGAAGCCGTGCTCGACCAGGGTGCGCTTGCGCGAGGCGTCGCCCTCGTACATCGCGCCGATCTGCGGGACGGTGACGTGCGACTCGTCGATGACCAGGAGGAAGTCCTCCGGGAAGTAGTCGAGCAGGGTGTTCGGCGGGGAGCCGGGCTCGCGGCCGTCGAAGTGCATCGAGTAGTTCTCGACGCCCGAGCAGGTGCCGATCTGGCGCAGCATCTCGATGTCGTACGTGGTGCGCATCCGCAGCCGCTGGGCCTCCAGCAGCTTGCCCTGCTTCTCCAGCCTGGCGAGCGTCTCCTCCAGCTCCTTCTCGATGCCGGTGACCGCGCGCTCCATGCGTTCGGGGCCGGCCACGTAGTGCGAGGCGGGGAAGACGTACACCGACTCGTCCTGGCTGATGATCTCGCCGGTGAGTGGGTGCAGGGTGTACAGGGCCTCGATCTCGTCGCCGAACATCTCGATCCGGACGGCGAGCTCCTCGTAGACCGGGAAGATCTCGATGGTGTCGCCGCGCACCCGGAAGGTGCCGCGGGTGAAGGCGACGTCGTTGCGGGCGTACTGGATGTCCACGAAGCGGCGCAGCAGGTCGTCCCGGTCGATCTCCTGGCCGATCCTGAGCGGCACCATCCGGTCCACGTACTCCTGCGGCGTACCGAGGCCGTAGATGCAGGAGACGGACGCGACCACGATCACGTCCCGGCGGGTGAGCAGCGAGTTGGTCGCCGAGTGCCGCAGCCGCTCGACCTCCTCGTTGATCGAGGAGTCCTTCTCGATGTAGGTGTCCGTCTGCGGGACGTACGCCTCGGGCTGGTAGTAGTCGTAGTACGAGACGAAGTACTCGACCGCGTTGTTCGGCAGCAGTTCGCGGAACTCGTTGGCCAGCTGGGCGGCCAGCGTCTTGTTCGGCGCCATCACCAGGGTGGGCCGCTGCAGCTTCTCGATCATCCAGGCCGTGGTGGCCGACTTCCCGGTGCCGGTGGCACCGAGCAGCACGACGTCCTTCTCCCCTCCCCTGATCCGCCGCTCCAGCTCGGCGATCGCCGCCGGCTGGTCGCCGTTCGGCTGGAAGGGACTGACGACCTCGAAGGGCGCCACGGACCGCTCAATACTCGTGATGGGACGCACGACTCCACCGTACGACCCACCACTGACAGGAGGTGCCGGTTCGCTCAGGCCGCGTGTGCCTCGAAGCTCATGGCCGGCTCTCGGGCCGGATCGATCCGCACGACGGAGTCGAAGGCGGCGGCCAGCCGCTCGATCAGCGGGAGGTCACGGCTCAGGCCTTGGCGCTGTCCCGGGCGAGGGCGACGAGGCGGGAGATCGCGCGCAGGTACTTCTTGCGGTAGCCGCCGCGGAGCATCTCCTCCGGGAAGACCCGGTCGAAGGGCAGGCCGGAGGCGGTGATGGGGAGTTCGCGGTCGTACATGCGGTCGGCGAGCACCACCAGGCGCAGAGCGGTGGACTGGTCGTCGACCTGGTGCACGCCGCGCAGGCAGACGGCGGTGACGTCGTCCAGCAGCGCGCCGTAGCGGCTGGGGTGGACGGCGGAGAGGTGGGCGAGCAGGGCGTCGAAGTCGTCCAGGGAGGCGCCGGGAGTGCCGGCGGCGGCGGCCTCGACGGCCTCGTCGGAGTACGGCGGCGGGGCGTCGGGCAGGCCGCGGTGGCGGTAGTCCTGGCCGTCGATCCGCATCGGCCGGAAGTGCGCGGACAGGCCCTGGATCTCGCGCAGGAAGTCGGCGGCGGCGAAGCGGCCCTCGCCGAGCTTCTCCGGCAGGGTGTTCGAGGTGGCGCACAGCTTGACGCCGTTGTCGACCAGGCGGCCGAGCAGGGTCGAGACCAGCACGGTGTCGCCCGGGTCGTCCAGCTCGAACTCGTCGATGCAGAGCAGCGTGTGCCCGGAGAGGGTCTGCACCGCCTGCTGGAAGCCGAGCGCGCCGACCAGGTTGGTCAGCTCGACGAAGGTGCCGAAGGCCTTGGGGCCGGGGGCCGTGTGCCACAGCGAGGCGAGCAGGTGGGTCTTGCCGACGCCGTAGCCGCCGTCGAGGTAGACCCCGGCCGGGCCGGTGGGCGCGGGGGCGGAGCGGCGGAACCAGCTGCGCTTGGGTGCCGAACCGTTTCCTCCGGCGAGGGTGGCCGCGAACTGCTCCAGGACCTGGACGGCCTCGTACTGGCTCGGCTGGGTCTGGTCCGGGATGTACGACCCGAAGCTCACGCCCGCGAACCGGGGCGGCGGGACCATCTCGGCGACCAGCCGCGCGGCGGGCACCACGGGGCGACGGTCGGTGAGCGCGATCGGGGAGCCGGCCGCGCCGGCGGTGGCTATGGACTCGGTCGCGGTGTCGGGGCGGGAGGCTGCGGGCACATCAGTAGAGGGTACGCCTGGTCCCGGCCGCCTCCGAACCGCCTCCGGGTGACGCCCGGTGGAACACTGAGGGCATGCAACAGTTGATCAGCCCGCTGGGTGCGCCGGTCTCCGATCCGGCCGCGCTGGAGTCGCTCGCCGCCGTGTACGCGTACCCCGAACAGGTGAATCGGGGCCGTCCGTGGCTGCGCGCCAACATGGTGTCGGGCCTGGACGGCGGGGCGCGGCTCGACGGCCTGTCCGAAGGGCTCTCCGGCGACGCCGACAAGCGGATCTTCGGGGTGCTGCGCGCCCTGTCCGACGTGGTGCTGGTGGGTGCGGAGACGGTCCGCGCGGAGGGCTACCGACCGGCCCGGGCCCGCAAGGAGTTCGCGGCGGCCCGGACGGCGGCGGGCCAGGCACCGGCCCCGGTGATCGCGGTCGTGACCCGCTCGCTGCAGCTGGACCTGACCGCGCCGCTGTTCACGGAACCGCTGGTCAGGACGGTGGTGATCACCACCGAGGACGCCCCCGCGGAGCGCCGCCGGGAGGTCGCCGAGGTGGCCGACCTGGTGCTCGCCGGCACCGGTTCGGTGGACCTGCGGGCGGGCCTGGCGGCACTGGCCGAACGGGGCTGGACGCGGCAGCTGACCGAGGGCGGCCCGCGGCTGCTGGGGCAGCTCGCGGCGGCGGACCTGCTGGACGAGCTGTGCCTGACGCTGGCCCCGCTGCTCACCGGCGGCGACGCGCCGCGCATCCTCCACGATGCGCAAATGCCTGACGTGCAGCGGATGCGACTGGTCTCATTGATCGAGCAGAAAGGATTCCTCTTCACCCGCTACCTGCGTCACCCGGGTTCGGAATGACCCCGTGACCCCCCGGTCGTGATGCCGTTATGCGATGCCGGGGCCCGGGGGCCGGCCACTGGAAGGGACTCACGTGTTCAAGACGGTACTGATGATCGAAAAGGCTCTCTCCGACGCGGACGTGGAGCTCGTCACCACGCTCCACAGCGACGAGGAGGTCTCCTTCGTCGTCCTCATGCAGCCGCGCGGCAGGCAGGACGAGCTGCTGCGGGCACTGGACGACGTCGCCCTCGGCCACCTCGACAAGGTGAGGCACGAGCACGACGAGTCCGAGACCGGGCCGACCGTGGCCACCGAGTCGCTGGAGCACAGCCTGCGCCACCTGCGCTCGGCCGGGGCCGAGGCGGTGGGCGAGCTCGTCGAGGACAAGCCCCTGGAACGGCTGCGCGCGGTCGTCGAGGAGCACCGGGCGGACGAGGTGGTGGTGCTCACCTCACCGCACTTCGTGGAGGAGTTCTTCCACCGCGACTGGGCCTCCCAGGCCCGGCACAAGGTGGGGGTCCCGGTGCTGAGGCTGTTCGCCAGCGACTCCTAGGGACCGCCGCCCGGGGCGGGAGGTCCGGCGACGGACCCCGGCTCCGCGCGTCGGTGGTGCAGAATCGTCCTTGCGGTCCGCCCGCGAGGACGGTTCTGACGTGCGTGACGTGTGTGACGTCCCTGACGTCCGTGCCGTCGACGCGCACCGACCCGTCCGCCCGACCTGTCTGCCCCCGCCCGTACGGAGCCACGCCTTGAACGACGCCGCGCACGACCTGCACGCCCCGCACTTCATCGGCATCGGCGGCGCCGGGATGTCCGGCCTGGCGAAGATCCTCGCAGTGCGCGGTGCCAGCGTCTCCGGCAGCGACTCCAAGGAGTCCGAGACCGTCCTCGCGCTGCGCGCCCTCGGCGCCACCGTGCACGTCGGCCACGCCGCCGAGCACGTGCCGGACGGCACCAGCAGCGTGGTCGTCTCCAGCGCGATCCGCGCCGACAACCCGGAGCTGGCCGCCGCCCACGAGCGCGGCATCCCGGTGGTGCACCGCTCCGACGCGCTGGCCGCGCTGATGGGCGGCCGCCGCGCGCTCGCGGTCGCCGGCACCCACGGCAAGACCACCACCACCAGCATGCTCGCCGTCGCCCTCGGCGAGCTGGGCCTGGACCCGTCCTACGCGATCGGCGGCGACCTCGACGCCCCCGGCTCCAACGCCCACCACGGCACCGGCGAGGTCTTCGTCGCCGAGGCCGACGAGAGCGACCGCAGCTTCCACAAGTACGCGCCCGAGGTGGCGATCGTGCTCAACGTGGAGCTGGACCACCACGCCAACTACGCCTCGATCGACGAGATCTACGAGTCCTTCGAGACCTTCGTCGGCCGGATCGTCCCCGGCGGCACCCTGGTGGTCTCGGCCGACCACGACGGCGCCCGTGAGCTGACCTCCCGGGTGGCCGGCCGCGAGGGCCTGAACGTGGTCACCGTCGGATCCGCCGAGGACGCCGACGTGCGGGTGCTCTCGGTGGTCGCCCGTGGCATGACCAGCGAGGTCACCGTCGTCCTGGACGGCACCGAGCTGACCTTCACCGTCTCGGTGCCCGGCCGCCACTACGCCCACAACGCGGTCGCCGCGCTGGCCGCCGGCGTGGCGCTGGACGTCCCGGCCGCCGACCTGGCCAAGGCGCTCGGCGCCTACACCGGCGTGCGCCGCCGCCTGCAGCTCAAGGGCGAGGCCGCCGGCGTCCAGGTGATCGACTCCTACGCCCACCACCCGACCGAGATGACCGCCGACCTGGAGGCGATCCGCGAGGGCCTGGAGGGCGAGGGCCGGGTGCTGGTGGTCTTCCAGCCGCACCTGTTCAGCCGCACCCAGCAGCTCGCCGAGGAGATGGGCCGGGCCCTGGCGCTGGCCGACGCCTCGGTGGTGCTGGACATCTACCCGGCCCGCGAGGACCCGATCCCGGGCGTCACCAGCGAGCTGATCATCGACGCCGCCCGCCGGGCCGGCGCCGAGGTCACCGCCGAGCACTCCTTCGCCGCCGCCCCCGCCCTGTTGGCAGGCCTCGCCCGCCCGGGCGACCTGCTGCTCACCATGGGCGCGGGCGACGTCACCAACCTCGGGCCCGAAATTCTCGAACACCTCGCGAACGTTGCCTCCAACGTCTGACGTACGTCCACCGCGACCGGGAGCCGTGATGAGCTACGAGATCGAGAAGTCCGACGCCGAGTGGCGCGCCCAGCTCAGCCCCGAGGAGTACCACGTGCTCCGCGAGGCGGGCACCGAGCGCCCGTTCACCGGCGAGTACACCGACACCAAGACGGTCGGCGTCTACGGCTGCCGTGCCTGCGGCGCGGAGCTGTTCAGCTCCGCGACCAAGTTCGACAGCCACTGCGGCTGGCCGTCGTACTTCGCACCGCTGGCCGAGGACCGGGTCCAGTACATCGAGGACACCTCGCTCGGCATGCGCCGGGTCGAGGTGCGCTGCGCGCGCTGCGGCGGGCACCTGGGGCACGTCTTCGAGGGCGAGGGCTACGGCACGCCGACCGACCAGCGCTACTGCATCAACAGCATCTCGCTGACGCTCAAGCCGGCCGAGTAGCGGCGGCCGCGCCGAGGGCCCGGACACCACCCGCGGTGTCCGGGCCCTCGGGCCGTCCGGACGCTACCCGGCGACCGGCTCGAAGCGGACCGGGAGGTGTACCAGGGCGCGGTGGAACGGGCCCGGGCGCCAGAGCAGTTCCTCGGCCGGGGCGGCCAGTTCGAGGTCGCTGAGCCGACTGCCCAGCTGCTCGATCGCGGTGATCGAGATCAGCAGGGCCGGGTCGCGGGCCGGGCAGGCGTGCGGGCCGGCCGCCCAGGCCAGGTGGGCGCTCTCGCCGCTGCGCAGCGCGCCGGCGTCGTCGGTGGGCGGCGCCGCCTGGGAGTTGGCGGCCGCGTAGGAGACCAGCAGGAGGGTCCCGGCCTTGATCTCGCGGCCGTGGAAGACGATGTCGTAGCGCGGGTAGTGGGCGGAGAGGTTCGCCAGCGGCGGCTCGTGCCAGAGCACCTCGTCGATCGCCTGGTGGGCGGTCATCGCGCCACCGAACAGCGAACCGGCGTAGCGGGCGTCGGTGAGCAGGCGCAGCAGGGCGTTGCCGATCAGGTTGGTGGTCGGCTCGTGCCCGGCGATCATGGTCAGGGTGATCTGGCGGATCGCCTCGTCGTCGTCCAGTCCGAGCGGGTGGGTGACGAACCAGGAGGCGAGGTCGTGCCGGGGGCGCGCGCGGCGCTCGGCGACCATGGCGGTGACGACTGCGAGCAGCTTCCCGTACGCGGCGCCGGCCTGCGCGGTGGACTCGATCAGCCCGGTGATCGCGGCGACCACCTCGGCGTGCTGCGCCTCGGGCACCCCGAACCAGGTGGTGAGCACGGAGGCGGGCAGCTGGCGGGCGTACTCGGCGATCAGGTCGGCGCGGCCGACCGCGGCGAAGCGGTCGATCAGCCGGTGGGCGGTCTCGGCGACCTGGCGCTGCAGCCGGTGCGGTTCGAACAGCGCGAGGGCGTCGGTGATCACCGCGCGGTAGCGCGCGTGCGTCTCGCCGTCGCTGAACAGGGCCGTCGGACGGTAGCCGAGGACCGGCAGCAGCGGGGAGTCCGGCGGCACGGTCCGCTGCCAGGCGCGGGAGTCCTTGGAGAAGGTGTCGCTGTCGCGCAGCAGGTCCAAGGCGGCCTGGTAGTCGGTGACCAGCAGGGCCTCGACGCCGGGCGCGACCTCCACCGGGGCGACCGGGCCGTGCCGGCGCAGCCGCTCGTAGACCAGTTGGGGGTCGGCGGCGAAGACCGGGCCGTGGATCGGGGTCGGGCGGGTCTCGACGGTCACGGGCGCTCCTGGGTGGCGGTGGAGGCGGCGGCGGGCAGGGCGTCGAGGACGTGCTCGGCCAGCGCGATCAGCGCGTCCAGGCTGGCCTCGCGCTCGCGGGCGTCGCAGAGCAGCAACGGGGTGGCGGGGTGCAGGTCCAGGTGCGCGCGGAGCACCTCGACCGAGTGGACCGGCGCGTCCGGGAAGCAGTTGACGGCGACGGCGTACGGCAGGCCCTGCTCCTCGACCATGTCCATGATCTCGAAGGAGTCGGCCAGCCGGCGGGTGTCGGCGAGCACCAGGGCGCCGAGGGCGCCCCGGGCGATGTCCTGCCAGAGCGGGAAGAACCGGCGCTGGCCGGGGGTGCCGAACATGTAGAGCACGACGTTGCCGGGCAGGGTGAGGCGGCCGAAGTCCACCGCGACGGTGGTGTGGGTCTTCTCGGGCAGGCCGGCGAGGTCGTCCACCGGCCGGCCGGTCTCCGTCATCGCCTCCTCGGTGTGCAGGGTGGCGATCTCCGAGAGGGTGCGGATGAGCGTGGTCTTGCCGACGCCGAACGGGCCGGCGACCACCAGCTTCATCAGGGTCTGGTCCCGGTCGGGCAGGTAGCCCACCCGGTCCGGCTGGTCGGCCGAGCGGTCGGCGGGCCGTCCGACGGGCTGGTCGACCGGATCGCCGGCCCGGTCACCGGAGCGCACGGAGTCCAACGAGGAGCCTCTCGACGATGGAACGGTCGGTCTGCTGGGCGGGCGGGATCGGCGCGCGGGCGTGCAGGCAGCCCGCCTCGACCAGATCGGCCGCGAGGAAGACGGTGGCGCTGACCGGCAGGCGCAGGTGCGCGGCGGCCTCCACCACGGTCAGCGCGCCGGGGCGCAGCAGTTCCCAGAGCCGGCGGTGTTCGGGTTCGAGCCCGGTCGGCGGTTCGGCGCGGTCGGCGAACAGGACGGTCAGCCGCTCGAAGCCCTCGGTGCCGGGGCGGCTGCGGCCGCCGGTGGCCAGGTAGGCGGGCACCATCCGCCTGCGGGGGACGGCGGTCATGACCGGGCTGTGTCGTCCTGTCGCCGGGACGGGCTCGCGAGCGCGCGGCCCAGCGCGGCGACCTGCACCTGCATCTGGTAGGACACGTTGCCGAGTTGGGCGTCGGGGGTGGTGAACACGGCGAGCGAGGTGTTCTCCCCGGCCGGGACCACGATGGCGTAGCCGAGGTCGGACTCCACCACGGTCTGGGCCAGCCGGGGCCGCTCGGAGTCGGTGAACGCGGTGGTGAACGCGCGGGCGGAGGCGTGCACGGTGGCGGTCATCGCGGCGACCCGCTCGGCGGAGGCCCGGCCCAGGCCCGCCGAGGCGCCTTCGACCAGGCCGTCCCCGGTGGCGATGACCGCGTGCAGCACCCCCGGCAGCTCCAGCAGCGGGGTCAGCACCCACGAGATCTCGTCGGTGGCGGTCGGGCTGGGCGAGCTGCTCACTGCTCGGCTCCTTCTAAGGTCGTCGGGCCGGTGGCGTGGTCACCGGTGGGGCGGTCGGCGGTGGTGTCGCCGGGGATGGTGGGCGTGCTGGTTCCGGTTCCGGTGCTGCGGGCGGGGCTCGTGCCGGTCCCGGTCGCGGCGCTCCCGCGGGCGGCCTCGGCGACGGCGGCGCGGCCGGAGTCGGTGCCCCGCTGCAGCGCCTGCCAGTGGGCGGCGGCCCGTTCGGGGGTGCGGCCGGGTACCGGGGTGGTGGCGGAGGCGGTGGCGGTGGGCGCACCGGCCTCCTCGGCGGCCAGCGGGCGGCGGCGCCGCCGGGTGGGCAGGCCGGTGCCGTCGTCCCCCGGGGAGTCCGGGGAGTCCGGGGAGTCCGGGGCACCCGAGGCGTCGGGGCCGCCCGAAGAGGCCGGACGGCCCGGGAGGGGCGGGAAGCCCGGTGAGCCCGGGACGCCTGCCGGGCCGACGGCGTTCGCGGCGTCCGCACCGCCCGCGCCCGGGTCGGGCACCACGTGGATGGCGGGTGCCGGGTGCGGTCCGGGCTGGTTGTGGCGGTCGGCGAGCTGCGGGCCGTCCTGCTCGTCGGCGTCGCGCATCGGCGGTACCGCGGCGACGGTGGGCGCGAGGACGGGCCCGGAACCGGCCCGCAGCGGCAGCGGGGTGAGCACCGACAGCGGCTGCTCGTCGTCGACGACGGTCACCAGCCCGGCCGGGATGCGCAGGATGGTCCGCATGCCGCCGTACGGCGAGGGCTCGATGTGGCAGGCGAAGCCGTACTGGCGGGCGAGCTTGCCGATCACCGCGAAGCCGGTCTTGGGCGGGTTGCCGAGCTCGGTGAGCAGGAGGTCCGGCGGGCCGGCGAGCAGTCGGCGGGCCCGGCGCAGCTGGTCCTCGTCCATGCCGATGCCGCTGTCGTCGACGATCACCAGCGCGCCGCGGCCGCCCTGCTGGACGGTCACCGGGACGTCGGTCTCCGGGTGGGAGTAGGCCGTGGCGTTGGCGAGCAGTTCGGCGATGGTGACGGCGATCGGCTCCGCGGCCCGGGCGACCACGGCGAGCCGCTGCTCGCGCAGGTGGTTGGCGACCTTGATCCGGGCGTAGCCGGGCACCCGGGACAGCGCGCCGACGACGACCTCGGCGAGCGGCGAGTCGGTGCGGGCCAGGCCCGGCCAGGCCTCGCAGAGCACCGCGACGGTCTGGATCCGGCGCAGCGCGACCTCGTTGCGGAAGTCGACCTCCAGCAGCCGGGGGTCGTCGTTGTCGTGCTGGAGCTGCTGGACCAGGCTCTGGATCTGGTAGAGCAGGGTCTGGATCCGGGAGGTGGCGCCGCGCATGGCGGCGCGGGCGGCGGCGTCGACCCGTTCGCGCTCGTCGGCGAGGGCGGCGGCGGTGGCGTCGAGGACGGACTGCAGCGCCCGGACGGCCTCCGGGCCGACGGTCTGCGGGGCCAGCGGGCCGACCAGCGGGGCGTTGGTGTGGGTGAGCCGTACGGCGGTGGCGGCGACCCGTTCCTGGGCGAGGTGGCCGATCTCGGCGAGCAGCGCGGCGGCGCGCGCCTCGGCGGCGGCGAGGCGGTGGTCGGCCTCCTCGGCGCGGGCGGCCGCGGCGGCGCCCTGCCGGCCGGCGTCCCGGACGGCGTCCTGCGCCTCCAGGGCCGCCTCCTGCGCTTCGCGGACGGCGTCCTCGGCAACGCGGGTGCGGCCCTCGGCCCGCCGGGCCTCGTCGGTGGAGCGCCGGGCGGTCTCCTGCGCCTCGCGCAGCTGCTGCTCGGCGCGGGCGAGGCGGCCCTCGGCGACCCGGGCGCGCTCCTCGCCCCGGGTGAGCGCGGTCTCGGCGGCCGCGGCCCGGGCGATGGCCCCGGCCCGGCCGCGGGCGAGCAGGACCGTGGCCACGGCGGCGACCAGCGCCAGGGCGGTCAGCGCGATCTGCGTCATCGGAGTCCTCGGGGTGCGGGCGGGTCGGGCCGGGCAGGGGTGGTTCCGGGCCGGGGCCCGGGCCGGTTCCGGGGTCGATTCCGGCGGCCGGTTCCGGGCCCGGGGTCAGTTCCGGGCGGTGCGCGGGCGCGGGATCCGGGCGGCGGCGTCCTCGGCCAGCTCCCGGGCGACCAGGGCGACCTGTCCCATGGCGTCCAGCACGCCCGGCGTCGCCGAGCCGTCCAGGTGCCGGTACTCGGCCGCGACGGTGAGCACCAGCCGCTCGGGCAGGCCGAGTTCGGGGTGGCGCTGCTCGGCGATCACCCGCCGGGCGGCGTCCAGGGCGGGTATCCCGGCGGCGTGCAGGGAGTGGGCGCGGTCGCGGACGTACGTCAGGTAGCCGATGTGCTCGCGGACGCCCGCGCGGTCGAGCACCGGGCCGTGGCCGGGGACGAAGATCTCCGCGCCGGTGGCCAGGGCCTGCTCGCAGGCGCCGATGATGTTCTCCAGCGGGCCGGCCCAGTGCGAGGGGTGGTCGCCGGGCTGCTCGGGCGTCGAGGAGAAGATCACGTCGCCGGTGAACACCGCGCGCTGGTGCGGGAGGTGGACCATCAGGTCGCCGCCGGTGTGGGCGGCGGGCAGGCTGGTGATCTGCACGGGGTAGCGGCCGATCCGCAGCTCCAGCTCGCCGGTGAAGACGGTGTCCGGGTGGACCGGGTCGGTGGCGGACCAGTCGAAGCGCCCGAAGTGCTCCTTGAGGTAGCCGCCGAGCGGGGAGTCGGGGTCGCTGTCGGCGACCAGCGCGTGCTGCTGCTGCGGGGTGGGCTCCCAGTGGATGTGCTCCAGTGCCTCGCGGGTGGCGATCACCTCGGCGTCCGGCACCACCCCGGCGCCCCACAGGTGGTCGCCGTTGGCGTGGGTGACGACCACCCGGTCGACCTCGACCCCGGCGGGCAGCAGCCGGCGGCTCGCGGCGAGGAACTCCCCGGCCATCGAGGGGTCGTAGGGGGTGTCGATCCAGAGCGCGGTCGTCTCGGAGACCAGCAGGCCGCAGTTGGCCAGGCCCCAGCCCCGCTTCGGGGGGAGCCACACGTACAGGTCCTCGGCAATCGCGCTCACGTTCGCGCGGTTGATCGTCATGTGCGCGATTATGCCCATGATGTGTCAAGAGCGGGGCAAAACCTGTACGACCGACAGGAGTTCGTGACCCGGTCTCTCCCGTGCTGTCCTGATTCGCACCACGTGGTCGAGACCAATTGTCTCACTGCTCGGGACGACTGGCGGACACCTCGCCCCGGAAGCCCGACGGGACGTCGGCCCGGGGCGCGGGCAGGGCGCGGCAGACCTCGACCGTGACGTCCACGGTGTCCAGCCCGATCACCCGGCCCTCGACCGCGACGAATCCTTTCTCCCCCGAGCGGAAGAGCGCTGCCAGCGGCGAGTTCCGGTTCGCCGTGGTCAGCGCCTCCACCGCCATCGCGGAGCCGAAGGCGAACACCCCGCAGAGCACGACACAGGGCGCGTGCCGCGGGGTGCGGGTCACGAAGACGAAGCCGTGGTCACGGATCACTCAGAATCACTGTTCCGAGGGTCACTTCGGGCGCTTGATCCCCTTGCGCTCCCCCGCACAGCGCTCGTACCCCAGCCACGCGTCGATCGCGGTCGACGGATCGTCAAAGAGGTCATCGATTCCGACGCCGGCCGTTGCCGCCCCCTCCGCCGCCTCCGAATTCCGCCCCGGTGGGGCGTCCTTCCGGCGGGGACGTCCGCCGCCCGGGGCCGGGGTCCCACAGCACCGTGACGGCAAGCTCAAATAATGCTCTGAGAAGACCGGTTGAGGCTTGGCAGCCACCCCGCCCGGGGACATCCTCAGCAACACGGCCGCGTGGTCCTGGCGACGACGCCCGCACCACCCGACGGCCCTTCCCACCCCAGCCCTCCGAAGGGGGCGAACCGATGACTTCCCCTGCCCTGGACCTGCCCGCACGGGCCACCTCCGGCGACACCGCCCCCACCCGCCTGGGCGTCGGCCTCGGCTGGCGCCCCGAGATCGACACCGTCGTCGAACGCCAGCCCGGCCTGGACTGGGTCGAGGTGGTCGCCGAGAACGTCTGCGCCGGCCACCTGCCCGACTCACTGGCGGTGCTGCGCGAACGCGGCGTCACCGTCGTCCCGCACGGCGTCGGCCTCGGCCTCGGCGGCGCCGACCTGCCCGACCCCGGCCGTCTCGCCCGGCTCGCCGACACCGCGCTGGCGCTCGGCTCCCCGCTGGTCACCGAGCACCTGGCCTTCGTCCGGGCCGGCGGCCTGGAGGCCGGCCACCTGCTGCCCGTCCCCCGGACCCGGGACTCGCTGCGGGTGATCGCCGAGAACGTCCGGATCGCCCAGGATCAGCTCCCGGTGCCGATCGCCCTGGAGAACGTCGCCGCCCAGCTCGCCTGGCCGGACGACGAGTTCACCGAGGGGGAGTTCCTCGCCGAGCTGGTCGGGCGCACCGGTGTCCGGCTGCTGATCGACGTCGCCAACCTGCACACCAACCGGGTCAACCTCGGCGTCGACCCGGCCGCCGAACTCGACCGCCTGCCGCTGGAAGCGCTCGCCTACGTCCACGTCGCGGGCGGCACCCTGGTCGACGGGACCTGGCACGACACGCACGCCCACCCCGTCACCGAACCGGTGCTGGAGGTGCTGGCCGAGCTCTGCGCTCGGGTGGCGCCCCCCGGCGTCCTGCTGGAACGGGACGCGAACTTCCCGCCGCCCAGCGAGTTGGCCGGTGAACTGGACGCCATCCGCCGGGTGCTGGAGGGGAGCACCCGGCGATGAGCGACCCCACCACGGACCGGGAGCACCCCGGCGACCGGGACACCGCCGCCGCCCGGGAACGCCTGGCCCGCCGCCAGGCGGAGCTGCTGGCCGCCCTGGTCGCCGGCGGGCCCGTCCCGCCCGGCTTCGACCCGGCCCGGGTCCGCGCCCAGTCCACCGGCCTCGCCGCCAAGCGGCGGGACACCACCGCCAAGGTGGCCCCGGACCTCCCCCGCCTCATCGGCGAGCGGTACGGTCCGCTCTTCCTCGGCTACGCCCGCACCCACCCGCAGACCGGCGGCTACCGCGCCGACGCCCGGGCCTTCGCCCAGTGGGTGCTCACCGACGGCGGCCCGCTCGCCGCCGACCACCGCCGGGCCCTGGAGCAGTGGCTCCACCCGGCACCCGTACGGCCGACCGGCCCGCTGGCGCGTCTGCGCCGGGCCCTGCGCGGCTAGCGACCCATCGTCACCCCGGGGGAACCGCCCATGT
The DNA here is from genome assembly GCF_040651155.1 of Kitasatospora sp. NPDC048545. Taxonomy (NCBI): domain Bacteria; kingdom Bacillati; phylum Actinomycetota; class Actinomycetes; order Kitasatosporales; family Streptomycetaceae; genus Kitasatospora; species Kitasatospora sp. NPDC048545. The sequence continues at coordinate 143,018 of NZ_JBEZIQ010000013.1, forward strand.
GGCACAACAGCTACTTCATCGTCCCGGCCGTCCTGCTGGCGGCCGCCACCCTGTACGCCGTCCGGGCCCGGCAGCGCATCGGCCACGTCCCGCACGCCAAGGGCCTGCCCGGCCGCGGTCTGCCGCTGCTCGACGCCGCGTTCCTGGCCGGCGGACCGGGCCGGGTGTTCGACACCGCGCTGGTCCGGATGCACATGAGCGAGCAGGTCGTGATCAGCCGCTCCGGCCTCGTCACGCTCGTCGGCGCCAAGCCGTACGACGCCGTCGACCAGGCGATCCAGGAGGCCGCCGGGCCCACCGGCAGCCGCGAGATCGCCCCGCTGCGCCGGATGGTGATGCGCTCCGCCGCCGTCCAGGAGGTCGGCGACCGGCTCGCCGACCGCGGCCTGCTGCGCCGCCCCGAGCGGATGCGGCGGGCCCGGACCGCCCGCCGGCTGCTCTGGCAGGCGATGCTCGTCGTCGTGGCCTTCGCTGTGGCCTCCGAACTGGTCGACGACGGTGCCCCCGGCCACGACCGCCCCAACCTGTGGATCCCCGGCCTCCTGCTGTTCGCCGGCGCCTTCGCGCTGCTCGCCACGCCGCTGGTCAAGGGCCGGATCACGCCGGCCGGGACGCGTCAGCTGACCCTGATGGACGGCTCGCCGTGGACGCCGCACTCCGGCGTGTCGCCCAGGCTGGCGGGCGGCGCGCTGCTGGGCGCGCTCGCCCTCGGCGGACTGGCCGCCGCCGGGCTGGACGACCAGGAGCTGGAAGCCGCGATGCTGGCGGCCACGGCCGAGGAGGAGGCGATGCGGCAGGCCGCCGCGAACTCGTCCTCGTTCATGTCCTCCTCGTCGTCGTCCTCGTCCTCGTCGTCCTCCTCCTGCGCGTCGAGTTCCTGCGGCGGCTCCGCCTCCTGGTGCGGCTCCTCCGACTCCGGGTCCTCCGGCAGCAGCTGCGGCTCGTCGAGCTGCGGGTCCTCGTCCAGCAGCTGCGGATCCTCGTCCTCCAGCTGCGGCTCGTCCTCCTCCAGCTGCGGGTCCTCGTCCAGCTGCGGCTCGTCCTCCAGCTGCGGGTCGAGCTGCGGCGGCGGCGGTTGCGGCTCCTGACAGCCGCCCCGCACGGGTGCGGGGCGGCCCCCGCGGCCGCGGCCCGTCCCCGGGCCGACGTCACAGTTCGGTATCGCGGACCGGGAAGTCGTTCCCCGCACCAGCGGGCCAGGCATACAACAAGGCCATGTGGTTGCTGTTCCTCATACCGGCCTGTGTCGCGGCGGTGCTCTCCTGCCTCCGGCTGGTCCGGATGACCGCCACCGCCGACGCCCTCGCCGAACAGGACGGGCTGCGCCCGCCGGAAGCCGTCGGCATCGGCCTGTACGAGACCGCCTACCTGGCCGGCGGCCCGGACCGGGTGGTCGAACTGGCCCTCGTCCTGATGGCCGGCCGGGGCCGCCTGCACCTGGCGCACACCGGCTGGACCACCGTCGTCGACCCCAGGGGCCGCAGCCGGCTGGAACGGGCGGTCATCGCCACCGTCGGCCCCGAGGGCCAGTGCCGCACGGACGAACTGCGCCGCGCGATGGCCGAGCACCCCACCGTGCTGGAGATCGGCGCCCGGCTCTCACTGGCCGGCCTCGCCACCCCGGCACTGGTGCAGCGCAGCACCGTCGTGGTGGTCCGGCAGGTCCGCCACGCGCTGCTGCTCTCCCTGCTCCTGCTGGCCGCCTCGCTGGCCGTCAGCGGCTTCACCGGCGGAAACGCCCTCGCCCCGCTCGCCTGGTTCTCGCTGCCGCTGGTGCTCACCTCGGGCACCCTGCTGATGGCCCGGGTCGATGTCTACCCCTACACCCGCTGGGCCTCCCCGATCGGCCAGGAAGTGCTGCGCGAGGTCCGCCCCGCCCGCCAGCGCGGCCTCGCCGACGACGAGGAGCGCGAACTGCTCACCGCCGTCGCCATGAACGGCCCCGCCGTCCTCCCCGACGCCCGGCTGCGCGCCGCCCTGCGCCCGCACCGCACCTGAGCCCGCCCCGGGACGGAAGACCGGCTGCGCCCGCACCGCACCTGAGCCCGCCCCGGGACGGAAGACCGGCTGCGCCCGCCCCGACGAGCGGGGCACGCTCCCGCCCACGGACGAACGCGGCCCCGCCGAGCACCGCGACCCGGGCTGCCGAGTCGGCACCGGCACCGCCGCCGTGCTGCGCGAATTCGCCGGGCCGCTCCGGTAGCGACGCCCGCGGGAACGCCGGGAGGCCGGTCCCCGTGCGTACGGGGCCGGCCTCCAGGGGAACCGCGGTCGCTCAGACCAGACCGTTGAGCAGCTCGATGAGCGGCTTGCGGCGACCGGTGAAGAACGGCACCTCCTCGCGGACGTGCAGCCGGGCCCGGGACGGGCGCAGGTCGCGCATCAGGTCCACGATCCGGTGCAGCTCGTCCGCCTCGAAAGCGAGCAGCCACTCGTAGTCGCCGAGCGCGAACGAGGCCACCGTGTTGGCCCGCACGTCCGGGTAGCCGCGCGCCATCTTGCCGTGCTCGGCGAGCATCGCGCGCCGCTCCTCGTCCGGCAGCAGGTACCACTCGTAGGAGCGGACGAACGGGTACACGCAGACGTAGTCGCGGGCGCGCTCGTCGGCGAGGAAGGCCGGGATGTGCGACTTGTTGAACTCGGCCGGGCGGTGCAGCGCCATGTTCGACCAGACCGGCTCCAGCCGGCGGCCCAGGCCGGTGCGGCGGAAGCGGTTGTACGCCTCCTGCAGGTCGTCCGAGTCCTCGGCGTGCCACCAGACCAGGATGTCGGCGTCCGCGCGCAGACCGGAGACGTCGTACGTGCCGCGCACGATCACGTCCTTGGCGGCCAGCTGCTCGAACAGCCCGTCCACCTCGGCGGCCAGGGCGGCGCGGTCCTCGGGCAGGGCGTCCTTGAGCTTGAACACCGACCACATGGTGTAGCGGATGACCTGGTTCAGGTCGCGCGCCTTCTTCTTCTCGGGCCGCTGCTCCGGCTCCCGCTCAACGCTCTCAGTCATGCGCCCATTGTCCTCTCCGTGGAACCTTCCCCGGTCGCCGGGGTCAACAGTCTGTCGACGGCGGCGGCCGCGGCCGCCGCCGAACCGATGCACGCCGGAATGCCCACCCCGTCGTACGCGGCGCCGCACAGCGCCAGCCCGCCCACCCGCTCGGCCGCCGCCCGGGCCCGGGCCACCTTGTCCGGGTGACCGACCGGGTACTGCGGCAGGCCTGCCGCGAACCGTGAGACGAAGGTGTCGTACGGCCGGGCGGTCAGCCCGATCGCCTCCCCCAGGTCCGCCAGCGAGCGGGCCACCAGCTCCTCGTCCGGCAGGCCCAGCGCCTCCTCCTCGCGGTGCCGGCCCAGCGAGGTGCGCAGCAGGAACGCGTCCGGCGCGGAACGCTCCAGCCAGCCCCACTTGTTGGAGGAGAAGGTCGACGCCTTGATCCGCCGCCCGTCCACCGGCGGCACCAGGAACCCGCTGCCGCTGGGGAGTTCGGCCAGGTCGGAGCGCCGGAACGCCAGCGTCACCAGCGCCATGCCCGCGTACTCGACGGTGTCCAGCTCGGCGGCGGCCGCCGGGGCGTCCGCGCGCAGCAGCCGGGCCGCGGCCGGGGCCGGGACGGCCAGCACCACGGCGTCGGCGCGCAGCACCTCACCGCCGGTCACCACCCGCCAGCCGTCGGGGGTACGGCGCAGCTCGTCCACCGGGGCGTCCGTCCGCAGGTCCGCACCCGCCTCGACGCAGGCCGCGGCGACCGCCTGCGGCAGGGTGCCGAGACCGCCGCGCAGGCCGTTGAACACCGGGGTGCCGACCGTCTTCGGCCGGGACGCCAGCTCGTGCACCCCCTCGACCAGCGAACCTCCGCCCCGGGCGATCGCCAGCAGCTGCGGCACGGCGGCCCGCAGCGAGATCTCGTCGGCGCGCCCGGCGTAGACGCCGCCCAGCAGCGGTTCGACCAGCCGGTCCACCACCTCCCGGCCCAGCCGGTCGGCGACGTAGCGGCCGATCGCGACGTCCTCCCCCACCTCGGTGCTCCGCTCGTGCCGGGCCCGTTCCAGGCCCTCGGCGGTGAGCACCCCGGACGCCGCCAGCGCCTCCAGGTCACCCGGCACGCCCATCACCTGCCCGCCCGGCAGCGGCCGCAGCGCCCCGCGTGTCCAGATCGCCGCCTTCGCGGTGGTCGGCGGCTCCAGTTCCCCGCCCAGCCCGACGGCCCGCGCCAGCTCCACCGCCTCCGGCCGCCGGGCCAGCACCGACTCGGCCCCGAGGTCCACCCGGACCCCGCCGACCTCACCGCCCCACAGCTTCCCGCCGAACCGTCCCGACGCCTCCAGCACCGTCACCCGGGCCCGGGCGGCGCCTCCGGCCGCTCCGCTCAGAAAAGCGGCCGCAGCCAGCCCCGCGATCCCACCACCGACGACGACGACGTGTGCATCCGACATGGTCCGAAGTCTCGCAGGTCCTTACACCGGAGCCTCAATCCCCTGCACGCCCGCTGCTCGGCACCAGGCCGTCCAGGTCGATCGTGACCGGGAACGGCACCGGGCGTTCGAGCGTGCCCCGGAAGATCCCGACCGGGGCGTAGGTGCCCGTCGCCCCATCCAGCTCGTAGACGTGCACGACCGGCAGGCCGTCCTCGTCCTCGACGATCCAGTAGTGCGGGATGCCGGCCTCGGCGTACTTGCGGACCTTGACCGTGCGATCGCGGTCGGCCGACTCCGGCGATACGACCTCGACGGCGAGCAGTACGTCGGCCGGGGCGTACCAGGTGCGGTCGGGGTCGTACTCCGCCGTGGCGACCACCACGTCCGGTTCCGGCCGGTTGCGCCGGTCGAGCTTGATCGTCATCTCACCCTCGGCCAGCGCTCCGTCCGGAACCGACCGCTCCAGCGCGTCGGTCAGCCGTCGCACGACCCGGGTGTGCCACGACCGCTGGGGGGACATCATGAAGACCAGCGCCCCGTCGATCAGTTCGGTGTGCCGCGGTGCCTGCGGCAGATGGTCGAGGTCGTCGGCGAACCAACCCTCGGCTCTGGGCGCGTACATCCAGTCCGGCAGCTCGCTCATGACCCCAAGATAGCGATTTCGAGGGCACGACGGACCGCCGCCCAGGCTGTGTGCCATGGAGCCGATCGTGGTGAGCGCGTGCCTGGCCGGGATCCCCTGCCGGTACGACGGACGGGCGAGGACCTCGGCGGACGCCGTGCGCCTGGTCGAGGAGGGGCGGGCCGTCGTGGTGTGCCCGGAGAGTGCGGGCGGGCTGCCGACGCCTCGGCCGCCGGCGGAGATCGTCGGCGGGGACGGCACGGATGTGCTGGACGGGCGGGCGCGGGTGGTGGACGCGACCGGGGCGGACTGCACCGGGGAGTTCCTGGCGGGTGCCCGGGCGACGCTCGCGGCGGCCGAGGCGGCGGGCGCACGGCGGGCCCTGCTGATGGCGCGCAGCCCGTCCTGCGGCTGCGGGCGGGTCTACGACGGCACGTTCACCGGGGAGTTGCGGCCCGGGGACGGCGTGACGGCGGCGCTGCTGCGCCGGGCGGGGCTCGAGGTGACCGCCGGGTAGGTCGTGCCCGCCCTGCTCCCGAGCCGTGATGGAGTCGCGATCTCCCGGGCGGGTCCGTACGGCAGGCTCTTCCGTCCAAGGGGGAGACCCGTCAACGGAGTTGGGGAGGAGCCGGGAATGCGGAGACGGACGAGAGCCGGGGCACTGGGGACGGTGGTGGCCGCGGTGGCGCTGCTGGTCGGGGGGTGCAGCGCGGGCGGCGCGGGGGAATCGGCCAAGGCCGACCCGGCGGTGGCCCCCGCCAGGCAGGGCGGTGCGGACGCGGCGGCGGCCGCGACCGGCGCCCAGCCCTCCGGCGCCCCCGCGGCGGCCGGGGTGACCCCGGCCGCCGACAGCAGTCGGCTGATCGCGTACACCGCGCAGCTCAGCCTGAGCGCCGAGGACGTCGGCCAGGCGCTGGCCAGGGCGCGGGAGTTGACCACGACGGCCGGCGGCTACGTGAGCGCCGAGTCGGTCGCCGGCAATGGCGCGAACCAGGCGGGCCAGCTGACGCTCAAGATCCCCTCGGCCGTCTACCAGCAGACCCTGGACCAGCTCGCCGCCCTCGGCAAGGTGTCCTCCCGCAAGAGCCAGGCGGACGACCTGACCCAGCAGGTCGCCGACGTGGCGAGCCGGGTGCAGACCCAGCAGGCGAGCGTGGACCGGGTGCGGGCGCTGATGGCGCAGGCGAAGTCGCTGAGCGAGGTCACCTCGCTGGAGACGGAGCTGAGCCGCCGCGAGGCCGACCTGGAGTCCCTGCAGAAGCAGCAGAAGGAGCTGTCCGCCCGGACCTCGTACTCCACCGTCACCCTGGAGGTCCGCCGCGAGGCCGCCTCCCCGACGCCCACCCCGGTGCCGAAGGCCGAGGCCGAGGGCTTCGGTGACGCGGTCGGCTCGGCGCTCGGCGGCGGCCTGCACGCCCTGGCGGTCATCGCCCGCGGCCTGTCCGTGGCCTTGGCCGCGGTGGCGCCGTTCCTGCTGGTGCTGGGCGTCCCGGCCGCCCTGGCCTACCGCTACCGGGCGCGCCGCCGCCCGGCGGCTGCCGCACCCGACGCCGGGGAGCCGGACCCGTGGGCGGCGAAGGACCCCGGCGCGGAGGGCTGACGACGGCGGTGCCGGGCCCTCCGCGATCGGAGTCGCCCGGCACCGCCGTACGTCGGCGCCTCAGCGCGCGCTGGCCTCGTGGACGAAGGCGACCAGGCGGCTGAGCGCGTCCGGGTCCATGGACGGCATGACGCCGTGGCCGAGGTTGAAGATGTGGCCGCTGCTGCCGACGGCACGGGCGGCGTCCAGCACCTCGCGGGCCTTGGCCTCCACGACCCCGGTCGGGGCGAACAGCACGGCGGGGTCGAGGTTGCCCTGCAGGCCCTTGCCCGGGCCGACCCGCTCGGCGGCGACGTCCAGCGGCACCCGCCAGTCGACGCCGACGACGTCCGCGCCGGCCTCGCCCATCAGCCCGAGCAGTTCGCCGGTGCCGACGCCGAAGTGGATCCGCGGCACGCCGTACCCGGCGACCGCGTCGAAGACCTTGGTGCTGGCCGGCATCACCGAGCGGCGGTAGTCGGCCGGAGCGAGCGAACCGACCCAGGAGTCGAACAGCTGGACCGCCGAGGCGCCGGCCTCGATCTGCACCTTCAGGAAGGCCGAGGTGATGTCCGCGAGCCGGTCCACCAGGGCGGCCCACAGCTCGGGCTGCCCGTACATCATGGCCTTGGTGTTCTCGTGGTTCTTGGACGGCCCGCCCTCGACCAGGTAGCTGGCCAGCGTGTACGGCGCGCCGGCGAAGCCGATCAGCGGGGTCCCGCCGAGTTCGTCGACCAGGAGGCCCACGGCCTCGGTGATGTAGGGGACGTCGCCCGGTTCGAGCGGCCGCAGCCGCTGGAGGTCCTCGAAGGTGCGGATCGGGTCGGCGATGACCGGGCCGACACCGGCCTTGATGTCGACGTCGATGCCGACGGCCTTGAGTGGCACCACGATGTCGCTGAAGAAGATCGCCGCGTCGACCTTGTGCCGGCGCACCGGCTGCAGGGTGATCTCCTTGACCAGCTCGGGCCGCATGCAGGACTCCAGCATGGGGATGCCCTCGCGGACCTTCAGGTACTCGGGCAGCGAGCGGCCGGCCTGGCGCATGAACCACACGGGCGTGTGCGGCACCGGCTCGTTCCGGCAGGCGCGCAGGAACGCGGAGTCGTACGCGGCGCCGCGGCGCGCGGGGGTGGACGGGCCGCCGTGGGTGCCCGCCGTCGTGTCTGCCCTAGTCTCGCTCACGCGTCAAATCTTCGCACGCGTCCCGGGGGCCTCTCCCCGGCCGGTCTCGTCGGTTCCTCCAAGATCTGCCCGGGTTTGCCGTTCCGGCACGCCGCTGGGAGAGAAGTTGCGGCGATAACCCGGGTCTTCGACCTAGTCTTCGAGACATGGCAGCGGTCGGAGGGCACCCCGCGCAGGGTGGCGGAGCAGGTGGCGGAACGGGTCGCGAGGGGGCGCCGAGCGAGTTCCGGGCTGCCGTGGCGGCCCTGGACGGGGCCAGGCTGCGGCCCGAGGTGCAGCTCTCCCCCGCGCCGGCCCCGCGCCGGCTCGCCCCGCACTCCTTCGCGGTGACCGCCGCGGTCGAGGTGGACGGCGAGGAGCTGGCCGACGGCCGGCTGGTGCTGCTCTACGACCCGGCCGGGCAGGAGGCCTGGAACGGCGAGTTCCGCGTGGTCACGATGACCCGGGCCGAGCTGGAGCCGGAGATGGCCGGCGACCCGATGCTCTGCGAGGTCGGCTGGGCCTGGCTGCTGGACTCCCTCCAGGCGCACGGCGCCGGGTACGCGGAGCCGTCCGGCACGGTGACCAGGTGCGCGTCCCAGTACTTCGGCGGTCTGGCGGAGCGCCCGTCGTCGACCGAGATCGAGATCCGGGCCTCCTGGACGCCCGCCGACGGCCGCTTCGAGCGGCATCTGGCGGCCTGGGCGGACCTGCTCTGCATCAGCGCCGGCCTGCCGCCGGCCGCGCCGGCGCCGCAGGGCCCCGCCGAGGTCCCGTCACTCGGTGGAGTGGTCCCGATGCCCGCCCGGCGACGCCCCCGGTCGCACTGACGAGTGGTGTCCGGGCCCGACGGCACCGGACGGCCGGACGCCACCCCCAGGACTGACGGAGTGTGACTTCGGATCCGCTCTGCGTCAATTAGGCGGTCGACACCGACCGATCGGCATCGAATCTGATCGATTTTGTGCGAATACCAGGCATGTCGCATCAATCATTTGCGCGATTTGTCCGTATTGTTACTCACTAGATCGTGATCTTTCGCTAAAGCCGGGCACGGTAGCTGCCGAAGCAGACTGTGACCCTTTCCGAACGCGGAACACTCCGACCGCCCCCATCGGGGTTCCGTCCGCCACTCCCCGCAGGAGGCCTGGTGTCGGTCCTTCTTGAGCACCCCGCAAACGTGGTCGCCTACCGGCCGACCAAGCCCACCGCCATGGTGGTCATCGCCGATCCCCGCGTCCGAAACACCGTCACCCGTCACCTGTGGGCGCTCGGCGTCCGGGACGTGATCGAGGTGTCCTCGATCGCCGAGGCCCGTCCCCGGGTCTCCACCCCCCGCGACATCTGCGTCGCCGACGTGCATCTGCCGGACGGTTCCGGACTGACCATCCTCGCCGAGACCCGCGCCGCGGGCTGGCCCAACGGCCTGGCACTGTCCGCCGCCGACGACATCGGCGCGGTCCGCAGCGCACTGGCCGGCGGCGTCAAGGGCTACGTGGTCACCGGCACCCGGACGAACGTCGCGATGCCGGGCCGCCCGGGCCTGCCGATCGGCGCCGCCGGGCTGGCCGGCCGGATGCGCCGCCCCGGGATGCCTGGCATGCCGGGCGCCGCCGGCGCTCCGGGCGCCCCTGGTGCCCCCGGTCAGCCGGGCCCGCAGCAGGCCGCCTACCGCGAGCTGTCCGGCCGCGAGGTCGAGGTGCTGCGCCTGGTCGCCGAGGGCCAGTCGAACAAGGCGATCGGCGTGGCGATGGGGCTGTCGGCCCTCACCGTGAAGAGCCACCTCGCCCGGATCGCCCGCAAGCTGGGCACCGGCGACCGCGCAGGGATGGTCGCCGTCGCACTGCGCACCGGAATCATCCACTGAGCCGAGCGCTCCGGACCGCCGCGGCGGCCGAGGAGGAACGTTTCCTCCTCGGCCGCTGTGGCGCTGTCCGCGCCCGGGATGTCGAGCGCACGCCGAGCCGAAGCGTCGGACCCGGAGCGTCCCGCGGGGGAGCGGGCGAGTGACTGTCTGACCAGTCCGACAACACTCCCGGCCGCGAGGACCGTCGTACCCTTGGGGGGTGACCGACGCCGTAGCAGCCATCCCAGAAGAAGCAGCCCCGGTCCCGCTCCTTGAGCCGAAGGAGGGGATCCCGCCCGTCGTGGCGGACGAGCAGGCGCTGGCCGCCACGATCGCCGCCTTCGCCGCGGGCTCCGGACCGGTCGCCGTCGACGCCGAGCGCGCGTCCGGCTACCGCTACGGGCAGCGGGCCTACCTCATCCAGCTGCGCCGCGCGGGCTCCGGCTCCGCCCTGATCGACCCGATCGCCTGCCCCGACCTGAGCGCGCTCGACGCCGCCATCGGGGACGCCGAATGGGTGGTGCACGCGGCCGCCCAGGACCTGCCCTGCCTGGCCGAGGTCGGCATGAGACCCCGGCTTCTGTTCGACACCGAGCTGGCCGGCCGGATCGCGGGCTTCGCCCGGGTCGGCCTCGGGCCGATGACCGAGAACGTGCTCGGTCTGAGCCTGGCCAAGGAGCACTCGGCGGTCGACTGGTCCACCCGCCCCCTGCCCGAGCCGTGGCTGCGCTACGCCGCTCTGGACGTCGAGGTGCTGGTCGAGCTGCGCAACGCACTCGAACAGGAGCTGGATGCCCAGGGCAAGCTCGAATGGGCCCTGGAGGAGTTCGCCGCGATCGCCGCCGCGCCCCGCCCGGCCCCGCGCACCGACCCGTGGCGACGCACCTCGCAGCTGCACAAGGTCCGCCGACGCCGCCAGCTGGCCGTGGTGCGCGAGCTGTGGCAGGCCCGCGACCGGATGGCGCAGGAGCGCGACGTGTCCCCGGGCCGGGTGCTCTCGGACGCCGCGATCGTCAACGCCGCGCTGGCCATGCCGCTGAACATCGCCGCGCTGCAGGCCGTGCAGGGCTTCGGGCCGCGGGTGCACCGGCGCCAGCTGGAGCAGTGGCTGGCCGCCGTGCAGCGCGGCCGGGAGATCCCGGAGGGCCAGCTGCCGCCGGCCGCCGCCCCGCACGACGGTCCGCCGCCACCGCGGGCCTGGGCCGAGAAGGACCCGGTGGCCGCCGCCCGGCTCTCCGGCGCGCGCAGCGCGGTCAGCGAGCTGGCCGAGCGGCACCACCTGCCGGCCGAGAACCTGATCACCCCGGACCTGGTCCGGCGGGTCTCCTGGGAGCCGCCGGCCGACCGCGGCGCGGAGGGCGTGGCCGCCGCGCTGCGCCGGCTCGGTGCCCGGCAGTGGCAGGTGGACCTGGTGGCGCCCGCGATGGCCGCCGCGTTCGCCTCGGCCGTGACCGAAGGCTGATCCCGGCAGGACCGAAAGGGGATGTCGTCCGTACCGGCGGCATCCCCTTCGTCGTCCCCGGGAACAGCTCTCCTGGTCCGACGTGTTGCGGGACACACCGTCGGATCCGTCCGAGGGGCCTGGGCAGGGTGGTTACCGACCGGTAGCATGGCCGTGATGCGGCGCCGCTCGGGTCTTCGCCGGCGGCAGCCTGCCCACCTCAAATGTTGGTCCCTGGGAGGAGAGCCCCCGTGCCTCGTACCGCGAGGGACGTCGTCTTCGTCGATGGCGTCCGCACCCCGTTCGGCAAGGCCGGCCCGAAGGGCATCTACCACGAGACCCGCGCCGACGACCTCGTCGTCAAGTGCATCCGGGAGCTCGTGCGCCGTAACCCGAACCTGCCCGTCGAGCGCATCGACGAGGTCGCCGTGGCGGCCACCACGCAGATCGGCGACCAGGGTCTGACCATCGGGCGCACCGCCGCCCTGCTGGCGGGCCTGCCGAAGTCCGTGCCCGGCTACTCGATCGACCGCATGTGCGCCGGTGCGCTGACCGCCGTGACTGCGACCGCCGGCGGCATCGCCTTCGGCGCGTACGACGTGGTCGTGGCCGGCGGCGTCGAGCACATGGGCCGCCACCCGATGGGCGAGGGCGTCGACCCGAACCCGCGCTTCGTCTCCGAGAAGCTGGTCGACGAGTCCGCCCTGTTCATGGGCATGACCGCGGAGAACCTGCACGACCGCTTCCCGCACATCACCAAGGAGCGCTGCGACGCCTACGCCGTGCGCTCCCAGGAGAAGGCCGCCAAGGCGTACGCCAACGGCGACATCCAGCCCGACCTGGTGCCGATCTCGATCCGCAACACCAACCCCGAGGTCGGCGAGACCGGCTGGGGCCTGGCCACCGTGGACGAGCCGCTGCGCCCGGGCACCACGATGGAGTCGCTGGCCGGCCTCAAGACCCCGTTCCGCCCGCACGGCAACATCACCGCGGGCAACTCGGCCGGTCTGAACGACGGTGCCACCGCCTCGCTGCTGGCCGCCGAGGACGTCGCCGAGGAGCTCGGTCTCCCGGTCAAGATGCGCCTGGTCTCCTACGCCTTCGCCGGCGTCGAGCCCGAGGTCATGGGCATCGGCCCGGTCCCGGCCACCGAGAAGGCGCTGGCCAAGGCCGGTCTGACCATCGACGACATCGACGCGTTCGAGGTCAACGAGGCCTTCGCCGTCCAGGTGCTGGCGTTCCTCGACCACTACGGCATCGCGGACGACGACGAGCGGGTCAACCCGTTCGGCGGCGCGATCGCCTTCGGCCACCCGCTGGCCTCCTCCGGCGTGCGCCTGATGAACCAGCTGGCCCGCCGCTTCGAGCAGCGCCCGGACGTCCGCTACGGCCTCACCACGATGTGCATCGGCTTCGGCATGGGCGGCACCATCATCTGGGAGAACCCGCACTTCGAGGGTGGTAAGTGACCATGAGCACCACGACTGAGCTGCTCCAGCACGGCGCCGAGCTGTTCCCGGGCGAGGTCGTCACGACCGCCCACGTGCGCCACCTGGACCTGCCGCTGCAGGCCGGCAAGCTGGCCCTGATCACCCTGGACAACGGCTTCGACCACACCAAGCCGACCACCTTCGGCCCGGGCTCGCTGCTCAAGCTGTCCGCCGCGCTGGACCAGGTCGAGGCCGAGGCCGCCGAGGGCAGGATCGTCGGTGCCGCGATCACCGGCAAGCCGTTCATCTTCGCGGTCGGCGCCGACCTCAAGGGCGTCGAGCTCCTCAAGGAGCACGCGGACGCGCTGGCCATCGGCAAGGGCGGCCACGAGGTCTTCAAGCGGATCGCCGCGCTGCCCGTCCCGACCTTCGCCTTCTACAACGGCGCAGCCATGGGCGGCGGCGTCGAGGTCGGTCTGCACGCCACCTACCGCACGGTCAGCTCGGGCGTCCCGGCGTTCTCGCTGCCGGAGGTCTTCCTGGGCCTCGTCCCGGGCTGGGGCGGCTGCAGCATCCTGCCGAACCTGATCGGCCCCTCGAAGGCGATCAAGGTCATCATCGAGAACTCGATGAACCAGAACAAGCAGCTCAAGGGCAAGGACGTGTTCGAGCTGGGGATCGCCGACGCGATCTTCGAGCCGGCCGACTTCCTGGAGCAGTCGCTGCTGTGGGCCGCCAAGGTCCTCAAGGGCGACGTCGTCGTCGAGCGCGAGGAGATCGACCGCGGCAAGGCCTGGGACGACGCCGTCGCCTGGGGCCGCCTGGTCGCCGACGCCAAGGTCCACGGCGCCGCCCCGGCCGCCTACAAGGCGCTGGACATCATCGCCCGGGTCAAGGACGCCGACCTGCAGGCCGGCTTCGACGCCGAGGACGCGGCCCTGGCCGACCTCATCATGAGCGGCGAGCTGCGCAGCGGCATCTACGCCTTCAACCTGGTGCAGCGCCGGGCCAAGCGCCCGGTCGGCGCGCCGGACAAGTCGCTGGCCCGCCCGGTCTCCAAGGTCGGCGTCGTCGGCGCCGGCCTGATGGCCTCGCAGCTCGCGCTGCTGTTCGCGCGCCGTCTGGAGGTGCCGGTGGTCCTCACCGACATCGACCAGGCGCGCGTCGACAAGGGCGTCGGCTACGTCCACGCCGAGATCGACAAGCTGCTCTCCAAGGGCCGCATCGGCAAGGACAAGGCCAACCGCCTCAAGGGCCTGGTCTCCGGCTCGCTCGACAAGGCCGCCGCCTTCGGCGACGCGGACTTCGTCATCGAGGCCGTGTTCGAGGAGATGGGCGTCAAGCAGACCGTCTTCGCCGACCTGGAGAACGTGGTCTCGCCGACCTGCGTGCTGGCGACCAACACCTCCTCGCTGTCGGTCACCGAGATGGCCTCGAAGCTGAAGCACCCCGAGCGGGTCGTCGGCTTCCACTTCTTCAACCCGGTCGCGATCCTGCCGCTGCTGGAGATCGTCCGCGGCGACAAGACCGACGACGCGTCGCTGGCCACCGCCTTCGCCGTGTCGAAGAAGCTGAAGAAGACCTCGGTCCTGTGCAAGGACGCCCCAGCATTCGTGGTGAACCGGATCCTGACCCGCTTCATGGGCGAGATCCAGGGCATCATCGACGAGGGCACCCCGATCGCCGACGTCGAGAAGGCCGTCGAGCCGCTCGGCCTGCCGATGTCCCCGATCGTGCTGCTGGAGCTGGTCGGCCCGGCCATCGCCCTGCACGTCTCGGAGACCCTGCGCGGAGCGTTCCCGGAGCGGTTCACCGTCTCCGAGAACCTCGCCGAGGTGGTCAAGGCCGGCAAGCGCGGCTTCTACACCTGGGTGGACGGCCAGCAGGTCCTCGACCCCGAGGTGCTGGAGCTGCTGACCTTCGGCGACACGGTGCTCACCGCGGAGCAGGTCCGCGCCCGCTCCCTGGAGGCCGTGGCGCAGGAGATCGGCCTGATGCTGGAGGAGGGTGTCGTCGCCGAGGCGCAGGACATCGACCTCTGCATGATCACCGGCGCCGGCTGGCCCTTCCACCTGGGCGGGATCACCCCGTACCTGGACCGTGAGGGCGTCTCGGAGCGCGTGAACGGCAAGCCGTTCCTGGCCCCGGGCGTGGCCTCGGTGCCCGCCTAAGGCGTAGCGGTACGGAGGAGCCCCGGTGACCTGCTGGTCACCGGGGCTCCTCCGTGTTCCGGGGCTCCTGCGTGTTCCGGGGGTCCCGCGTGTTCCGGGGCTCCTGCGCGGGCCGTGGGTGCGGCGGCCCGCGCGGGCCGTGGGTGCGGGCCGCTCAGTGCTTGAGGCGGTAGACCACGGTGTCGGCGAAGACGCCGACCATCTCGTAGTGGGTGTCGAGCAGGTTCTCGATCCGCGGGACCATGACCGGCTGGTACGGAGCGATGCCGGAGTCGTCGACCACGACCTCGGGCAGGCCGTTGGCCAGCTCCTTGTCGAAGGTCTGCCAGGCGTTGGAGACGCTGAACTGCTCGCCGACGTTGGCGCTGCCGTCCTTGCCGCCGCTGTAGTTGGTGAGGAAGCCGGCGGTCAGGTAGCGGGAGGCGGGCTTGCGGTCGGCCAGCCAGTACAGCTCCGGGTGCATGCCCCAGACCAGCACGGTGTCCTTGGGGGTGGTCTGGGCGGCGACGGCGGTGGCGACCTCGGTGGTGCGGTTGAGCCTCTCCCCGGGCCAGGCCAGTGCCAGGCCCCAGAACACCGTGGCGGCGACCGTGGTGTACACCAGGACCGGCTTCCAGTGGACCGCCGAGGTGGCGACCGCGCCGGTGCCCAGCAGCACCAGCGGCGGGATCAGCTGCAGGTAGTAGTGGCCGAAGAAGTGGAAGCCGACGCTGACCGCGACGACCGAGGAGAGCAGCCAGACCCACAGGTCGGTGGTCGAGCCGTGCTCCTCGCCGGCCACCGGCAGCGGGCGGTGGCGGTGCTTGAGCCAGAGCCGGCGTCCGACCGGGAGCAGGAAGCCCAGGCCGGCCGCGGCCAGGATGGCGGAGTTGCCGAGCGCGCGGCCGACCATCTGCAGCCAGGCGCCGCCGAAGGAGGCGTAGTCGCCGCTGCCGGTGACCACCCAGAAGAGGAAGCCCTTGGGCTTGGTGAGGATCACCGCGACCAGCGCTATCGGCAGGGTGAAGCCGAAGGCGATCTTGAAGAGCGCGGGCGGCCAGCGCACCCCGCGCCGGCGGGTGTCCTGGAACAGCATCCAGAGCACCGGCAGCAGCACGGCGCCGCCGGTCTGCTTGGTCAGCGAGCAGAGCGCCACGGCGATCCCGGCGGCCAGCCAGCGGCGGCGTTCGGCGTAGCGGAAGGCCGCCACCATCGCGGGCAGCATGAAGACCTCGAAGGTCGCCGCCTGGGTGTCCTCCGGGGAGAGCCCGATGGAGACCAGCAGATAGAGCAGTCCGGCGCCGGCGCCGGCCCGGTTGCCCCACCGGCCGCGGGCGATCGAGGCCAGCAGGATCGCGGTGACCAGGTGGGCCACGACCGCCAGGGTGCGCAGCGGCCAGAGCGAGGCGGAGCCGAACACCGCGAAGCAGGCCTGGTAGAGCCAGGGCAGCAGCGGCGGCTTGCGGTCCACCACGGTGTCGTACAGCACTCCGCCGTCGGCCAGCATCCGGGCCTGGGTGGCCAGGAAGCCTTCGTCCGGGCTCCAGACGGGCCGGGCGAAGGAGGGGATGTGGGTGATCAGCGCGACCAGCGCCAGCACCGGCACCAGCCTGGTCCAGTACCCGACGCGGACTCGGGTCAGGACGCTCTCGGGCAGGCGCTCGGCCAGTCCGGCGGGGCGGAGGCGGGTGGGGGTCGGCACGGTTGACAACCTACCGGGCGGGATCGGCGCGGGTGGCGCCGGTCCCGCCTTTCCGTAGGATCATCAGCTTGTTCCGTGACGAACTGTTACGGAGTTACGACAAATGGTCGTCGCCGGAACAGGGGACCGGCCCCGCCGACGGCCTCCGGTCAGGCCTTGACCGGCGCCGCGTCCAGCTTGGCGACCAGCGCGGTCACCTTCCGGGCGATGTCCGGGGCGTTCAGGCCGATCTCGGCCAGGATCTCGGCCCGGCTGGCGTGATCCAGGAACTCCTGCGGGATGCCGAAGTCGCGCACCGGCAGATCCACGTCCGCGTCCCGCAGCGCCTGCGCCACGGCGGCGCCGACACCGCCCACCCGGCCGTTGTCCTCGATGGTGACGACCACCCGGTGCTCGGCGGCCAGGCCCGGCAGGGCCCGGTCCACCGGCTTGACCCAGCGCGGGTCCACCACGGTGGCGGTGATGCCCTGGGCGGCCAGCAGGTCGGCGACCTCCAGGCTGGTGGGGGCCATCGCGCCGACCGAGACGATCAGCACGTCGGCGCGGTGGGCGCCGGAGGGCTCCTCGGCGGCGCGCAGCACGTCCATGCCGCCGACCCGGCCGACCGCGGGAACGGCCGGGCCGACCGTGCCCTTGGAGTAGCGGACGACGGTCGGGGCGTCCTCGACCTCGACGGCCTCGCGAAGCTGGGCGCGCAGCTGGTCGGCGTCGCGCGGGGCGGCCAGCCGCAGGGTCGGGATGATCTGCAGCATCGACATGTCCCACATGCCGTTGTGCGAGGCGCCGTCGTCACCGGTGACACCGGCCCGGTCCAGCACGAAGGTGACGCCCAGCTTGTGCAGGGCGACGTCCATCAGGACCTGGTCGAAGGCCCGGTTCAGGAAGGTCGCGTAGACCGCGAACACCGGGTGCAGACCGTTGGTGGCCAGGCCGGCCGCGCTGGTGACGGCGTGCTGCTCGGCGATGCCGACGTCGAAGATGCGCTTCGGGAAGGCCTCGGCGAACGGGGCCAGGCCGACCGGGTGCAGCATCGCGGCGGTGATGCCGACGATGTCCTCGCGCTCGTGGCCGAGCGCCACCATCTCCTCCGCGAAGACCGAGGTCCAGCTCCGCCCGCCACCGCTCTGGATCGGCAGGCCCGTCTCCGGGTGGATCTTGCCGACCGCGTGGAAGCGGTCCTCGTCGTTGTTCTCGGCGGCGTGGTAGCCGCGACCCTTCTCGGTGAGGCAGTGCACGATCACCGGGCCGCCGAAGCCGCGCGCCTTGGTCAGCGCGGACTCCAGGGCGGTCATGTCGTGGCCGTCGATCGGGCCGATGTACTTGAGGCCGAGGTCCTCGAACATGCCCTGCGGGGCGATGAAGTCCTTGAGGCCCTTCTTGGCGCCGTGCAGCGTCTCGAACAGCTGCTGGCCGACCACCGGGGTGCGCTGCAGCGCGTCCTTGCCCCAGGACAGGAAGCGCTCGTAGCCCTGGGTGGTGCGCAGCGTGGCGAGGTGGTTGGCCAGGCCGCCGATGGTCGGCGAGTACGAGCGCTCGTTGTCGTTGACGACGATGACGACCGGGCGGTCCTTCGCGTCGGCGATGTTGTTGAGCGCCTCCCAGGCCATGCCGCCGGTGAGCGCGCCGTCGCCGATGACGGCGACCACCGGGTCGTTCTTGCCCTTGAGCTGGTTGGCCTTGGCCAGGCCGTCCGCGTACGAGAGCACGGTGGAGGCGTGCGAGTTCTCGATCACGTCGTGCTCGGACTCGGCGCGGGACGGGTAGCCGGACAGGCCGCCCTTCATCCGCAGCTGCGAGAAGTCCTGGCGCCCGGTGAGCAGCTTGTGGACGTAGCTCTGGTGACCGGTGTCGAAGAGGATGCGGTCACGCGGCGAGTCGAAGACCCGGTGCAGCGCCATGGTGAGCTCGACCACGCCGAGGTTGGGGCCGAGGTGGCCGCCCGTCTTGGAGACCTCGGTCACCAGGAAGGTCCGGATCTCCTGGGCCAGTGCGGCCAGCTGTCCGGGCGTGAGCCGGTCGAGATCGCGCGGTCCCCGAATGCGGGTCAGCAGGGCCACCCGTTCCTCCTCGTTCAGTGTTCGCGGACCGCGGGCGGTCCGACGGGCGTCGCTGCCCGGTCCGGCGGCAGGCCGGCGGTCGCGGCCGGTACCGACCGGTCGAGTCTAATGTCCGCTTGCCGGACACCGAGCGGCGCGCCCGGTGCCACCGTTCGGTTGCGGCCATTCCGGGAGGTCGGCCGGGGTGGACGGGTCACGCCGGGTTGACGCACGTGCGTTCGATCGCCTTTATCCCGGCGACCGCGGCGCCGGCCCCGCCCCCGGCGGCGTCAGGCGCGGCCCAATGCCCCGGACTCACCCATCTCGCTCATCACCAGCGCCAGGGCGCCGAGCACCTCGGCCCGGCCACCGAGGGTGCCGGGGACCACCGAGAGCTGCCGGGCGGCACTGGGGATCGCGTAGCGGGCCACCGAGTCGCGGATCGGGGCGAGCACCAGCTCACCGGCCTCGGCGAGGTCCCCGCCGAGGATCACCCGGCGCGGGTTGAGCAGGTTGCACAGGGTCGCGACGCCGGTGCCGATCTGCCGGCCGGCGTCGGCGATCACCCGGCGGCAGCCGAGGTCGCCCTGGTGGGCCAACTCGACCACCCGGGGCAGCGTGAGGTCCGGGCCGAGGGTGGAGCTGAGCAGGGAGAGCAGGTAGCGGGAGCCGACGAAGGTCTCCAGGCAGCCTCGGTTGCCGCAGCGGCAGACCGGCCCGGCCTCGTCCAGCGTGATGTGCCCTATCTCACCCGCCGTACCGCCCGGGCCGCGGTAGATCTGGCCGTTGATCACCAGGCCGGCGCCCACACCGCTGGCGATCTTGATGTACGCGAGGTCGCTCAGTCCGCGGCCGGCGCCCCAGACCAGCTCGCCGAGCGCGCCCAGGTTGGCGTCGTTGTCCACGTGCACCGGCATGCCGAGCCGCTCCCCCAGCTCCCGGCCAGGGGCGATGCCCGTCCAGCCGGGCAGGATCGCGGTGGACCCGAGCGCGCCGGTCTCCACGTCGATCGGGCCGGGCACGCCGAGGCCGACGCCGATCACCTTGTCCGGCCGGAAACCGGCCTGCGTCAACAACCTCTCGACCATCGCCTCGGCGCGGTCGAAGCCCTGCTGGGCGGAGACGTCCACGTCGATCGGGGCACTCTCCTCGGCCAGCACCCGGTGCGCCAGGTTGCCGACCGCGACACGCAGGTGGGTGTGGCCGAAGTCGATGCCGACGACGATGCCCGCGTCACCGCTGAGCGAGACGCTGCGGGCGCGGCGGCCGCCGGAGGAGGTGTCGGCGACCACGACGGTGCCGCTCTCCTTCAGCTCCCGCACGATGTTGGACACGGTGGCCGCGGAGAGACCGGTGCCGCGGGCGATCTCGGCCTGGGTCAACGAGCCGGCCATCCGCACCGCGCGCAGCACCCGCTCCAGGTTCGCCCGGTGCAGGGACGACTGCGAGCCCGGTGTGTCCGTCGACATGATCCACCCTCCCAGGGCGGGGAACCCTCCGCCGGGCGTCCCCTTCAATTCCTGAAGGGTACGGCCCGGGGCCCCGGGCGGGGGTGTCGACGGGGACGGTCGGGTGCGGGAGGAGCCGGGCGGTGCGGGCGGCCCGCCGGCGCGGCGGAGGCGGGGGCGGGGCGCCGGCCGGGGGCTGCCGGGTGCGGGGGCACCGGCGCTCGGGGCGGGCGCACCGGCGCTCGGGGTGGATGCGGGACAGGTGCGGGACAGGCCCCGGGGCGGGTGCGGGACGGGCCCCGGGGGTTGCTCCGGACGGGTGATGCCCGCCCGGGAGACGGAGGCCTGGCCACCCGGGCCGCGCCCCGGTCACGCGGCGGTGTCGGCGGTGGGGGCCGGGTGATCGGGCAGTGAAGGTGTTGCACGGCCTGGACCTGCGGGGACGGGGTTCGGCGGTCCTGGCGGCGGCCGAAATGCGCGCACCACTAGCATGGTGCCCAATTCTCACTCGTCCCACCGGAACCGAGGACGGTACCGGCAGGGGGCGCTTCCAGACATGACGGGGAATCAGATGGCAGGGGATCACCCTACGCCGGGGGCAGGCGAAGCGCCCGGCAACGGTCCGCAGGACAACCGGGGCGTCTCGTTCGGACGTCCGCCAGCGGGCGGTGTGGATCCGGCCGCGGTCGCGGACCAGATGACGCAGCTCGACGGATCGGCCGTCCCGGGACCGGCCGCCCCCGCCGGGCCGCCGCCCGCACAGCCGCCGGCACCGCCCGCGCAGCCCCCCGCCGGCGCCGACTACGCCGCGTACGCGCCGACCGCGACCGGCTTCCCCACCCAGGCCCCGCCGCCCCCCGGCGCCGCACCCGTCGGCCCGTACGACCCGGCGCCCGGCGCCCCGTACGCCACGGACGGCGGGCAGGGCTACAACACCGGCGGCTACAACTTCCCGCAGCAGCCCGGGTACAGCTACCCCGGCGCCCCCACCCCGCCCAAGCGCAACCCCGTCATGCTGTGGGGCGGCATCATCGGCGGCGTGCTGGCGATCGCGATCGTGATCGCCCTGGTCGTCCTGCTCAAGGACCCCTCCCCCGCGCCGAACCCGGGCCCGGGCCCCGTCAGCACCGACGGCACCAGCGACGGCCCGACGAACGACCCCGCCCCCGGCCCCGCCGCCAAGGGCGCCACCTTCAACGTCGCCTGGACCGCCCCCAAGGGCGCCAACACGGACGGCGCGAACCAGATGCTCGGCGTCTGGGGCACCGACAAGCTCGCCGTCCGTGCCGACAGCACCGGCATCAAGGCCTACAACCTGACGGACGGCAAGGAGGCCTGGACGATCCCCGTCCCGGCCGGCAGCAAGGAGCTGTGCACCGCCTCGTACGCGGCCAACTCCAAGAGCATCGCCGCCGTCTCCTTCAACACCGGTGACAGTGACTGCTCCACCGTCGGCGCCGTCGACCTGACCCAGGGCAAGCTGCTCTGGAGCGTCAAGGTCTCGGCCGACCGGATGTCCTCGCCGACCCTGAGCGTCACCGACAACGTCGTCGCCATCGGCGGCAACATGGTCGGTGCCCTCAACGTCACCACCGGACAGCCCGCCTGGCAGTACCAGCCGCGCGACAAGGACTGCAGCGTGCGCGGCCGCGCCGCCGGCGCCCAGATCGCCGTCAGCGACCGCTGCTACGGCGGAAGCGGCCCGAAGTCCCAGCTGGTCATCGTCAACGCCGAGACGGGCAAGGCGACCAGCACGCCGATCACCCTGACCGGCAGCATCGAGCAGGTCGACCAGGTCGTCCAGGACAAGCCGCTCGTCCTGCTGATGTCCAGCGGCCCGCAGGGCGACTACATCCTGCCGTTCGACAAGGACAACAAGCCGGGCAACCAGATGTCCGTCAAGGAAGCCGGTTCGGACAGCCTGCGCCTGTCCGGCCAGGACGAGGCCCTCAGCCGCAACGTGGTCAGCGGCTCCACGCTGTACGTCCAGGTCAGCGGCACCAAGCCGGGCATCAACGCCTACGACCTGAACACCGGCAAGCGCCTGTGGGCGGCCACCACCTCCTCGGCCACCAACGACATGCGCCTGGTCTCCGGCACCGACAAGGACGGAAAGGTCCGCGCCGTCGTCGAGCAGGGCTACGACAAGCCGGCCCGCCTGGTGACGCTCTCGCCGACCGACGGCTCGATGGCCGACATCGGCACCATCGCGATGTCGAACGGCCTGGACATCGGCAGCAGCACCTCCGAGTACGTCATCTCGGACGACGGCCTCGCGGTGTACGCGTTCCGCCGCTACAGCTCCACCGACGGTCCGCTGACCAAGTGGAAGAAGTGACGACAGGAGCGATGACGGGGGTGACGTCGGGAGTGACGTCGAGGTGATGCCGGGGGCGTGACCCCTCGTCGCGGCCGACCGGGCCACGACGGCACACGGGCGGAGCCACGACAGCACACGAACAGGTCACGACGGCACACACGGGCGGGGCGGGAACGGGCGAACAGCCGGTTCCCGCCCCGCCCGTGAATTTCCGGCGGGTCCGTTCACCGGACGTGCGAGGATTCGGACCACCAGCCTGACAAAGGAGTGCAGCGAGTGCCCGGCACAAACCTGACCCGCGAGGAGGCCCGCACCCGGGCCGATCTTCTCCGTGTGGACGCGTACGACATCGAGCTCGACCTCGGCTCGGCCCGTGAGGGCGGCACCTTCCGGTCCACCACCGTCGTCCGGTTCACCGCCACCACGCCCGGCGCGGACACCTTCATCGACCTCGTCGCGCCGAGCGTCGAGGAGATCACCCTCAACGGCGCGTCGCTCGACCCGGCGAGCTTCTCCGACAGCCGCATCCCGCTGCCGGGCCTGGCCGCCGAGAACGAGCTGCGGATCGTCGCCGACTGCGCGTACACCAACACCGGTGAGGGCCTGCACCGGTTCGTCGACCCGGTCGACGGCGAGACCTACCTGTACACCCAGTTCGAGGTGCCGGACGCCCGCCGCGTCTTCGCCACCTTCGAACAGCCCGACCTGAAGGCCGCGTTCACGTTCACCGTGACCGCCCCCACGGGCTGGGTCGTGGTCTCCAACTCGCCGACCCCGGAGCCGGCCCCCGCCGGCGACGGCTCCACCCAGGTCTGGAAGTTCGAGCCCACCGGCCGGATCTCCAGCTACATCACCGCGCTGATCGCCGGCCCGTACGTCGGCGTCTTCGACAGCTACGAGAACGGCGAGCAGACGGTGCCGCTCGGCGTCTACTGCCGGCCCTCGCTGCGCGAGTTCCTGGACCCGGAGGCCATCTTCGCGGTCACCAAGCAGGGCTTCGACTACTTCCAGGAGAAGTTCGACTTCCCGTACCCGTTCGCGAAGTACGACCAGCTGTTCGTCCCGGAGTTCAACGCCGGCGCGATGGAGAACGCGGGCGCCGTCACCCTGCGCGACCAGTACGTCTTCCGCTCCAAGGTCACCGACGCCGCCTACGAGGCCCGCGCCGCGACGATCCTCCACGAGCTCGCCCACATGTGGTTCGGCGACCTCGTCACCATGGAGTGGTGGAACGACCTCTGGCTGAACGAGTCCTTCGCCACCTTCGCCGAGGCCGTCTGCCAGGCCGAGGCCCCCGGCTCCAAGTGGCCCCACTCCTGGACCACCTTCGCCAACCAGATGAAGACCTGGGCCTACCGGCAGGACCAGCTGCCGTCCACCCACCCGATCATGGCCGACATCAACGACCTGGAAGACGTCCAGGTCAACTTCGACGGCATCACCTACGCCAAGGGCGCCTCGGTGCTCAAGCAGCTGGTGGCCTACGTCGGCCAGGACGCCTTCTTCCAGGGCGTGCAGGCCTACTTCAAGCGCCACGCCTGGGGCAACACCCGGCTCAGCGACCTGCTCGGCGCCCTGGAGGAGGCCAGCGGCCGCGACCTCAAGGCCTGGTCCAAGTCCTGGCTGGAGACCGCCGGCATCAACGTGCTGCGGCCCTCGCTGGTGCTGAACACCGACGGCGAGATCGAGTCCTTCGCCGTCCTGCAGGAGGCCCCGGCGCTGCCCGTCGGCGCCAAGGGCGAGGCCGTGCTGCGGCCGCACCGCATCGCGATCGGCCTGTACGAGCTCGCCGGCGACACCCTGGTGCGCACCGACCGTATCGAGCTGGACGTCGACGGCCCGCGCACCGAGGTGCCCGAGCTGGTCGGGCGTCACCGCCCGGCCGTCGTCCTGCTCAACGACGACGACCTCTCGTACGCCAAGATCCGGCTCGACGAGGACTCGCTGGCCGTCGTCACCGAGAACCTCGGCGGCTTCACCGACTCGCTCCCCCGCGCGCTCTGCTGGGCCTCCGCCTGGGACATGACCCGCGACGGCGAACTCGCCGCCCGCGACTACCTGTCGCTCGCGCTGTCCGGCATCGGCCGCGAGTCCGACATCGGCGTGGTGCAGTCCGTGCAGCGCCAGGTCAAGCTCGCCCTCGACGCGTACGCCGACCCGGACCGGCGCGAGGAAGGCCTCGGCCGCTGGGCCGCCGCCGCCGAGGAACACCTGCGCACCGCCGAACCCGGCAGCGACCACCAGCTCGCCTGGGCCCGCACCCTCGCCTCGGTCGCCCGCACCGACGGTCAGCTCGCGCTGCTCGCCGGACTGCTGGACGGCTCCGTCGAGGTCAAGGGCCTTGCCGTGGACACCGAGCTGCGCTGGACGCTGCTCACCCGCCTCGCCGCCACCGGCCGCGCGGACGAGGCCCGGATCGCCGCCGAGCTGGAGCGCGACAACACCGCGGCCGGCCAGGAGCACGCGGCCACCTGCCGCGCCGCCCGGCCCACCGCCGAGGCCAAGGCCGCGGCCTGGGCGTCGGTCGTGGAGTCCGACCAGCTCACCAACTACGTCCAGGAAGCCGTCATCGCCGGCTTCCAGCAGTCCGACCAGCGCGACCTGCTCGCGCCGTACGCCGAGAAGTACTTCGCGGCGGTCAAGGGCATCTGGGAGACCCGCAGCCACGAGATCTCGCAGCAGATCATCATCGGGCTGTACCCCGGGCTGCAGGTGACGCAGGAGACGCTCGACGCGACGGACGCCTGGCTGGCCTCCGCCGACCCGGCGCCGGCACTGCGGCGGCAGGTCATCGAGTCGCGGGCCGGCATCGAGCGCGCGCTCAAGGCCCAGGCCGTCGACCGCGCGGCGGGCGGGCACTGACGGGCAGCCGCTGACGAGGCGCTGAAACCGCGAAGGGGCGCCGGACGGGATCGTCCGGCGCCCCTTCGGGGTTCGTGCGGGATCGGGTCCTGACGGACCCCGTACGCGTCCGGGCGGACCGGGCGCGCGATGGTCAGTTCTTCTTCTTACCCTTGCCCCACGGCATACCGGCCAGGCCGGCGATCACCAGGAAGAGGACGAGCGGGAGAAACACGTACAGGCCGAGGGTCTGGCCGATGCTCAGGCCGGTACCGGGGTCATCGCCGTCGTCCCTGGTGTAGGCCATGGCGGGCGACGACAGCAGCATCATCAGCGTGACCGTTGCGGAGACCGCGCCGGCTCGCAAAGCGTTCCTCTTGTCCACGTTTCCAACTTACCCGCCGCTTATGGGAGGGCGCTCGTCGGGGTCCGCCTGGTGGGGCGGGAGGGCCTCCCCGAGGATCGGGAGCGCCTCCCCCGGTTCAGCGGGACGCGGTGCCGGGCCCGGACGGCGGGGCCAGGAGGTGCGCGAGCAGACGGGCCGTGGGGGCGGTGGCGAGGCGGTCGAGAGTGACCGGGTCGCCCGCGCCGTCGGCGACCGGGAGGCGCCAGTTCGGGTACTGGTCCCAGGTGCCCGGCAGGTTCTGCGGGCGCGGATCCCCGACCAGGTCCGGCAGCCAGACGCCGACCAGCTCCGCCGGCGTCGCCCGCAGGAAGCGGTACAGCACCGGCATCGACAGCGGCTCACCCGGCGTGAGCAGCCCCCGCGCGGCCAGCTCCGCCCGCCAGTCCGCCAGCTCCTCGACCGCCTCCTCCTGCTCCTCCCCCAGCGGCCGGGCCAGCAGGCCCAGCCGGTGACGCAGCTCGACGTGCTCGCCGGAGAGGCGGGCCGCCGTACTCGGCAGGTCGTGGGTGGTGAGGGTGGCCAGACAGCCCGGGCGCCAGCGGTCCGGGGCCAGGATGCCCCCGCCGGCCGGCCAGTCCCGCTCGAACCAGAGGACGGAGGTGCCGAGCACGCCGCGTGCCGCCAGCTCCTCCCGCACGCCCGGCTCCACCGTGCCCAGGTCCTCGCCGATCACCGCCGTCCCGGCCCGGTGCGCCTCCAGGGCCAGCACGCCCAGCATCGCCTCCGCGTCGTAGCGGACGTACGCGCCCTCGGTCGGTGAATGGCCCTGCGGCACCCACCAGAGGCGGAACAGGCCCATCACGTGGTCGATGCGCAGGGCGCCCGCGTGCCGCGTCGTCGCACGCAGCAGCTCCGCGAACGGGGCGTAACCGGCCTCGGCGAGCGCGTCCGGGCGCCAGGGCGGCAGGCCCCAGTCCTGGCCGTGCGCGTTGAAGGCGTCCGGCGGGGCACCCACCGAGATGCCCCCCGCCAGCACGTCCTGCAGCGCCCAGGCGTCGGCGCCGTCCGGGTGGACACCGACCGCGAGGTCGTGGATCAGGCCGACCGCCATCCCGGCCTCGCGGGCGGCGCGCTGGGCGTCGGCGAGCTGCTGGTCGACCTGCCAGGCCAGCCAGCGGTGGAACTCGACGCGTTCCTGCAGTTCCTTGGCGGCCTGCTCGACCTGTGGGCCGTCCGGGTGACGCAGTCCCTTCGGCCAGTGGTGCCAGTCGGCGCCGTGCACCTCGGCCAGGGCGCTCCACAACGCGTGCCGGCCCAGCCACTCGCCGTCTCGGCGCAGGAACCCCTCGTACGCGGCCTGCCGGCCCGGCCCGCGCGGCACCTCGTGCAGCAGCTCCAAGGCCTCGCGCTTCAGCGCCCAGACGGCGTCCCGGTCGATCAGACCGTCATGGCCCAGGACCTCGCCACGGAGGCGGGCGGCCCGGACGGTCAGGTCGTCGGCCCTGCGTCGTTGCTCCGCGGTCAGGTAGGCGTACTCGGGAACCGCCTCGACCCGCAGGTGCACCGGGTCCGCGAACCGGCGGGAGGACGGGCGGTAAGGGGACGGGTCGGAGGGGGCGCCGGGCAGGCCCTGGTGCAGCGGATTGATCTGCACGAAGCCCGCGCCCAGGTCCGAACCCGCCCACTGGGCCAGCTCCGCGAGATCCCCGAGATCACCCATGCCCCAGGAACGGTCCGACAGGACCGAGTACAGCTGGGCGAGGAACCCCCAGCTACGGCCCGGGAGTTGGGGCAACCGCTCGGGGGCCACGATCAGCGGCGCCTGGGCCCTTCCGTCGCCGGTCTCCGCCCTGAGGGTGTGCCGCCCGAGCGGCAGATCCGCGGGCAGCCAGTGCGAGTGCCCACGCGGCAGCTCCCAACTCCCGCCGCCCTCCAGCTCCACCCACAACCGGGCGTCCGCCGGCACGTCCAGCGCCGTACGCCGCCCCTGCCGCACCACCACGCACGGCGGCAGCAACCGGGCCCGCTGCTCCGCCCGGTGACGCTCCAACGCCTCACGGGCCTCCCCCGGCGTACCGGCCGCCACCCCCAGCGCGGCCAGCACCGCCACCAGCGTCCGCGCCCCCACCCCCTGCCCACCGGGCCCCGGATACCGGGCATCCACCCCGTACGCCTGCGCCAATGTCACCAGTTCGGCGGGCGGTGGTGGCGCGTCCTGCGCCGGCACATGCTCGGCTCCGTCACTGTCGTGGTAAGCGGCCACTCGCGGCTCCTGCGATGTCTCGGCGACGCCCGGGTAGGACAGCCACAGTCCTACCCGGGTAACCGCCCGGCCACGCTGCGCGACACGGCGGCGCCGGGTTCGACGCAGCCAAACGCCAGCCCAGCCGAGAAGCCCGGCAGGCTCCACAAATGGACCGGAACGGTTGCCGTCCATTACTGCCGCCAGACCGCCCAAGGGGCACAGGAGACCTACCGGAAGCTCCGGCGTGAGCGCCGCGTTCGGATGCGGTCGGCCAGCGACACTCACGCCGGATCGCGTCACACGATGGAGCCGTACGTATCCGTCACTCATTTCCTGTCGAATGGCCTTCTGGTTTGTCGCAGGAAGGCCGATATTTCTGTAGCCATACATCCACGTCGGAGGCGAGGGAGGGAACCCTCGCCTTGACGGATTCGGCAAGCTCGACGAACTCGCACCACGATTCGGCCATGAAGGCCTCGTCCAGGCCCAGTGCCACGGCTACCCGGAACTCGTCACCGGACCGCAACCACTCCCGACCAACGTCAAAGATCCGGCCACCCTCGGAGTCGAGGATCCACGACAGCGCCAGAAGCTGCTCGGCGAGGTACCCAGGGGGCAGATTTGGCGCCCGATGGGCGACGAGAAACTCCATCATGTCCTCTATATCCATCCGTCACAGCCTCCTGCAGACCCTGGTCTCGAAGTTGGTGCCGACCGGAATAATCCCACCGTCAGCGCGCTTCATCACGCCGAATGCACGCTTTGGATCCAACCCTCCAGCCGACAGGAGTTCAAATCCGGCTTCGGCCACCGCCTCCGAACCAGCTCTCCTCCACTTGTTCGACTTCGATGCTGCCACCGTCAAGATCCCCCCTGGATTCATGGCTCGTGCAGTCTCTGTGCTGACCGGCTGGAATCCAAGCGGGTTAATGGCATGCACTGCATTGAAGGATCCGCCTCGGAAAGGAAGCGCGCCGACATCCGCCGCCACATTGACCCCTGGCGCAGCCTTGAGGTCCACGTTCACGGCATCCGCCATCGGGGTGTCGCCAGACCCGAGGTTCAGCTCTCCGCAATTGTGAACGAGGACCGGTGTGGCACCCGCCAGCACAAAGTACGTGTGGAGCAGGTTGACGGTGAGGTTGTGAGTGGTAACGGCGTAGGGGTAGTTGCGGACGGACTGGATGGTGAGGGTGAGGTCGGTGAAGTCCTTGTCGTCGGGGGTGGTGATGGTGGCGGTGACCGACTCGGGGTGGGTCACGCCGGTCTGGGGTCGGTCGCCATGGCGACGTCGCCCTCGTGGATGTCCTCGGTGGGCTTGAGGCTTCCGTCTCCCATCAGCACCTTGGTGCCGGTCGGGAAGCTGTTGCGAACGAGTGAGCAGCTGGCAGCGGCAGATTCGTCGGCTTCCTGGGCTACTGCTTTGCTCTCTGTTCCGGCAGCGTCTGTTGCTGTTTCCTTTGCTGCTTTCTCTTCCGCTGCCTTGGCGGCTGCTGCTTCGGCTGCCCGAGCTTCGGACGCCGCCGTCTTCGCTGTGACGAGGGCTGCTTCAGCTTCCCTTGCGGCGCGTTCGCCGGACCTGATGGCGGTGTAGGCCTTCTCGATCTGCCTTCAGCCCCGGCGCGGGCTCGAACGTGACCATGTCCGGTCCGGTGGTCGGCACCCGCAAGAGCTTCACCGTCTCCACCTGGGCCAAGGCGGGCCAGGCCGGTGGTGTGGTCGCCAGTCAGGAGACCGTCCACGGGAGCAACTTCATGCTGTACACCGACGGCCCGGGGCAGAACTGGAGCTTCGCGCTGGCGTACGCGGACGACGACACCTGGTCGTACGACTTCACCCACGTGGTGAACGCCGCCGCCCGGACCCGTCCAGGTGTATGGGCCCGGCTGACGGCCTCCTACGACGCGAACACCGGCCTGATGGCGCTGTACGTCGACGGTGTCCTCGCCGGCACCGCGGTCCACCGGGCGAGCTCCGGCCCGCCGTCCTCGGGACCGTTCGAACTGGGCCGCTACAGGTACCAGTCCAAGCCGAGCCCGAGCTTCGACGGCGGCATCGGCAGCACCGCCGTCTACCCGTTCGCGGTGGCGCCCACCGCGCCGGGCGTCACCGGCGTGGTCCGCTCGGCCGTCAACGGCGACATGTGCGTCGACGACGCGGGCTCGGGCACTGTCAACGGCACCGCGATCCAGCTCTACGGCTGCCACGGCGGCCCCTCGCAGCAGTTGTCGCTCGGCAACGACGGGACCCTGCGCGTCCTGGGCGGGTGCGTCGCCCCGGTGAACTCCGGCACCGGCAACGGAACGCCGCTGGAGTACCGCACCTGCGACGGGACCGCGGCGCAGACGTGGGTTCCGTTCGCGAACAACGTGCTGTACCACCCGGCTTCGGGCCGGTGCCTCGACCTTCCGGAGTGGAAGGCGGTCGAGGGCGCCCGGCTCGACCTGTGGGACTGCAGTTACGAGGCGAACGAGCAGTGGAGTGTCCCGATGCTGCGGACGGCCGTGCCGCCCGCTCCGCCGCGTTCCTGACTCGCGCGCCCCGGTCGGGGGTCCGGGCCCGCTCCGCCGTCGGCGGGGCGGGCCCGTGCGCTGTCCGGGGTGGGCCGGTCGAGGTGGGGGAAGGCCGTGGTGACGGGGGTTCAGGGCCTCCCCGGGATCGTCACGGAATCGTCACGGACCGGCCCTGACCAGCGGCGGAGTGGTTGGGGCGGCATCATTCGGGGTGCTCGGGGCGGGGATGCGCGCGGGCCGCGGGGACGGTCCGACATGGGCCCGAACACGGCAAAACGGTCATAGCCGTCAGTGGCGTTGACACCGGGTTGGGTAGCTGGTGGGGTTGCGGCGATGTCGTTGTGCCTGGCGAGGAGGCTCCTGTGCAAGCCCGAGTGTCCGTCGCCGCCGGGCGGCGTCTGAGGTCGCAGTTGGAGCAGAGTCCGGCGTTGCGGGAGGTGCTGCAGCACCCGGCGGCGTTGGTGGCTCGGCGGGCCACCGCGCGGACGTGCCGTCAGTTGGCGCCGCGGACGGCGGACCGGCTGATCGCCGATCTCAAGGGGACGGAGCCGCTGCTGGCGTCGGTGCGCGCGGAGCGGGCGGCGGGGCGGCCGGGCCGGCGGGCGATGCAGATCGCGGCCGGGGTGGCGGCGGCTGCGGTGGTCGGCGGGCTGTTGGCCGGGGCGGTGCCGTCGGCGGCGTACGCGGCGACGCCGGGGACGGACGTGGTGAGCACCGCCCCGCAGACCCCGCTGGGGAGCGTGACCGACCCGCAGGTGTTCCCGCGGCCGCAGGAGCAGACGGTGGCGGGCAAGGCGGTCGTGGTGCCGAGCGCCGTGACGCTGGTGACGTCGCCGAAGGCGGACATCGGCGCGGTGCTGGCGGTCCGCGAGGTGCTGGCCGTGGCCGGGACGACGGACGTGACCTCGCAGGGGGAGGGCGGGACGCCCGCGGCCGGCTCGCTGGTGGTGTACGTCGGCGGGCCCGCCGAGGGTGCCGGCGGCGAGGTGGACCGGGTGCTGCGGCAGTTGACCGCTGCGGCCGGCGGCAAGGAGGGCGCCGCGCCCTCGACCGCGAACCTGCCGTCCGGCGGGTACGTGCTGTCGGCCGGTCAGCTGCCCGCGCAGGGTGGCGGGACGTACGGCGCCGTGGTGCTGGCGGGCGTGGACGCCACCGGGACCTTCTACGCCGCGCAGAGCCTGCGCCAGCTGCTGGCCGCCGTGCCGGCCGGGCAGGGGCAGGCGGCGGGCGCGAACGGGCTCGGCCTGCCGGGGATCACGCTGCGGGACTGGCCGAGCGGCGCGCCGGTGCGCGGCACCGCCGAGGCGTTCTACGGCACCCCGTGGACGGCGCAGCAGCGGCTGGACCAGGTCGACTTCCTCGGCCGGTCCAAGCAGAACTTCTACCTCTACGCGCCCGGTGACGACCCGTACCGGCTCTCCCGTTGGCGCAACGCCTACCCGGCGGCGCAGGCGGACGAGTTGCGCGAGCTGGCCGGCCGGGCGCGCCGCAGCCACGTGGCGCTCGGCTACGCGATCGACCCGGGGCAGTCGCTCTGCTTCAGTTCCGGCAAGGACGTGGACGCGCTGGTGGCGAAGCTGGACGGGCTGCGCAAGATCGGCTTCACCGCGTTCCAACTGCAGTTCCTGGACGTCAGCTACGACGAGTGGCACTGCGACGACGACCGCGACGAGTACGGCACCGGGCCCGCCGCGGCCGCCAAGGCGCAGGCCGAGCTGGTGAAGACGGTGCAGGACCGGCTGATCGCGAAGAACCCGGGCCTGGCACCGCTGTCCGTCGTCCCGACCGAGTACCACCAGCAGGGCGCCACGCCGTACCGCAAGGCGCTGGCCGCGGCGCTGCCGGCGGGCGTGCAGGTGGCCTGGAGCGGGGTCGGGGTGATCCCGGAGAAGATCACCGCCGCGCAGGCCTCCGACACCGCCGACCTGTACGGCCACCCGCTGGTCACGATGGACAACTACCCGGTCAACGACGCCAATCCGGACCGGCTCTTCCTCGGCGCCTACACCGGGCGCGACCCGGGCGTGGCCACCCGCTCGGCGGTGAT
Source organism: Kitasatospora sp. NPDC048545 (assembly GCF_040651155.1). NCBI lineage: Bacteria > Bacillati > Actinomycetota > Actinomycetes > Kitasatosporales > Streptomycetaceae > Kitasatospora > Kitasatospora sp. NPDC048545. The sequence continues at coordinate 175,158 of NZ_JBEZIQ010000013.1, forward strand.
GCTGACCGGTGCGATGCAGCAGCCGGTGGCCTCCCGGATAGCGATCTCCACGGCCGGCGACTTCGCGTGGAACCCGGTCGGCTACAAGTCGGACGAGTCCTGGCAGGCGGCCGTGCGTTCGCTGGCCGGGCCGACCGGTGCCGGTGCGACGCCCGCCGGAACGGCGCTGCCCGCGGTCACCGCGCTCGCCGGCAACAGCACCTCCTCGCCGCTGTCCAAGCAGGAGTCCGGCTACCTCACGCCGCTGCTCGACCGCTTCTGGGCGATCGCCGAGCCGACCTCCGGCGTGGCGCCCGACCTCGCCAAGCTGATAGAGGCCGCCGCCCCGCTGCGGGAGTCCTTCGCCGCGATGGCCACCGCCCAGCAGACCCTGGTCGGCACCCCGGCGACCGCCCAGCTGGCCGGCGAGGCCGCGCCGTGGCTGGGACCGCTGCGCGACTACGGGCTGGCCGGGCAGGCCGCGCTGAACATGCTGCTCGCCCAGCACGGCGGCGACGGCGCCGCGGCCTGGAAGGCCCGGGTGGAGCTCAACCAGCTGCGCGAGCAGCTCGACCGCGCCCCGGCCACCATCGGCGCCGGGGTGCTCGGCCCGTTCCTGGAGCGCGCCGTGCGGGCCGCCGACAACTGGGCGGGCGTGGTCAGCGGCGGGGTCACCGCGACCACCACGATGGGCACCGCGCAGGACCACCTGCCCGCGCTGATGACCGACGGCGTCGCGGACACCTTCTACTGGAGCTCCGCTCCGCCGCAGCCCGGCGACGCGGTCGGCCTGGACCTGGGCGCGGGCCGTCCGGTCAGCAACGTGACCGTGCTGATGGGCAGCTGGGGCAACGGCGCGGACGCCCGGACCGCCGTGGACGACTACATCCGCGACGGCGTGCTGGAGTACTCCACGGGCGCGGGCGGCTGGAAGCAGCTCGCCGTCGTCAAGAACCAGAAGACGGTCAGTGCCCAGCTCCCGCCGGGCACCGTCGTCCGGGCGGTGCGGCTGCGGGCCACCGCCGCGCAGAAGACCGCCGTCGCGGTGCGCGAGTTCACCGTCAGCGCCCCGGACGAGTCCCCGGCGAGCGTCACCGGCGGCCCCGACGCGCTGCCGGGCTCCTCCGCCGCCGCCGTGCTGGACGGCAATCCGGACACCGCGTACCGGGCCGCGAAGGCCCCGACCGCGCAGGACGAGCCGCTCACGGTGGAGCTCGGCGCCGCCCGTCCGCTGGACCGGCTCACCGTGCTGACCGACCCGGGCGTGCGCGCCACGGCCACCGTCGCGGTGCGCCGGGCCGACGGCACCTGGGCTGACATCGGCACCGTGCAGCCCGGCTACAACGAGCTGCCCGCGGGTGGGCAGGTCGCCGACGCGTTCCGGATGACCTGGAAGCCCGGCGGCGACCCGCCGGTCGTCAACCAGGTGATCCCCTGGTACGCGGACGCCCCGGCGGCCCGGCTGAGCCTGTCCGACCCGGCCCTGGACGTGGTCACCGGTGCGTCCGCGCCCGCCCAGACCCGGGCCACCGTGGAGGCGGGACGCCCCGAGGGCACCACCGGCGAGCTGCGCACCGACGTGCCGGCCGCCGCCAAGGGCCTGACCGTGACCCCGGCCGGGCCGGTGACCGTGCCGCGCGGCGGCCGGGTGGGTGTGCCGCTGCTGGTCAGTGCCGCGCCGGGCACGCCGTCCGGGACGTACCAGGTGCCGGTGCAGTTCTTGGCCGGGACGACCACCGTCAGGCAGGTGCTCCAGGTGCACGTGGTGCCGCCGACCGGCGGCGCGGACCTGGCCCTCGGCGCGAAGGCCACCTCCTCGGGCGACGAGGCGGCGGGCTTCCCGGCCTCGGCGGTCACCGACGGCGACCCGAAGACCCGCTGGTCCTCGCCCGCCAAGGACGACGCCTGGGTGCGGCTGGAGCTGCCGCAGGCGACCAGGCTGGGTGCGGCGGTGCTGCACTGGCAGGCCGCGTACGCCGCCTCGTACAAGATCCAGGTCTCGGCGGACGGGAACTCCTGGACGGACGCGGCGACGGTGGACAACGGCAAGGGCGGCGACGAGACGGTGCGCTTCGACGCGCCCGGCGTCCGGTTCGTCCGGGTCCAGGGCGTGGCGCGGGCGACCAAGTACGGCTACTCGCTGTGGGGGGTCGAGCTGTACGCGGTGACCCCGCCGGCCCAGCCGCAGCCTCCGGCCGGCCAGCCGGGGCAGCCGCCCGCGCAGCCGGGCGGCGCGCCGGGCACCCCTGCGACGGCTCCGCCGGCGGCGCCGCAGAAGCCGTAGCCGGAGGCGGGCCCGGTACGAGAACGGCGGCGGGCCGCCGTGCTCCCCGGTGCGGGGGGCGCGGCGGCCCATGAGGCGCGTGCCGACGGTGTGACGGGCGGGCCCTTTGTGTCGCTTCGGTCAGGCGGAGAGCGGTTCGGGCTGCTCGCCGCGGCGGACGGGAGAGGAGTGGGCGCCGTGCGCCCGGCCGATGGGGACCGAGTGGTTGGCCTCGGTATGGTCGTGGTGCTCGTACTCGCCCCACTGTGGGGCGCGCAGTTGGTCCCCGCCGCCGTAGGGCTCCAGGTAGGGGCGCCAGCGTGGGTCCTTGATGCCGGTGCCGATGATCCGCCAGGCGAGTCCGCTGGGCGGTGCGGGCGGGCGCTTCATCCGCCACCCCAGTTCGGTGAGGTGGCGGTCGGCCTTGGTGTGGTTGCAGCGGCGGCAGGCGGCCACCACGTTGTCCCACCTGTGCTGGCCGCCCCGGCTGCGCGGGACGACGTGGTCGACGCTGGTGGCGGCGGCCCCGCAGTAGACGCAGCGGCCGTGGTCGCGGGCGAACAGCGCCCGGCGGGTGAGCGGGACGGGCCCGCAGAACGGGACCCGGACGAAGCGGGTCAGACGGACGACGGACGGCGCCGGAAGGGCGCTGGTGGCGCTGTGCAGAGTGACTCCCGAGTCCTCCAGGCTGACCGCCTTGTGGTTGAGGACCAGGATGAGTGCGCGGCGCATCGATACGACGCCGAGTGGCTCGTAGGACGCGTTGAGGACCAGGACATGCGGCACGGATGCCTCCTTGGACGCCTGCGGCGCGTGGCTCGCGCCGGGACGAGCGGTTGGATCGCACAACGAGTGCGCGATCTACCCCAGTGTCGCCTTACGCCGTTGTACGGCGCCACCACTCCTGTGTAACGGACCTGACGTGAACTCCGGGTGTGGTCTCTGTCATAACCGGTATGCCCGGGGAAGGTCGGGTTGCACCCGGGTGCCGCCCGGGCACCCTACGGTGGCCCTCCCGGGCGACGACTCGGCCGGTCGGAGCATTGCCGGGCCGGGCGGGACGGCCTCCGGGCGGGGGTCCGGGGGGAGCGCACCGGGGCGTTGACGGGGCGTCCGGGCCGTCCTGTACGCCCTCGGGCGGCTTCCCGCAAGGCCGCGGACGGCCTCCGGCGTGTCCGGGCGGGTGTGCGGCGGCGGATAGGCTAAGGCGCACGGTCCCCCGGGCCGCTTGCCGGCGGTGCGGGCCCGACACGCAATCCAGCAAGGAAGGTCCGCACGTGTTCAGCTCCGGCGCCACCGGTCTGTCCGACGCGTCCTCGACGCCCTCCGCCCCGACGCCGGCCCCCAGCCCCACCGGGCAGCTGCCGAATCTGGACCTGCGGATCCCGACCAGCGCGCAGGAGGTCTCGGACACCACCAAGCAGGCCGCCAGCTGGTTCGACACCCACTGGCAGGGCTGGCTGGCCTCGGGCCTGCGGATCGTCTTCATCGTGCTGCTGGCCCTGGTGCTGCGGGCGATGGTGCGCAAGCTGATCACCCAGCTGATAGGGCGGATGGCCCGCTCCCCCGAGCACCAGGAGGAGAGCCGGCTGGGCGGGCTGCTGGCCAACACCGGGGTGGTGAACCCGGAGCGGCGCCAGCAGCGCTCGGAGGCCATCGGCTCGGTGCTGCGCAGCGTGGCCTCCTTCACCATCCTGGGCACGGCGGCGCTGATGGTGCTCTCCGCGCTGGGCGTGAACCTGGCACCGCTGCTGGCGAGCGCCGGTGTGGCCGGTGTGGCGATCGGTTTCGGCGCCCGCAACCTGGTCACCGACTTCCTCTCCGGGGTCTTCATGATCATGGAGGACCAGTACGGCGTCGGCGACGAGATCGACACCGGGGTCGCCACCGGAACGGTGCTGGAGGTCGGCCTGCGGGTGACCAAGCTGCGCGGCGCCAACGGCGAGATCTGGTACATCCGCAACGGCGAGGTGAAGCGGATCGCCAACATGAGCCAGGGCTGGGCGACCGCCTCGGTGGACGTGCAGATCGGCTACAAGGAGGACCTGCTGCGGGTCGAGGACCTGATCCTGCAGACCGCCGAGGAACTGGCCAAGGAGGCGCCGTACGACGAGCTGGTCTGGGCACCGGTGTCGATCCTGGGCGTGGAGTCGGTCGCGGCCGACTCGGTGATGGTGCGGGTCGAGGCCCGGACCGCACCCGGCAAGTCGGCGGCGGTCTCCCGGGCGCTGCGGCAGCGGCTCAAGGTGGCCTTCGATCGGGCCGGGATCAAGGTCAAGGAGGAGGCCCCGGCGGCGGCCGGTGCGGCGGGCGCGGCGACCGGAGTGGTGATCGCGCCGGCGCCGGTCCCCGCGGCCGAGCAGGCGGCGCCGTCCGCGCTCGCCGACCCGAACTCGGCCCGGTTCCGGGCGAGCGAGCCGATCGCGGTGCCGAAGTCGGAGCCGTAGGACTCCCCGGGCCGCGGGCCGCCAGGTGCGGCGGGGCCGCGGGCGGGGGCCTCGCGAACGGGACGGAGAGCCCCGCTCCCACGGTCGTGGGGGCGGGGCTCCGCGCTGTCCGGTAACGCTTCGGCATCCTCCGTTCCGCCGACCATTGACACCCCGCTGACGCGGCCCTTACCGTCCTTCCCAAGCGACTGGAAAGTTTCCTAACAGTTCGCCCGAAGCTCGCGCCCGTCCGCACGGAAGCCGCCTCACAGCCACCCGGCGGCATCCCCGACCAGCCGAAAGAGGAGGATTCCGGCATGACGAAGAGCACCGCCAAGGCCCCCCTCGCCGGCACCCCGAGCCTGCTGCGGGCCATCAACGACCGCGCCGCCCTCGAACTCCTGCTGGAGAACGGCCCGCTCTCCCGCACCCAGATCGGTGCCCTGACCGGGCTGTCCAAGCCCACCGCCTCCCAGCTGCTGGCCCGGCTGGAGGCGGCCGGGCTGGTCCTGCCGGTCGGCACCACGGCGGGCGGGCCGGGGCCCAACGCGCAGCTGTACCAGGTGAATCCCGCCGCCGGGTACGTCGCCGGGCTGGACGTCACCAACAGCGGGATCCGGGTCGCGGTCGCCGACATCACCGGCACCACGCTGGCCGAGCACACCGTCACGACCAAGGGCGTGCCGGCCGCCGAGACCGTCGCCACGGTCGCCGCCGCGGTCGCCGGGGCGGTCCGGACGGCCGGGATCACCGGGACCGGCCTGCGCGCCGTCGCGATCGGCCTGGGCGGCGCCCCCGACCCGGTCACCGGCAAGCTGCGGTACGCCTCCCACCTGCCCGGATGGCACTCGCCGCGACTGGTCGAGGAGCTGTCCGAGGCGATCGGTGCACCGGTGTCCATCGAGAACGACGTCAACCTGGCCGCGGTCGCCGAGCAGGCCTCCGGCGCGGCGGCCGGGTTCGAGGACTTCGTCCTGCTCTGGGCCGAGGCGGGTGTCGGCGCCGCGATCGTCATCGCCGGGCGGCTGCACCGCGGCTTCACCGGCGGCGCCGGGGAGGTCGGCTACATGCCGGTGCCCGACTCGCCCGTCGAGTGGGACTCCCGCCGCCGCAACTTCGGCGGCTACCAGGCCCTGGTCGGCGCGCCCGCCGTCCGGGCGCTGGCCCGCGAGCACGGGCTCGGCGCGCCCACCGCGGAGGAGTCGATCGTCCGGGCGCTGGCCACCCCGGGCGCCGGCGACGCCTTCCTCGCCGAACTGGCCGGGCGGCTCGCGGTCGGGCTGACCGTGATCGTCGCCGTCGTCGACCCCCAGCTGGTGGTCCTCTCCGGCGCGGTGCCCAGCGCGGGCGGCGAACGCCTGCGCGCGCTCGTCGAGGACGAACTCGCCAAGCTCTCCATCGCCCGGCCCGAGGTGCGCAGCAGCGCCCTGCCCGACTCGCCGGTGCTGCTCGGCGCCCTGCAGCGCGCCCTGTCGGACGCTCGCGAGGCGGTCTTCTCCACCCACTGACGCCACCCACCGCCCCACCCACAGCCGCCGCCCACCGACGTTCCCGCCCGCGGCCGCCCCCGCCGCTCCCACCCACCGACGCTCCCCTGCGCCCACCTCTCCCCAACCCCCGAACGCGGGAACCGAGGCAACGACGCCTGCCCGCGCACTCCCAGGAGGACCTCGAAGTGCACGCCACCACCTCCCGCCGAGGCCGCCGCACGATGGTCGCCGTCGCCGGCAGCGCCGTCCTCGCCCTGCTCGCCACCGCCTGCACCGGTTCCAGCGACTCGGGCGGCAACGACGACTCGGCCAGCGGCAAGGACGTCACCATCACCTTCTGGCACGGCTGGAGCCAGGACAACGAGACCAAGGCGATCGACGACAACATCGCCGCCTTCGAGAAGGCCCACCCCAACATCCACGTCAAGGCCGTCGGCAACATCCCGGACGACAAGGTCAACCAGGCCCTGCGGGCCGGCGGGAACGACGCGCCCGACGTGGTCTCCTCCTTCACCACCAACAACGTCGGCATGTTCTGCTCGACCAAGGCCTTCGTCGACCTCAAGCCCCTGCTGCAGCAGAGCGGCATCGACGCGGCCAAGACCTTCCCGGCCGCGATGCTCAACTACACCCAGTTCCAGGGCAACCAGTGCTCGCTGCCGCTGCTCGGCGACGCGTACGGTCTGTACTACAACAAGACGGCCTTCGCCGCCGCGGGCATCGCCCACCCGCCCAAGACCTTCAGCGAGTTCGCCGCGGACGCCGCCCTGCTGACCGTCCCCGACGGCGACTCGTACAAGCAGCTCGGCTTCATGCCGCTCTACCACGGCTACGAGTCCACCACCGAGCACTACCTCGGCCAGTACGGCGCCACCTACTTCGGCGCCGACGGCAAGTCGAACATCGCCGCCGACCCGAAGGTCGCCGCGATGCTCAAGTGGCAGAAGGGCATGGTCGACCAGCTCGGCGGCTACACCAAGCTGGAGAAGTACCGTTCGACCTTCGGTGAGGAGTTCAGCGCCAAGAACCCCTTCCACACCGGCCAGCTCGCGATGGCCCTCGACGGCGAGTGGCGCACCGCCTCGCTCGCCGAGAACAAGCCCGGCTTCGAGTGGGCCACCGCCGCGTTCCCCGTCCCGGACGACCAGGCCGACACCTACGGGCGCGGCTACCAGACCGGCACCATCGTCGGCATCGCCAGCACCAGCAAGAAGCAGGCCGCCGCCTGGGAGTTCGTCAAGTACCTGACCACCGACACCGACGCGGTCGTCAGCTTCGCCAACGCGATCCACAACGTGCCCAGCACCTTCGCCGCGCTCGACTCGCCGAAGCTGGTCAGCGACGACAACCTCAAGACCTTCCTGGACATCGCCAAGAACGCCCACTCCGGCACCACCCCGCCGGCCGTCAACGGCAGCGGCTACATCGTCTCCCTGCAGAACCTGGGCTACGACTACGAGTCCGGCAAGCAGACCGACCTCCAGGCCGGTCTGACCGCCACGGCCAAGCAGATCGACACCGACATCGCCCAGGCCAAGTAAGCGCCGCGAACGGCCCACGGAGCTCCCATGTCACTCGCGTTCGGCACCCGGAAGAGGAACGGCGGCAAGGCCGGCGCCGGACCGTCCGGCCCGGCGGCGCCCTCCACGCAGTACCTGCTGCGCCGGAAGCGCCGCCGGGAGGCGGCCCGCACCCTCGCCTTCCTCTCCCCCTGGCTGGTCGGGTTCGGCGTCTTCTTCGTCTACCCGCTGGTCTCCACCGCCTACTTCTCCTTCACCTCGTACAACGGCTTCGGCCAGCCCAGCTTCAACGGACTGAAGAACTGGGACTACGTCTTCGACCAGCTGCCGACGTTCTGGCAGGGCCTGCGCAACACCCTGTGGCTGGTCGTCGTCATGGTGAGCCTGCGGGTCGCCTTCGGCCTCGGCGTGGGGATGCTCATCACCAGGGTCAAGACCGGCGCCGGCTTCTTCCGCACCGTGTTCTACCTGCCGTACCTGGCCCCGCCGGTGGCCGCGACCGTCGCCTTCGCCTTCCTGTTCAACCCCGGCACCGGCCCGGTCAACCACCTGCTGGGCGAGATCGGTCTGCCGCAGCCCGGCTGGTTCGCCGACCCGGACTGGTCCAAGCCCGCACTCACCCTGCTCGCCATGTGGGGCGTCGGCGACCTGATGGTCATCTTCATGGCCTCGCTGCTGGACGTCCCCAGGGAGCAGTACGAGGCGGCCGAGCTGGACGGTGCCGGCCCGTTCCAGCGGTTCCGGTACGTCACGCTGCCCAACATCTCGCCGATCATCATGTTCGCGGTGGTCACCGGGGTGATCCAGACCATGCAGTACTACACCCAGGCGATCGTCGCCGGGAAGGTCGCCAGCGGCATCGCCGGCAACTCCGGCCAGCAGTTCGAACCGGGCTACCCGGGCGGCTCCACGTGGACCCTGCCGCAGATGGTCTACAACCTGGGCTTCCAACGCTTCAACTACGGCGCGGCGTGCGTGGTCGCCCTGGTGCTGTTCGCCATCTCGATGGCCGTCACCTCGATCCTGCTCCGCCGCAAGTCCGGCTTCATGGCGAACGACGACTAGCGGGCCAGTGAGGACCTGACCATGACTCCCAGCAACACGCTCACCGAGGCGCCGGCCCCGACCGGCGCCACCCGTCCCGCCGCCCGCCCCGGCAGCCCCGCCGCCCGGGCCGCCCGGCGCCGCGCACTGCTCGACTGGGTGGCCGTCCACTCCCTGGCCGTCGCCGCCGCGCTGTTCTTCCTGCTGCCCTTCGTGTTCGTCCTGCTCACCTCGCTGATGGACGACCAGCAGGCGCTCACCACCGACTACTGGCCCACCCACTGGGAATGGGGCAACTACGGCAAGGTCTGGAACACCCCCGGCTTCCTCACCTGGTGGCGCAACACCCTGCTGTACGCGGGCGCCGGCACCCTGTTGACCGTCGTCTCCAGCCTCCCGGTCGCCTACGCGCTCGCCAAGTTCCGCTTCCGGGGCCGCAACCTGGCACTGATGGCGGTCATCGCGATGATGATGCTGCCGCCGCAGGTCACCGTCATCCCGATGTACCTGTTCTGGTCGAAGCAGATGGGTCTGAGCGGCTCGCTCTGGCCGCTGATCATCCCGATGGCGTTCGGCGACGCGTTCTCCATCTTCCTGCTGCGCCAGTTCCTGATGACCATCCCCAAGGAGTACATCGAGGCCGCCCGGATCGACGGCTGCGGCGACCTGCGCACCCTGCTGCGGGTGGTCCTGCCGATGGCCAGGCCGGCCATCGCCGCGGTCGCGCTGTTCCAGTTCTTCTACTGCTGGAACGACTACTTCGGCCCGCAGATCTACGCCAGCAACAACCGCGAGGCCTGGACCCTGTCGTACGGGCTGGAGTCCTTCAAGGCCGCCCACCACACCAACTGGAACCTCACCATGGCCGCCACCCTGCTGGTGATGGCACCGGTGATCATCCTCTTCTTCTTCGCTCAGAAGGCCTTCATCGAAGGCGTGACACTGACAGGGGTCAAGGGCTGATGTCCGCACCGAAGACGTCCGGCGCCACCGCGCTCAAGCTGGCCATCGTCGGCGGTGGTTCGACGTACACCCCGGAACTGATCGACGGCTTCGCCCGGCTGCGCGACAGCCTGCCGGTCGGCGAGCTGGTGCTGATCGACCCGGCCGCCGAGCGGCTGGAGCTGATCGGCGGGCTCGCCCGGCGGATCTTCGCCAAGCAGGGCCACTCCGCCGCGGTCTCCGTGACCACCGACCTGGCGGCGGGCGTCGCGGACGCCGACGCCGTGCTGCTGCAGCTGCGCGTCGGCGGGCAGGCGGCCCGCGACCAGGACGAGACCTGGCCGCTGGAGTGCGGCTGCGTCGGACAGGAGACCACCGGCGCCGGCGGGCTCGCCAAGGCGCTGCGCACCGTCCCGGTGGTGCTGGACATCGCCGAGCAGGTGCGCCGGGCCAACCCGGACGCCTGGATCGTCGACTTCACCAACCCGGTCGGCATCGTCACCCGGGCGCTGCAGACCGCGGGCCACAAGGCCGTCGGGCTGTGCAACGTCGCGATCGGCTTCCAGCGCAAGTTCGCCGCGCACCTCGGGGTGGCCCCGGAGCTGGTCAGGCTCGACCACGTCGGGCTCAACCACCTCACCTGGGAGCGCGGGGTGACCCTGCTGGACGGCCCGGGCGCCTCCGGCGGACGGGAGGTGCTCCCCGAACTGCTGCGGGACTTCGGCAAGGACATCGCGGACGACCTGCACCTGCCGCTGCCCGTCATCGAACGGCTCGGCGTCGTGCCGTCCTACTACCTGCGGTACTTCTACCAGCACGACGCGGTCGTCGCCGAGCTCAAGGAGCAGGGCTCGCGGGCCGCCCGGGTCGCCGAGATCGAGCGGCAGCTGCTGGAGATGTACGCCGACCCGGCCCTGGACACCAAGCCCGAACTGCTCGGCGAGCGCGGCGGCGCCTTCTACTCCGAGGCCGCCGTCCAGCTGATCGCCGCCCTGCTCGGGACCGGCGGCGGGACCTCCGTCCAGGTGGTCAACACCCGCAACGACGGCGTCCTGCCGTTCCTGCCGGACGACGCCGTCATCGAGGTGCCCGCCGAGGTCGACGCGGCCGGCGTGCGCCCGCTGCCGCAGCGCCCGCTGGAACCGCTGTACGCCGGCCTCGTCGCCGCCGTCACCGCGTACGAGCACCTCGCCCTCGACGCCGCCCTGCACGGCGGGCGCGACCGGGTCTTCGACGCACTGCTCGCCCACCCGCTGGTCGGCCAGATCGAACTCGCCGACCGGCTCACGGACCGGCTGCTCGCCCACAACCGCGAGCACCTCGTCTGGGCCTGACCCGGCCCGTGGTGGCCCGCCCGCGACCCCCTCGGGGCGCGAGCCGGCCACCGCGAGGAGACCGTCCACCCCTGGCCGACGACCACCCGGCCGGGCACCCCCGGCCGACGACTTCCCGGCCGGGCCACGTACGAGCCGCGGGGACCCGATGACCCACCAGCCCGAACCGCTCCTGCCCGGCGTACTCGCCATCGACGCGGGGAACTCCAAGACCGACGTCGCCCTGATCGGCGTCGACGGAACCGTCCTCGGCACCGCCCGCGGCGGCGGCTTCGCACCCCAGAAGATCGGCGGCGCCGCAGCCGTCGCCGGCCTCGCACCGCTCGTCCGGCAGGCCGCCGCCCAGGCCGGGCACCCGGCCTGGAACGGCGTGCTCACCAGCCACGTCAGCGCCTGCCTCGCCAACGCCGACCTGCCGGTCGAGGAGCGGGCCCTGCACGACGCCCTCGAATCCCACCCCTGGGGCGTCAGCAACACCGTCGCCAACGACACCTTCGGCCTGCTGCGGGCCGGCACCGACGGCCCGCGCGGCGTCGCGGTCGTCTGCGGCGCCGGGATCAACTGCGTCGGCCTGGTGCCGGACGGGCGCACCGCCCGCTTCCCCGCCCTCGGCGAACTCACCGGCGACTGGGGCGGCGGCTCCGGCCTCGCCATCACCAGCATGTGGCACGCCGTACGGGCGGAGGACGGCCGCGGCGGGCCCACCGCGCTCGCCCCCGCCATCGCCCGGCACTTCGGCCTGGCCAGTGCGGGCGCCGTCGCCGAGGCCGTCCACCTCGGGCACCTGCCGGTCGAGCGGCTGCACGAGATCGCCCGGGTGCTGTTCGCGGTCGCGGAGGGCGGGGACGCCGTCGCCCTGGAGCTGGTCGACCGCCAGGCCGACGAGATCGTCCGGCTCGCCGTGGTCGCGCTGAGGCGCCTGGGCCTGCTGGACTCCCCGACGCCGGTCGTGCTCGGCGGCGGCGTGCTCGCCTCCGAACAGCCGCTGCTGCTGGACAACCTGAAGGACCGTCTCGCGCGGGCCGCGCCGCTGGCCGAGCCCCGGGTCGTCGTCGCGCCGCCGATCCTGGGCGCGGCCCTGCTCGGACTCGACCACCTGCGGGCGGGTGCGGAGGCGCAGACGCGGCTGCGCAAGGCGTACGAGCGGCCGCGGACGGTGGCGGCCTGACGCCGCCTCGAAGACTTCCTCCCCCGCCGGACCCGCACGTCCGGCGGGGGAGGGAACCTACTCTCGGTAGTTGTCGTATGACCTATGTACCGACAACCGCCGCCGCCCGGGGAGACTTGTGCCATGGCCGTGCCCCGCAACCTCCTCGCCGTAGCCCTGCTCGCCTGCGGCACAGCAGCCGTCGTCACCGGCTGCACCCCCGCCGAGTCCCGCCCCACGGTGGCCGCCGCCTCCGCCGCCGCCGTCGCCGACGAGGCCGCGGACGACTTCCTCGACGAGGACTACCTCCTCGACGACGAGGAGTACGGGGTGGAGGGGGAGGACGGGGAGGAGGCCTACGCACCCGCCGAGGACCCGTCGGCCACCGCCGACGCCCCCTCCGCCGCCGCCTCCACCGCCTGCACGGCACCCGCCGAACTCCCGGGCCACGAGGTCCTCGTCGTCGTCTCCGCGAGCACCGCCGAACTCACCGCCCGCCCCGCCCGCCACAGTTGTGGCCCCGCCCGCTACACGGCCACCGGCAGCGCCGTCCACTACGGCTTCTCGGCGGACGGCGTCACGGCCACCCTGGTCGACCGGTCGCACGGCGACCCGGCCCGGCCCGTGCCGCTGGAGGACCTGGTCGTCCACCTCAACGACTGCCTGGCGGAACGGGACCCGGCGGATCCCTACGGGTGCCACGGCAACGCGTACGACGTGGCGCTGGACCCGCACGGACGGATCACCTCGATCGGCGAGGTCGCGGGTTCGTAGCGGCAGCGGATCCGCGGTCCACCCGGGCGGGCCGGGTGGCCGTGCGGGCCCGCCCCGGTGCTTCGCGAACGCCCGGTCCCTACGGGCTGACGAGTCCGAACTCGTAGGCCTGGATGACCAGGTGGACGCGGTCGCGGGCGGCGAGCTTGGTGAAGAGCCGGGCGACGTGGGCCTTGGCGGTGGCCACGCTGATGGTGAGCTCCTCGGCGATCTCGGTGTTGGACAGGCCGCGGCCGACCAGGGTGAGCACCTCGCGCTCGCGCTCGGTGACGCCGCCGACGACGGCCCGCCGGGGCCGGTCCGCGGCGGCGGCGTCCGGTCGGGCAGCGAACTCGCCGATCAGGCGGCGGGTGATGCCGGGGGCGATCAGCGCGTCCCCGGCGGCGACGACCCGGACGCCGTCCAGGATGGTCTCCAGGGCGAGGTCCTTGACCAGGAAGCCGCTCGCACCGGCCCGCAGCGCGCCGTACACGTAGTCGTCGTCGTCGAAGGTGGTGAGGACGAGGACGTGGGTGGGCAGGTCCGGGTCGGCGGTGATCCGGCGGGTGGCCTCGATGCCGTCCACGCCGGGCATCCGGATGTCCATCACGGCGACGTCGGGGCGCAGCCGGGCGACCAGTTCGACGGCCTCGGCGCCGTCGCCGGCCTCGCCGACCACCTCCAGGTCCGGGGCGTCGGCGATGAGCACGCGCAGGCCGGTGCGGATGAGCGGCTGGTCGTCCACCAGAACGACACGGATCACGGTCCCACCTCCACGGGGATCGGCAGTCGGGCGGCGACCCGGAAGCCGCCTTCGGGGCGCGGGCCGGCGCTGAACTCGCCCCGCAGCAGGGCGACCCGCTCGCGCATGCCGGCGATGCCGTAGCCGGTCCCGGGGCCGGCCGTCGCCGGTCCGGCGCCCAGGTCGACGACGGCGACGGCGAGTTCCTCCGGCCGGTAGTCGACGGTGACGTGGCAGTCCCGGGTGCCGGAGTGCTTGACCACGTTGGTCACCGCCTCCTGGACGATCCGGAAGGCCGCGAGGTCGACGTCGGCGGGCAGTGCGCGCGGCTCGCCGTCGCGGGTCAGCGCGACCCGGACGCCGGCACCCGCGCTCCGCTCCACCAGCCGGTCCAACTCGGCCAGCCCCGGAGCGACTTCGAGCGGGGCGGACTCCTGCTCGCCGGCCCGCAGGGCGCCGAGCATCCGGCGCAGGCCGGCCAGGGTCTCCCGGCTGGTCGCCTCGATGGCGTTCAGCGCGTTGCGGGTCTCGGCGGGCTGGGTGTCCATGACCCGGCTGCCCATGCCGGCCTGGATCGCGATGATGCCGATGTTGTGCGCGACCATGTCGTGCAACTCGCGCGCGATCCGCAGCCGTTCGGCGGTCACGGCCTGCTCGGTGGCGCGGCCGCGCAGGGCCTCGGTGTGGGCGCGCCCCTGGTGCACGGTGTTGCCGACCAGCCAGGCGATCAGCACGGTGGCGGCGAAGCCCGCGTAGGCGAACGGGTTGACGGGGAAGTCGTCGGCGACGCCCCACAGGAACAGTGCGGCAAGCGTGGCGAGCGGCAGCCCCAGGGCGCTCAGCGAGACGCGGCGGGACCGGGTGGCCGCGCAGTAGCCGACCACCCCGTCGGCGATCAGGAACTGCAGCCCGGTGGTCTCCGGGACTTGCCACATCCCCAGCGCGAAGATGCTGCCCGCCAGGGCCACCGCGACGGCCACCAGCGGCAGCCGGACCAGCAGGGACGCGACCAGGGTGGTGACGACCGCGCTGACCACCAGCGGCATGTCCTCCGGGTTGCCCTGGTAGTCGAACAGGTGGCGCAGTTCGTGTTCGCGCGTGAAGAAGCGGAACACGACCAGGGCCGTCCAGAGCGCCCCCACCCACACCCCGGCGGGGAGGCGCTTCAGCAGCGGCCGACGACCTTCGATGATCATGACGCGATGGTAGCGGCGGCCCGCACGGGGGCACATCGGCCCGCGGGCGTAATCCCCGGGGCCAGTGCCACGGGCCGTGTTGTGGCCCGGCGCCCGATGCCGGGGCGGGCCTCCGACCGGCAGCGTTGTCCCCGTGATCGAGATCGAGCGACTGACCAAGCGGTACGGCGCCACCACGGCCGTCGACCGCCTCACCTTCACCGTCCGGCCGGGCACCGTCACCGGCTTCCTCGGCCCCAACGGCGCCGGCAAGTCCACCACCCTGCGGATGATCCTGGGCCTCAACGCCCCCACCGCGGGCACCGTCACCGTGGACGGCGTGCCCTTCGCGGGCCGCCCGCGCGGCCTGCGCCACGTCGGCGCCCTGCTGGACGCGGGCGACGTGCACGGCGGGCGCAGCGCCCGGGCGCATCTGTCGGCGCTGGCCCGCAGCAACCGGATCCCGCTCGGTCGGGTGGAGGAGGTGCTGACGGAGGTCGGGCTCGGCAA
>NZ_JBEZIQ010000014.1:0-188039 GCF_040651155.1 Kitasatospora sp. NPDC048545
CCCTGTCCGTCGGGGGGGGGGGGGGGCGGCCGGCGCGCCCCCCCCCGCCCCCGTCGCCCGCGACTTTCCGTTATCGCCGGCCACCGCCCGGATCTCCTGAACAGCGCGGCCCGACCGGCGGGCCGAGAGGAGAACGGGCGAGGATGAGCACCGGCAGCGAGCACGAGAAGTCGGCGTCCGCCGAGCAGGGGGCTCCCCCCGCGACCAAGCGCTGGGCGGGGCACCGCATCCTCTACGCCTGTTCGCTCGTCCTGGCGGTCGCTTCGATCGCTCTGCTCACCCTGCCCGCGCGCGGGTCGTCACCGCACGCGGACCATGCCGGCCCGCCCGGCACGGAGCACGGCGTGACGGCGACGGCGCCCGGTGCGGCATCCTCCGGGATGCCGGGAATGGCAGCGATGCCAGGGATGCCGGGGATGCCGGGAATGGCAGGGACGCCCGGCATGGCCGGCATGCCGGCCGACGCGACCGGAGAGGGCCTCGCCACCGAACGCGACGGCTACCGCTTCGACTCCACGACCGGCACCCTGCCCGCCGCCCAGGCCGTCTCCTACCCGTTCACCATCACCGGCCCGGACGGCCGCCCGGTCACCGACTTCGCCGAAGTCCAGACCAAGCAACTGCACTTCTACGCGATCCGCTCCGACCTCACCGGGTACCAGCACCTGCACCCCACGATGGCCGCCGACGGCACCTGGGCTGCCGGCCTCACCGCCCTCGAACCGGGCGACTGGCGCCTGTACGCCGCGTTCACACCGAACACCGGTCCCGGAAAGGGCCGGGAAACGGTCCTCAGCCGCACCGTGACCGTGCCCGGCCGGGCCGATGCCCAGCCGCTGCCCGCCCCGACCGGCACCACCACCGTCGACGGCTACACCGTCGCCGTCCAGGGGCAGCTCACGGCCGGGACGCCCGCCCCGCTCACCGTCACGATCAGCAAGGACGGCCTGCCGGTGACCGACCTCCAGCCGTACCTCGACAGCTACGCCCACCTCAGCATCGTCCACGAGGGCGACCGGGCGCTGGCCCACCTCCACCCTTTCACCCCCGTCCGGGGCGACCACGGCGGGCCGGCCCTGACCTTCTACGCGCTGCTCGGCGAAGCCGGGCACTGGCGGGCGTTCCTGCAGTTCCAGACCGACGGCAAGGTCCACACGGCGGCGCTCACCGTCGACGTGGCCTGACGGGCCGGGGCGTTCGGGGCCGGGTCACGTCCGGAAGAGCGCGACCTTGAGCGCCCCGACACCGGCCGCGTCGGCGAAGACGGCGTAGGCGTCCTGCATCTCGCTCAGCCCGAAGCGGTGCGTGACCAGTCCGCCGACGTCCAGCCTGCCGACGGCGAGCAGGTCGAGCAGCAACGGGGTGCTGTCGGTGTCGACCAGGCCGGTGGTGACGGTGACGTCCCGGATCCACAGGTCCTCCAGGTGGAGTACCGCGGGCCTGCCGTGGACGCCCACGTTGGCCACCCGGCCGCCGGGGCGCACCAGTCGGGTGCAGAGTTCGAAGGACTCGGGGACGCCGACCGCCTCGATCGCGACGTCGACCCCGAGGCCGTCCCGGCTGAGCGCCCGGACGGCCTCCGGGGTGGCGTCGGCCACGGTGAGCGTGGTGTCGGCGCCGAGGCGCGCGGCGGCGTCGAGGCGGCTCCGCGCGAGGTCGATCACGATGACGCGGGAGGGGCTGAAGAGCCGGGCGGTGAGGATCGCGGCGAGGCCGATCGGCCCGGCGCCGACGATCGCGACGGTGTCGCCCGGCCCGACCCGGCCGTTGCGGACGCCGACCTCGAAGGCGGTGGGCAGGATGTCGGCGAACAGCAGGGCGTCCTCGTCCCGGACGGCGTCGGGCAGCTGGTGCAGGGAGGTGTCCGCGAAGGGGGTGCGGACGTACTCGGCCTGGCAGCCGTCGACGAGGTGGCCGAGGATCCAGCCGCCACCTCCGGTGCACTGGCCGTAGCTCGCGGCGCGGCAGTAGGCGCAGCGGCCGCACGCGGAGATGCAGGAGACGAGGACGCGGTCGCCGGCCGCGACGGCGCGCACGCCCGGTCCGGTGTCGGTGACGGTGCCGACGGCCTCGTGGCCGAGGACGCGGCCGGCGGCGACCTCGGGGACATCCCCCTTGAGGATGTGCAGGTCGGTGCCGCAGATGGTGACCGCGTCCACCCGGACGACGGCGTCCTCGGGGTCGCGGACGACGGGGTCGGGGACGTCGCCCCAGGTGCGGCGGCCGGGTCCGTGGTAGATGAGCGCTTTCATGCCGCGGTCGCTCCTCTCGGCGGGCGGGCGGACGGCGGGGCCGGGGCGGTCCCGCTCACACCGCCGGTGCTCTCCAGCCTTGTCCGCGGCCGCGCCCGTCACCAGGGGCCCGGTGGGGTGCTCCCGGCGGGCCGTTCGGCCCCCTTCGCTCCCGGCTGCCGGGGGAGATCACGCCTAGTCTGGTCGCAGTGGGCCATCGGGGGCGAGCCAGGGAGGACGCCTTGGGCAGCGCGTCGGAGACCAGCACGTCGGAGCCGGGCGCCTCGGACACCAGCGCCTCGGACACCAGTACGTCGGAGCCGGGCGCCTCGGACACCAGCGCGTCGGACACCAGCGCCTCGGAGCCGGGCGCGCCCGTGCCGAAGCTTCGGCTGGACGAACTCCTGGACGAGCTCCAGGCCCGGCTGGACGCCGCCCGCGGCACCCGCGACCGGGTGCACAGCCTGCTGGAGGCGGTGCTGGCGGTCGGGCGGGACCTGGAACTGACCCAGGCCCTGCAGCACATCGTGGAGGCGGCGGTCACCCTGGTGGACGCCGAGTACGGCGCGCTCGGCGTGATCGGCGAGGACCAGCGGCTGTCGCAGTTCATCCCGGTCGGGGTCACCGACGACCGGGTCAAGCTGATCGGCGACCTGCCGTCCGGGCACGGCATCCTCGGCGAGCTGATCCGCCACCCCGAGCCGCTGCGGCTCAGCCGGCTCTCCGACCACGCGGCCTCCTACGGGTTCCCGGCCAACCATCCGCCGATGCGCAGCTTCCTGGGGGTGCCGATCCGGATCCGGGACAGGGTGTTCGGCAACCTCTACCTGACCGAGAAGCGCGGCGGCGGGGAGTTCGACGCCGAGGACGAGTCCGTCCTCGCCACCCTCGCCGTCGCCGCCGGGGTGGCCATCGACAACGCCCGGCTCTACGCCCGGGCCCGGCAGCGGCAGCGCTGGCTGGAGGCGAGTGCCGAGGTGACCAGCAGCCTGCTGTCGGGCAGCGCGGAGCAGGAGGTGCTGGACCTGCTGCTCGCCCGCGCCTCCGAGATCGCCGGCGCGGACCTCGCCGTCGTCGCCCTGCCGCTGCCGGACACCACGGAGCTGGAGGTGCGCATCGCCGTCGGGCTGGGCGAGGACGCGCACCGCGGCCTGGTGCTGCCGGTCGAGGGCTCGTTCATGGGCGCGGCCTTCCGCACCGGCGGGCTCGTGGTGAGCCCCGATGTCCAGAAGGACCCGAGGATCACCGCCGGGCCGCCGCGCTGGAAGGGCCTGGGCCCGGCGGTCGCGGTGCCCGTCGGCACGGCCGATCGCGGCATCCGCGGCGTGCTGCTGCTGGCCCGGGCCTCCGGCGCGCCGCTGTTCGAGGAGGACGAGTCCGGGCCGCTGCTCGGCTTCGCGGGGCAGGCCGCGGTGGCGATGGAACTCGCCGAGCGGCGCCGGGACTCGGAGCGGTTCGCGCTGCTGCAGGAGCGCGACCGGATCGCCCGCGACCTGCACGACCTCGCCATCCAGCGGCTCTTCGCGACCGGGATGACCCTGCAGGGCGCGACCCGCTTCATCGAGCACCCCGAGGCGACCGACCGGGTGCTGCGGGCCATCGACGACCTGGACGAGACCGCCAAGACCATCCGCGCCACCATCTTCGGCCTGCGCCTGCGCGAGCGGGGGCCGGCCGCGTCCGGCCTGCGGGCCCGCGTCGTCGAGGTCGTGGACCGCGCCGCCCGTTCCCTCGGCTTCGCCCCGACCCTGCGGATGACCGGGCTGCTCGACGTCACCGTGCCCGCCGAGGTCGCGGACGCGGCGGTGGCCGTCCTGGAGGAGGCCCTGTCCAACGCCGCCCGCCACGCCGGGGCCGCAACGGTGAAGGTCACCGTGGCCGCCGGTGACGAGCTGGCCGTGACGGTCACCGACGACGGGGTGGGCCTCCCCGGGGGCGGCCGCCGCAGCGGCCTCGCCAACCTCGCCGATCGGGCCACCGCCCTGGGCGGCGCCTTCACCGCCCGCACCCGCCCCGAGGGCGGCACGGAACTGCACTGGCGGGTCCCCCTGCCCGCCGACTGAGAAACCGACCGAGAAACCGGCTGAGAGACCGACGGTTCGCGACGGCGTTCCCACTCCGCCGCGGCGCTCGGATCAGCCGCGCACGACCCGGCCCCGACCTGACGGAGGGACTACCGGCCGGGCGACGGCCCGCCGGCCGCCTACCGACCGGGACGGTCCAGGACGTCGCCGGGGGCCAGGCGGGGTGTCGGGGCGCCTTCGGGGCCGTAGCCGAGACGGATCAGGATCTGGACGTAGCCGGGGCCCCGGTGTGGGTCCCGGGCCTCCCACCGCAGGTAGGGCCACTCCATGGCCTGGTGCAGCAGGGACGCCCGGACGCCGTGGACGGTCGCGGCGAGCAGCACGTGTTCCAGGGCGAGGCCGGCGCGCAGCCAGTCCTGCGGGGTGTCGTGCCCGGTGGCGAGGACGGCCAGGCGCGGCTCCGCCTCGAAGGATGCGGGGGCCCGGTGCTCGGCGGCGTGGAGCGCGGCGAAGTCGCGCATCGGCAGGTGCCCGGAGGAGTCCTGCGGGCCGAGCGCGTCGACCGGGATGCCGTACGGCGGGGTCCGGCCGGTGCGGATCCAGTTGCGGCTCTCGGTGCGCTGCGCCTCGTCGGTGGTGTTGCGGCGCTCGGCCTCGGCCGTGAGGTGCAGCAGCCGGGCGGTCTCCTGGTGGTCGGGCAGGTGGAGCAGGGCGTCCTCGGAGCGGGCGGCCGTGGCCAGTTCGTCGAGGACGGCCGGCGGGACCGGCTCGCCGGTGAACGGGGTGCGGATGGAGTGGCGGCGCCAGATCGCCGCGTACAGCTGCTCGGTGCCCGGGGCCGGCGCACCCGCCGGGGCGTCGAGCCGGACGGCGGCGAACAGGTCGGGTTCGGACGGGTCGGGCAGCAGGCGCACCTCGGGGGCCCAGCCGAGGTGACGGGCGGCGACGCGCAGGTTGAGGACGGCCGCGCCGACGGAGATGTGCAGCGCCCGGCCCTGCGGGTCGGCGGCCGGGACGGCGCGGCTGCGGTCGGCGCGGACCTCCACGGTCGAGGTGTCCGGCTGGAGCCGGAAGCGCCAGGGCTGGCTGTTGTGGATCGAGGGTGCCGCGACCGCCGCGGAGACGAGCTTCTCCAGCGCGGAGGCGTCGAGGGCGAGGGTGGGCATGGCCGCCTCCAGGGTGCGTGGTCCGCCGCGGTCAGCCGACGGCGGGCGGATCGCCGCCGCGCAGGGTGTCCAGCCGGGCGCGGTACTCGTCGGGGTCGATCTCGCCGCGGGCGAGGCGTTCGGCGAGCACCCGTTCCGGGGTGGGCCGCTGCGGCGGTGCCGCGGGCGGCGCGGGGGCTGCCGGGCCGTGCGGGGCCGTCCGGCCCAGGTACCGGACGAGGGCGATCCCGCCGAAGACCACGAGCGCCCAGAAGAGCAGCATGCTCACGGTCATCAGGCCGAGGCCCCAGCCGTTCATGCCGCCGTCGTTCCAGTACATCATCGCCGTCTCCTCGGCCGTGGCGGGAGTTCGCCCACCTCCACCGTGCGGCCGGCGGCCCGGGTACCGCTTGGGCCGTTCGGCACTACCTGCGGGCCCGCTCGGGCCCGGCCGCTTCCCACGGGTGCTCAGGACGGGCGGTGGTGCTGCTGGTCGGGGTCCGCGTGGGCGGCGAGGACCGCGGCCTGGAGGCGGCGTTCGACGCCCAGTTTGGCGAGCAGCCGGGAGACGTGGTTCTTCACCGTCTTCTCGGCGAGGTAGAGCTCCTGGCCGATCTGGCGATTCGTCTTGCCCTCCCCCACCAGGGCGAGGATCTCCCGTTCGCGCGGGGTGAGGCCGGCGAGCGCCGCGTCGGCGTCGCTCTCCTCGTGGTGGCGCAGGTTCTCCATGAGCCTGCGGGTGGTGGCCGGGTCGAGCATGGACTGGCCGGAGGCGACCGTACGGACCGCGCTGACCACGTCGGCGCCCTTGACCTCCTTGAGGACGTACCCGGCCGCGCCGGCCATGATCGCGTCGAGCAGGGCGTCGTCGTCGTCGAAGGACGTCAGCATCAGGCAGACCAGCCCGGGCTCCCGGTCGCGCAGCTCCCGGCAGACGTTCACGCCGTCGCCGTCCGGGAGCCGTACGTCGAGCACGGCGACGTCGGGGCGCAGCGCCGGCACCCGGGCGAGGGCCTGGGCGCACGTGCCCGCCTCACCGACGACCTCGATGTCCGGTTCGGCCTCCAGGAGGTCGCGCACGCCGCGCCGCACCACCTCGTGGTCGTCCAGCAGGAAGACGCGTACGGGCCGGGGCGTGTCCATGGCCTCCTCCTCCGTGGGCCGAACGGACGGTGACACCACCGATTCTGCTCGTCGACGCCGCCGGGCGCACCGCGCCGGACGTGCGGTGCGACGGCGGCCGGGCGCGTGCGGGGCCGCCGTCGCCCCGCCCGGTCGGGCCCGTCAGGCCGGCGCCGCGAGGCGCAGTTCGACGCCGACCACGCCGGGTACGGCGCGCACCAGGCGTTCCAGGAGCGGTGCGGACAGGGTGCCCGGCGGTGCGCCGGTCAGGGTGATCCGGCCGTTCTCGGAGCGGACGCCGGTGTCCACGGCGGCGCGCGGGCCGAGGGCGGCGGCCAGTTCGAAGCGGACCCGGTCGGCGAGTTCGCGGTCGTCCCCGGGGTAGACCTTCAGCAGGTCGCCGCGGCTGACGATGCCGACCAGGTAGTGCTGCCCGTCGACCACCGGGAGCCGTTTGAGGTGGCCGCGGGCCATCGCCCTGGCGGCCTCGTTGAGCGGGCTGCCGGGGTGCACGGTGACGGCCGGCACGGACATCATCCGCCCGGCCGTCAGGGCGTCGGCGCGCTCGCCGTCGCGGTCCCGGGCGACCAGCAGGTCGGCCTCGGAGACCACCCCGACCACCCGGCCGTCGCCGGTCAGCACGGGGACGGCGCTGATCCGCCAGCGCCGCAGGGTGTCGGCGATGTCGCGGAAGTCGGCGTCCCGGCCGACGGCCACCACGGCGTGGGTCATGACGTCGGCGACGGTGCTCGGTGTGCCGGTCATCGTGGCCTCCTTCGACGCGACGCGAAAGGCGCGGGTGTTCCGGGGCCCGCCCGGTGGCGTCCCCGGCCCGGGGCGGCGCGGCGGCGGCATCCGACGGCGGTCCCGCCTTCACTGTCCGTCGGCCGGGGAGCCTGCGGACAGGGCCGTACGGTCCCTGCTTCCCGGGCCGGTCCGGCCCGGGACGGCGCGACCTGTCGGCAGGGCGGCAGAACGGCAGGACGAGGCGGCCGTCCGGTGGACGGGCTGCCGGTCCGCCGGGCTGCCGGGCTGCCGGGCCGTGGTCTCACTCCCCCGGTGGGCCGGTCACGTCGAGCCTGCGGCGCCGGATCGCGTGCGAGGTGCCGATGCTCTCCCGCAGGCCCTGGTCTCGCGCGGCGGCGCGTTCGTACCAGCGGCCGTAGCGGTCCGAGAACGCCATCGCGGACACCCCGTGCAGGAGCACGCTGAGGCCGACGGTGACCGCGACCACCCGGCCGACCAGCACGACCCCGGGGACCTGCTGCTCCGCGACCAGCAGCCCGAGCACGATCGACGCGAGCCCGCGCGGGCCGAACCAGCCGATGTAGGCCACGGTGGGCAGCTTCAGCCCGGTGCCCACCAGGGAGAGGGCGACCGGGACCATGCGGACCACGGTGAGGCTGAGCACGGCGTAGCCGACGATGCCCCACCCGAGGTGTTCCAGGGCTGGGCCGAGCAGCACGGCGCCGAAGACCAGCAGGCTGAGCATGGCCAGCAGGTTGCCGAGGTCCTCGGCGAAGTCGGCGGTGTCGTCGCCGTCCGGTACCGGCACCGGCACCGGCACCGCGGACGACGGCGCCGCCGACACCGCCGACGCCGACGGGACGCTGCCCCTGCCCCTGCCGCTGCCGCTGCCGCTGCCGCTGCCGCGCATCGCGTACGCGAAGGCGAACCCGGCCACCCAGGCGGCGATGAAGCCGCTCCCACGGGTGACCGTGGCCAGGGCGTAGGCTGCCGCGGCGATCGCGAGGACGAGGATCTGCCGCCACTGCCGGGTGATCCAGCCGTGGTCGCGGGCGGACCGCAGCAACCGGCCGCCGGCCCCGCCGACGGCCAGGCCGAGGACGGTGCTGAGGAGCAGCGCCCGCCAGAACGTCCCGCCGACCCCTTCCTCGGCGTACGCCGTGCCCGGGATGGCCGCCAGGAACAGGACGAAGAACGGCAGCACCATGCCGTCGTTCAGCCCGCTCTCCACGTTGAGCCCCTGGCGCACCAGGCCGGGCACCCGCGGGTTGGCGATGGCGTCGGCGCCGAGCGCCGCGTCGGTCGGCGCCAGGACGGCGCCCACCAGGGCCGCTTCCCATCCGGTGAGCCCGGGGAGCAGCGGCCAGGCCAGCAGCCAGCCCGACGCGATGCTGAGCGCCAGACCGATCCCGAGCAGCCGGACGGGCAGGGCGGCGCCGGTGCGCAGCTGTTCCGGGCGCACCGCCATGGCGTCGGTGAACAGGACCAGGGTCAGCGCCGCCTCCAGCAGGGTGAGCAGCGGTCCGCGGTCGTGCTCGGCGCTGATCAGGTCGAGGCCGACGGGCCCCGTGGCGATGCCGGCTCCCACGAACACGATGGGCGCGGACAGGGGTGTGCTCGCCAGGCGTCGCGAGGCGAGCGCGTAGGCGGCGGTGACACCGGCGACCGCCACACCGGCCCACCCCGCGCCACTCACCGGCGCCGCGCCTCCCGCCGGCCCGTCCCGGGCACGGACGGCGGCTGCGGCGGCGGCTCGTTCATCGGGGCTCCCGGCACTCTCGCGCGGCCGTGGCGCCGCTGACCACCATTGCCCCGTAGGGCCCGACGAGCGGCACCCCGGGGTGATCCGTCCGGGGGACGGGTCCTGCGGGCCGCACGCACCCGGGCACCGCCCGGGAGCACCGCGCGGCCCGGCCCCGGGGGGATCCCGGGGCCGGGCCGATCGAAAATGGTCGGGCCCGGAACACTCCTCCGCTGCGCCCGTCAGGACTGCCTCGGGCCCGTCAGAACTGCCCCGGGCCTGTCAGGACTGCCTCGGGCCCGTCAGGTCTCCTTCCTGGTCGTCCCGACACACAGGGCCCAGATGACGAAGGCGTCGATGGCGATCAGGACGATCGCCCAGAACGGGTAGTAGGGCAGCCACAGGAAGTTGGCGATCATGCCCAGCCCGGCGACGACGACACCGACGGCACGGGCCCAGACGGCGCCGGTGAACAGCGCCACGCCCGCCAGGACGATGACGATCCCGAGGATCAGATGGATCCAGCCCCATCCCGTGGTGTTCATCGAATACACGTAGTGCCGGGTGACGACGATCAGGTCGTCCTTGGTGATGCCGGCGATCCCTTGGAAGATCGCCATGATGCCGCCGGCGATCAGCATGATCCCGGCGAAGACGGTCCACCCGGTCGCCATGGGGCGTCGCTCGGGGGCGTGGGGGGTGCGGCCCGCCTCGGTGGCACTGCTGGTCATGACATCGACTCCTTCGAGAGCAGCCGCCTCACCGGGAACGGGGACGCGGGCGCGGAGAAGTTGGCCGGAGGGCCTGCGGGGAGACGGCACGGCCTCGGATCGGAAGCCCTACGACCACCGTAGGGCCGAACCTCAGCCCCGGCCTGGGCCGCACGGACCACGGCGTTGGTCCCTCCGGCCTCGTCCGGCGCTCCTCTCCCGCACGACAGGGCGTCTGCGGGGGCCCGGCCCTTACCGGGGCGATGCGTGACGCGTGGTCCCGACGCCCTCCGGCCCTTCAGGTGTGGGCCGGATGGCCCATGGCGAACCGGCCCCGCCCTGGGAACGTCGGAGGGGGATCGTCCTCACCGCATCCGGCCAAGGAGGCGAGACCAATGCGCGGCACCCATCACCACGTGTCACGTCCCAGCGTTGCCATCGGATCCGACGAGTTCGGACGACTCGGATGGCTCGTGCTCGGCTCCTCGGCGCTCCTCGCCGGCGCGGTCGCGCACGCACTGTCGGGCGTCATCTCGATCGCCAGGGGCACGACGTCTCCCGCTTCCGCGTCGGACCGGCCGGCGCGCCCTGCCGCCCTGACCCTCGACGAGAAGGAAGGGTGGTTCCTCATCGGTGCCCTGTTCCTGGTGACCGGCGCGATGGTGCACAGCTTCGCCCACGTCATCCGGAGCGTGCGGGCGGTCGTGCACCCCACCGCGCACCCGCAGGTACGGGCGTGACGACCGCGACGGCACCACCGGCGTAACGGCCCGGGCACCACCCGAACGAGGGGACGGCCGCGGCGGTCACTCCCCCTCGGCGGCGGCCGGTCGCCGCAGCCGCCGCAGGTAGGGGTCGAAGGAGGGGCGGCGTTCGAGCCGCACCCGGGCGTCCACGCACACGGCGCCGTCCCGGCGGGCGATGACGGGGTTGAGGTCGGTCTCGACCAACTCCGGGAAGTCCTCGGCGAGCCGGGACAACCGGGCGAGGACGGAGCGGACTGCCGCGAGGTCCACGGGCGGCGCCCCGCCGGTGCCCGACAGCAGTGGTGCGCCGCGGAGTTCGGTGACCATGGTGGTCAGGTCGCGTTCGCAGAGCGGGGCGAGCCGGGCAGCCCGGTCGGCCAGCACCTCGGCGGCGGTGCCGCCCATGCCGAGGACGACCAGCGGGCCGAAGACCTGGTCCTGGACCACGCCCGCGAGCAGTTCGACGCCCGGCGCGGCCATCGGCTGGACCACCGCGCCGGCCAGCTCGGCGCCGAACCGCTCCGCGAACTCCCGGTAGGCGCAGCGCACTTCGTCGTCCGTGGCGAGGCCGGTGCGGACCGCGCCGAGCGCACTCTTGTGGACCTGATCCGGCCAGTACGCCTTCAGGGCCGTCCGCCCGTCGTGTCCGTGCCGGCGCAGCTCCGTCGCCGCGGCGACGGCCGCGTGCTCGTCGCGGGCCCACACCGAGGTGACCAGCGGCAGCCCGTAGGCGTCCAGCAGGTCGGCGGTGGTCAGCGGGTCGAGCCAGCCGCCGCCGGGGTGGGCGGTGAGGAAGCCGTCGACCAGGCTGCGGGCGGTGGGCCGGTCGCAGCCGGGGACGTCGACCGGCACGGGCTGCGGTTCGGCGAGCCGGCGGGCGCGGTCGCGCGCGTGGGCGAGGGCCCGGGCGGCCGCGACGGAGTCCGAGTAGGCGGGCAGCAGCCCGCCGTCGGCGCAGGTGCGGTGCCGCACGGGCACCTGCTGGTCGAGCAGGACGGCGGCGATCGGGACGGCGCGGCGGGCCGGGCCCTCCAGCAGGGCGCGTGCCGGGTCCTGGTCGGGAACCGCTCCGAGGGCCGTCGGCACCAGGCACACCAGGATCGCGTCGACGGCCTCGACACGCTCCAGCTCCCTCAGGAAGAGGGCGAGTTCGACCGGCCCTACCGCGGCCGTGGTGTCCACCGGGTTGCGGACGGAGGCGCCGGGCGGGAGGAACGTCGCGAGGCCTGCCGGGAGTTCCGGCAGCTCCAGTCCGGCCTCCGCGCAGGCGTCCGCGGCCAGGATGCCGATGCCGCCCGCGTTGGACACCACGGCGACCGCGCCGCGCGGAGCGGGCAGTGGCTGGGCGTGCAACAGGGCGGCTGCCTCGACCAGTTCGTCGATGCTGCGGACGGCGGTGATGCCCGCCTGGCGGAACAGCGCCTCGCGGGTGACGGTGGGGGTGGCGGCGGCCGCGGTGTGCGAGGCCGCACCCCGGCGCCCTGCGGTCGAGCGGCCGGCGTCGACGGTGAGCACCGGGACGGTACGGGTGACCCGCCGGGCGGTGCGGCCGAAGGCGCGCGGGCTGCCGAAGGACTCCAGGTGGAGCAGCGCGAGGTCGGTCCGGCCGTCCGACTCCCACCACTGGAGCAGGTCGTTGCCGCTGACGTCGTACTTGTCGCCGAGCGAGACGAAGCTCGACACCCCGATGCCCAGCCAGGCCAGCCGCTGCAGCAGTGCGATGCCCACGCCGCCGCTCTGCACGGCCACCCCGGCCGTGCCCGGCCTGGGGAAGGCGCCGCCGAACTCGGCGTCCAGCCGGACGGCGGGGTCGGTCTGCGCCAGGCCGAGGCTGTTGGGCCCGACCAGGCGCATGCTGTGCCGGCGGCAGGCCCGCATCAGGCGGCGGGCCTCCTGCGGGCCGAGGCCGGAGGTGAGCACCGCCAGGGCCCGCACACCGGCCGCGCCGCACTCCTCGGCCACCCCGGGGACGACGTCGGCGGGCACCGCCAGGACGACGAGGTCCGGCACGGCGGGCAGCGCGGCGACGTCCGGGTAGGCGAGCCTGCCGTCGATCTCGGCGGCGTGCGGGTTGACCGCCCACAGCGCTCCCGTGAAACCGCCCTTCCGGATCTTCGCCAGGACGCTCCGCCCGACCGAGCCCTCCCGGCGGGACGCCCCGACGACGGCGACCGAGGCCGGGCGCAGCAGCGCCGCGAGGCTCGCCACGTCGGCCCGGCGGCCCCGTTCGTCCACCGCCGCGCGGTAGCGCTCGTCGCCCTCGTCCAGCGGCACCCTGAGCCTGACCTCGCCCTGCGCGTACCGGCGCTCGACGGGCAGCCCGAGGTCGGCGAAGACCCGGTGGACGGCCCGGTTGCCGGACAGCGTGTCGGCCTCGAAGAAGCGGACGCCGGCCGCGCGGGCGGCGTGCACCAGGTGTTCCAGCAGCAGGGTGGCGACGCCCCGGTGGTGCCAGCGGTCGGCCACCGCCAGCGCGAGCTCCGCCGTCCGCGGCGGGTCGTCCAGCAGTTCGCAGTCGGCCTCGCCGATCAGCTCCTCCCCCGCCCAGGCACCGAACGCCAGCAGGCCGGCGCGCGGCGCCCCGCACAGCCGGGCGGCGGCCTGCGCGGGCGCGTTGCGGCTGACCCCGAAGAAGCGCATCCGGCGGCTCTCCTCGGACATCCCGGCGGCGTGCAGGTCGAGGACCGCCCGCCGGTCGTCCGGGGCGAACGGCCGGATCCCGACGGTGGTGCCGTCGGCCAGCAGGGCCTCGGCGGTGGTCGGCGGTGGGACGGCGGACATGACGTACCTCCTGGGCTTCACCACTCGCAGGGCATGCACCACCGGCGGGGCGGTCACCGCCTGCCGGGCGTCACCGACAGCGGGGCGATCACCGACAGCCGGGGCGTTCACCGCCGCCCGGACCAGCCCGGCTCCACCTGCTCCCAGGCGGCCTCCCAGCTCCGCTCGGCCCGCCGGTCCAGCCGGCGGCGGCACAGCACGAACCAGCCCTCCGTGACGAACCCGAGCGCGGCGACCGTGCCCAGGCCCGTCAGGACGGCGTCCGAGACGATCAGTCCGGTCGGCCGGGGGGCACCGACCGGCCGGCCGGCGTCGCTCAGCCCGACCGGGACGGCCGTCCCGACGGACGTGCCGTCCGGCACGGGGACGAAGCCGGAACCGGGGCCGACCGGGTACGTCCACCGGGCCGGCGCGTGCTCCCGCACACGGCCCGCCCCGGGGTCGACCAGCTGCGCCGGGCCCGTGGTGACGGCCGTGACGACGTGCCGGTGCCGGGCCAGCTGCGTCGCGTCACGCGTCTGCGCCCCGTACACGAGCACCGCTGCGACCACCGCCAGGACGGAGGCGACGAGGAGCATCAGCGCCACCCCGGTGATCAGGCCGCTGTACACCCGGTCGAGCGGGCGGCAGAGCGGGTTGTGATCACGGCCGACGGCCCGGCGGACGTGCCCACGCAGGGAGGTGTGGAAGACGGGGTGACTGGGCGGGGTGGCTGCGACGGACATCACGCGCCTCCTCCGTGCCACGGGGCTTCTGCTCTCAGGATCAGTCTGCCGGGCCGCTGCCCGATCCCCGAGGGCCGGACGGCCCCGGTCCCGGGTCCCGAGGGCCCACCCGGGCCGCCGGGCCGTGGCGGCGCGAACGGTGGCGACGCCGGCGGCGACGCGGGCGGTGGCGGCACGGGCGGTGGCGGCACGGGCGGTGGGATGGGGCCGCCGGTCTCCGCTGACCGGGCCGGTCGGCCCTCGCGGCGGGCCGGGACCGGTGCCTAGCGTGGGAGCAGGCCCGCAGCGCCGAACCCGAGGAGGACCGCCATGACCCCCGCGAACTCCGACAGCCCCGGCCGCTCCGTCGTCCTCGGTGTCGACGCCCACGACACCGGCCCGATGGCCGCCGCCTGGGCCGCCGACGAGGCCGACCGCCGGGGCCTGTCGCTGCGCCTGGTGCACGCCGTCCCGACCCTGTACCGCGAGTTCCGGCCCTTCGACGAGGACCGCTACCACAAGGCCCTGCGCGAGCAGGCCGGACAGGCCCTCGACCGGGCCGCCGACGTGGCCTGGGGCCGGCACCCGGGGCTGGCCCTGACGACCGACGTCCCCGAGGAGGTCCCGGCGCCGGCGCTGTGCCGCGAATCCCGTCACGCCGCGCTCGTCGTCCTCGGCTCCCGCCGACTGAGCCGGGCCGCGGAGGCGCTGAGCACCTACTCGGTGGCCGTCCCGGTGAGCGCCCAGGCGCACTGCCCGGTGGTCGTGGTCCGCAACCCCGAGCACACCACCCAGGACCCGCCGTACGTCGTCCTCGGCGTGGACGGCAGCCCGTCGTCCGAACCCGCTGTCGACTTCGCCTTCGACTTCGCGGCCGAGCGCGGGGCCGTCCTGCGCGTCCTCTGGGTCTGGCAGCGCCCGCCGGTCGGCAACCTCGACGACGACGCGACCGACCGGATCCTGCGCCGACTGCTCTTCGATTCCACCGTCGGCCGCCACGACCGCCACCCCGACGTCACCGTGACCCACGAACTGGTCCGCGGCCACCCGGTCGAGGAGCTCGCCCGGGCCTCCGAGCACGCGCTCGCCGTGGTCGTGGGCCGCCGGGGCGGCGGGGGCTTCACCGGCATGCGGCTCGGCTCCGTCCCGCACGGCCTGCTGCACCGCGCGCGCTGCCCGGTCGTGACGGCCCCGGCCACCCACCCGTAGGGCGACGGACCTTCCGCCGACCGGAACAGGCCGAACGGCCCATCTCCGCAGGACAGTTCCGGAGCGAGGCTGGAAGCGAGGAAAGGTGGAGACCATGCATACCGTGATCGTGTACGAGAGCATGTACGGCAACACCCGGGAGATCGCCGAGGCGATCGCCGAGGGCGTCCACGAGGCCGACCCCGGAGCGGCCGTCGACTGCCTCCCGGTGGCCGAGGTCAGCGAGGACGTCACCCGTTCCGCGGACCTGCTGGTGGTCGGCGGACCGACGCACATGCACGGCATGTCCTCCGGGCTGAGCCGCCGGATGGCCGCCAGTGCCGAGGGTCACAAGGAGGGCCACGAGAAGGCCGCCGAAGAGGCCCGCGCGACGGCCGAGGGCCCGGGCCTGCGGGCCTGGTTCCACGACCTCCCGAAGACCGAACCCGGCACCCACGCCGCCGCGTTCGACACCCGGGTCGACATGGCCAGGTCCGGCGGCGCCGCCAACGGCATCGCCCACCGGCTCTCCCACCACCACTACGACATGGTCGCCGAACCCGAGGGATTCATCGTGGAGGACAACGACGGGCCGCTGCGCGCCGGCGAACTCGACCGTGCCCGCGCCTGGGGCGCGAAGCTGGTCTGACCCCTGACCCCTGACCCCTGACCCCTGACCCCTGACCCCTGGCCGCGGCCCGGCTCCTGCTCCCGACCCTGAACTCATAGCCGAAGCACCACTACTGACGGATACTCAGTAAGTGCTCTGACACAAGTCGGCGCGCACGCCGCCCCGCGCGATCGCGGGCCCGCGGCACACCGCCGTCAGGGCGCGCCGGACGCGGGCTGCTGCGCATCGACCAGGACCTGGCCCGCCGGGGTCCGGTAGTAGAGGACCGAGCGGCCCGCGCGGCGGCGCCGGGTCAACCGGGCTTCGCGCAGGATCCGCAGGTGCCGGCCGACCGATCCCAGGGTCTGACCGGTGAGGGCCACCAGCTGGGTGGTGGTCTTCGGCGTGTCGAGGAGGATGAGGAGTTCGGCGCGGGCGGCGCCGAGCAGGGCGGCCAGGGCCTGCGGTACGGGGCGGCGCTCGTCGTCGACCAGGGCGCCCGAGCAGGGGTAGACGACCGCGTAGCGCCGGGCGGTGAGCGTGCGCCGGCCGTCGGCCCCCGGGGCGTCCCAGCAGACCCAGCTCTGGGCCGGGGTGACGGGGACGAACATCAGCCGGGCGCCGGAGAGTTCCCGCGGCGGGCCGTCACAGTCGGTGATCTGCAGCCGGTCCGCTCCGAGCCAGCGCATGCCGGGCCGCATCCCGTCGAGGGTGACGGCCCAGCCGTCCCGGCCGAGCCGGGCGGTCCGGGCGACGACGTCGGCCTCGATGATCCGGCGGCGGCGCGGCCAGGAGGGCCGGACGGTCTCGGTCCACACCCGTTCCAGCAGGTCCGCGGCGCGCCGGGCGAGGTCGTCACGGCGCAGCCGGTCCGGCAGCGGGCCGCCGAGGGTCTCGGCGAGGTCGGCGCGCACCACGGCGGGCGGGGTGTCGCGGACCTGCTCCAGTTCCTCGGCGAACGTCGGGTCGCCGTCGCCGAGGGGGGTGGGGGTGAGGAAGGTAGCGTTCCACCGGTGCCCGAGCGCGGCCGTGACCAGGGCCGCGGTGACGGGCTCCTCGGCCAGGTGGCCGCGGTATCCGGCGAGGTGGGTGGTGAGCCAGTGGTGTTCGCCCGGGTGCGCCGCGCCGGCGCGGTGCAGGGTCTTCAGGGCGGCGAGCGTCTCGGCCAGGGGGGAGGTGACGAACCGTCCCCCGGCGAGGGTGTCCGCGTCGATCCGCCACCAGCCCATCGTTTCGCCTCCCTGCGAAAGACTGACGACCGGTCGGTCGCCCCGAAGAGACTCTGCCGCATGCGTACGTATCGGGAGCTCTTCCGTACCGCCGAGTTCACCCCGCTCCTCCTCGCCTCGGCCGGGCAGACCGCCGCCCAGACGGTGGGCGGGCTCGCCCTCGGCATCCTGGTGTTCGAGCGGACGGAGTCGGCCCTGTTGTCCTCCCTGGCCATGTTCGGCCCCGCGTTGGCCCAGGTCGTCGGGGCGGCCACCGTGCTGTCCGGGGCGGACCGGCTGCCGCCGCGCGCCGCCCTGACCGGTCTCGGTCTGCTGTTCGGCGCGGGCACGGCCGTGCAGGCCGTGCCGGGGCTGCCGGTCGGGGCCGTGTTCGCGGTGCTGCTGGTGCTCGGCGTCGTCGGTTCGGTGGGCGGCGGGGCGCGGTACGGGCTGCTCAACGAGGTGCTGACCCGGGACGGCTACCTGCTCGGGCGGTCCGTCCTCAACATGTCGGCCGGGGTCGTCCAGATCGGCGGCTTCGCGGTCGGCGGCGCACTGGTGGCACTGCTCTCGGCGCGCGGCACGCTGCTGTCGGCCGCCGGCCTGTACCTGCTGGCCGCCGCGGTGGCGCGGCTCGGGCTGAGCCGGCGCCCGCCCCGGCACACCGGCAGGACGTCGGTCGCCGGGACGTGGCGCACCGACGCGCTGCTCTGGTCGTCCGTGCCGCGCCGGTACGTCTACCTCGCGCTGTGGGTGCCGAACGGCCTGGTCGTCGGCGTGGAGTCGCTGTACGTCCCGTACGCGCCCCGTGACGCGGGCCTGCTGTTCGCCTGCGGAGCGGGCGGCATGCTGGTCGGCGACGCCGTCGCGGGCCGCTTCCTGCCCGCCGGGTGGCGGGACCGGCTGGCCGTCCCGCTGTGCGTCCTGCTCGCCGCCCCGTACCTGTTCTTCGCGTTCGACCCGGGGCTGCCGCTCGCCCTGGTGCTGGTCACGCTCGCCACCTCCGGGTACGCGTCGGGGCTGCTGCTGCAGGAGCGGCTGGTGGCGCTGACGCCCGACGAGCTGAGCGGGCAGGCGCTCGGCCTGCACGGTTCGGGGATGCTCACCCTGCAGGGGGTCGGTGCGGCGGCGGCCGGCGCGGCGGCCGAGCTGACGTCCCCGGCCACCGCGATGGCGGCGACCGCGGCGGCATCGCTGACCGCCACCCTGCTGCTGGCCCCGGGGCTGCGCCGCTCCCGGACGCCGGGCCGGGCGGCGGCCGCGCCGGGGAGGCAGGACGCCTCCCCGGCGCCGGAGTAGGCCCCGGAACGGCCGCACGCCGTCCGGCCGTCAACCACCCGCGTCAGGCCGTCGCGAGCGAGACCTCGGTGGACTTGATCAGCGCGACGACCGGGGAGCCGGCCGCCAGGCCGAGTTCGGTCACCGCCTCCCTGGTGATGGCCGCGGTCAGCTCGCCGCCGTCGACGGCGACCTTCACCGTCGCCATGGCGGCGCCGGTTACCACGTCGACCACCGTGCCGGGGATCCGGTTGCGGATGCTCAGACCGGACACCGGTCCGGTCGCGAGCGAGACCTCGGTGGACTTCACCATGGCGCGCACGGCGGTGCCCTCGGCGAGGCCGAGGTCCTTGACGGCGTCGGCGGTCACGGCCGCCGTGATCTCCTGACCACCGTCCAGGCGGGCCTTCACCGTCGCCATCGCCTCGCCCGTGGTCACGGAGGTGACGGTGCCGGGGATCTGGTTGCGGATGCTCAGGCTCATGGGATCGACCTCACGTCTCGGGGGCACCGGAACCTCGTCCTGCCCTGCGTTCACCACCGTATTCACCAGGTCAGCGGCCTGCAGAAGCCTCCTCGCGGATGCCAACGAGCACCGCCGGAGCCGACCGCAGATCGGAGGCCGCCGATCTTCCGTCCCACGATCCGACACGGCGGCGGGACACCCACGAGGCCGGGGCCTCGCGTCCGTGCGCCCTCGGGGCGTACGCGTCCGGAGGCCCCACCGGGTGGCGCGCGTCCCGCGGACCGGCTCCCGCAGCGGACCGGTTGGGTCGTTTGACGGAGACCCGGTCGAGTCAGGTCGTATAGAGACGGTCTCCGTGTCCGTACGTCATGCGACTGTTCCGCCCGGGCCGGTGCGCACGCCATGCTCGTCACGGGCCGCCGGTCACCGCCGGCCGGCCAGTGCGACGACCATGGAACCAGGTGACGATGAAGAACTTCTTGACACGAGGTCAGGCCCGCAAGGCCACGGGCACGGGGACCACCGGGACCACCGGGACCACCAGGCCCGGCCGCGGCCGGCGCGGGATCGCCACGCTCGTCGGCGCCGGCGCGCTGCTGCTCACCCTCCCCGGGACGGCCGCCCAGGCGGACTCGCTGCCCGACCTGCCCCAGCGGGCCGGCGGTTACGAGGCGTCGTTCTCGCCCGCCTACGACTACGACGTCGACGGCTGCTACGCGGTCTCCGCCATCGCCCCGGACGGCACCCTCAACCCGGGCCTGAAGACCACCGGCGCCATCAACGGGAACTGCCGCGACCAGTCCGACCTGGACCGGTCCCAGACCTACGCCCGCTCCAAGTGCAACAACGGCTGGTGCGCCATCGTGTACGCCAGCTACTTCGAGAAGGACCAGACGGTTCAGGGCTCGGGTGGCCACCGCCACGACTGGGAGCACGTCATCTCCTGGGTCAAGCAGTCGTCCAACCGGGTCGAGTACCTGAGCCTGACCCAGCACAGCAGCCAGGCCACGTACCCGCGTTCGTCCGTGCGGTTCGACGGCAGCCACCCCAAGGTCGTCTACCACAAGGACGGCCTGCCCGGCCTCACCCACCTGTTCCGGCTGGCCAACAACAACGACGAGCCGCCGGAGAACCACTACCACAACTGGCGCCAGCCCCCCATCGTCGACTGGAACGGCTGGCCCAGCACCTGGCTGCGCGACCGGCTGAACAACGCCGACTTCGGATCGGCCACCATCAAGACGACCGACAAGGACGACCGCTTCCGCAACCTCCTCAACGCGTCGAAGCCCGCGGGCATCCCGTTCAACCCCTGGGCCTGACGCCGTCGACACCGCCCGGGCCCGGTGCTTCCCCCGTACACCGGGCCCGGGCGGTCCCCGGGCGTCCCCGCGGACGTCCGGGTCCGCGACGTCCGGGTCGGTGGGGCCCGGTCAGGCACGGAGCGGTCCGGAGGCGGCGGTGGGGCCTCGGAGAGCCGGTAGTCCCACGGACACGGCCCCGGGGAGGTCGACCCGACTACCGTCCCAGCTGGTCCGCCAGGGCCTCGATGGTGCGTCGCCGCAGGGTGAGGGCAGAGACCGCCGAGCCGTCGGCGAAGTGCAGCCGGAACCGGGCCATGGCCTGGAGCCTCGGGCGGCGCTCGACGCGGGTGACGAAGTGGCGCGGCACGTGCCAGTGCACCTCGCCGGCCTTCCGGATGTCGCTCGTCGAGACGAAGGCGACGCGTCGGTCGGTGACCAGGAGCAGCTTGTGCATGGCCGCGCCCTCACCGGTGGGGAAGCTCTGTGCCAGGCTCCCCGTCTCCCCGGACACCGCACCGATCCGTGAGAGCTTGTTCCCGAGCTTGGCGCCCAGTCCGTCCCCGAGGCCCTCGGCCCCGGCCACCGGGTAGACGGTGGCCACGTCCAGCATCCGCTCCCCCACGGCCAAGAGCGGTTCCACGGCCTGACGGTAACGGTGCACCAGCTTGTCGGTCATTCGATCAGAGTAGCGAAGATCGAATACGGGCCGACCGGCCCCCGGCCGCCGCGGAACGGTCGACTACGACCGACCCGGCAGGTTCCGCTGCGGACCGTCGGCGGGGCCCGGCACGAGCGGCGCGTCCACGTGCCGGGTCGGGTTGCCGGAGTCGTCGTCGTCCGAGTCCACCGAGGCGGTGACCGAGCTCGTCGTCCAGGAGACCACGCCGAGCAGGATGAAGACGACGAGCAGGCCGCGCCCAGCGCCGCTCAGGACGAGCGGGCGGGTGGCCGACACCGGTCCGTCCGGCTCGCTGCCCGGCTCGTCGCCGAACAGGCGCTTGGGGTAGGCGGAGGAGAGCATCACCAGGTAGGCCTCGTACCGCAGCCGGTAGCGCAGGATCGCGGTCGTCGCCTCGTACAGCGGCTGCGGCATCCGGCCGAGGACCAGCACCACGACCCAGACGACGAACGCCACCATCCACCAGCCCGCGTACACCAGGCCCTGCACGATCGACGCCGGGATGACGAGGACGATGCGGAACAGGACGGCGAGCCGGTTCAACGCCCCCGGTCGCAGCCCGACCTGCACCGGGTAGTCGGGGGCGTGGAACGCGAACGGCGGGTAGCGGTCCACGGTGAGCATCAGGTAGGCCGTGACACGGGTCTCGTACGGGACGAACGCGGTCAGGTAGTCCACCACGAAGCCGGGCAGCCGGCCGAGTACCAGCGCGCCGAACCAGCCGATGACGGTCACGAAGAAGGCCACCACCGACAGCGCCCACACCACCACGAACTGGGGGATCAGCAGCAGCGCGCGCAGCAGCACCGTCCAGCGGTTCTGCGCAGCGGCCGCCGGCATGTCCAGCACCGGGAGCCACTCACGGCTGACGGGGGCTGGGGGTGCCTGCCACATCCGGGCCTCCACGGTCTCGGGACGACGACGGGACGACGGGACCCGGCGGTCGGGCGCGGCCGGGCGTCCTCCGAAGATCGCAGCACCCCGCCCGGCCCGCACGCCACGCTGCGCCGGACGGGTCAGCCGAGGCCCGGGGAGACGCGTGGCGCGGGGACAGCACATGGCCGGCGACAGCACATGGCCGGGGACAGCACGCGGCCGGCCCGTCTGCTCGGGTTCGGAGGAGACGGGCCGGCCAGGTGGTTCCGGGTCAGCTGGGGGAGCCGGACCAGATGACGTTCTTGCGCTGCAGCCCGCTGCCGTAGTCGAACTCGACGGTGAACGTGCCGGCCGCGCTGTTCGGCAGGGCGTAGGCGGACAGGCTGGTGGCCTCCTGCCCGGGGGCCAGCGAGCCGCCGAGGAGCTTTGCGCGCGTAGCCCATGCCGATGACACCGAAGATCAGGGCGAGCAGGGCCGGCAGCCACGACAGCCAGAACAGGATGATGCCGAGGCTGAGGACCGTACCGACGATGCCGAGCACCATGGCCGCAGTGCCCAGACCGTTGCGGGGCTGCGGCATCGCCACCGGGTACGGCGGCCAGTACGGCACGCCGGGGACCTGGCCGGGGGCCGGTACCTGGCCGGGTATCGCGTGGTTCGTCGGCGACCGACCGCGAGCCGGGCCGCCCGCGGGCGGGCGGCCCGGAGGGGCTCACCCGCCGGTGCGGTCCAACAGCTCCTCGACGGTCTGCGCGCGGCGCAGCGTCTCGAAGCGCACGGCGCCGTCGGCCGCCACGGCGGCCCCGTACACGGCGGGCTCCAGCAGGCTGTTGTAGGAGAACGGGGTCGAGGTGTAGTAGGCCCCGGTGTCCAGCAGTGCGACGAGGTCCCCTGGTTCCAGCAGGGGCAGGGGCCTGGCCTCGGCGACCAGGTCCCCGGCGAAGCAGGCCGGGCCGGCCACGTCCTGTTCGACCGGCTCCCCGTGCTTGGCCGCGCCGGTGGGGTCGTACGCGGTGACCCGCAGCGGCCAGGCCTCCGGTGCGAAGACCGTGCGGGTGGCCACCTGGACACCGGCGGAGGTGATCGCGATGGCCCGTCCGCCGGAGGTCTTGGTGTACTCCACGTAGGCGGCGGTGAAGCCGTTCTTGGCCAGCACGGACCGGCCGAACTCGGTCACCAGCCGGAACTCGCCGGTGAGGAGGTCGGGCGCGTGCGCCCGTAGGCGTTCGACGTAGTCCGGGTAGTCCGGGGTCACCCGGTCGTCGGCGAAGTTGACCGGCAGGCCGCCGCCGATGTCGAGGCCGACCACCTGACGGCGGCCCAGCTCGGCGTTGATCCTGCGGGCGAGGGCGACGGTCGCGGCGACGCCCTCGGCCATCAGGTCCGGCGGGCAGCCCTGGCTGCCGACGTGGCAGTGCAGCCAGCCGAGCCAGGGCCGGTCCCGGAAGGCCGCGACCAGCCGCCCGGTGTTGCCGTCCTCGGCCGGCGTGATGCCGAACTTGGAGGTCGCGGTGGCGGTGCTCATGGCCCCGATGGCGCCGGCGCCGATCTGCGGGTTGACCCGTACCCCGATCCTGGAGCGGGTCCGCCGGGTCGTCAGCAGTTCGTCGATCCGGGACAGCTCCTGCCAGTTGTCCACGTTGACCGCCACCCCGAGGTCCAGCGCCCGCGCCAGCTCGCGGCGGGTCTTGGCCGGGGAGTCGAAGACGATCCGGGCCGGCTCGAACCCGGCCGCGAGCGCCTGCGCGAACTCGCCGGGGCTGGCCACCTCGCAGCCCATGCCGAGGGTGCGCAGCCGTTCCAGGACGGGAACGAGGCAGTTGGCCTTGGCCGCGAAGGCGTGCAGCACCTCGACCGGGCCGGGGAACGCGCGGTGCAGCGAGTCGACGGTCGCCGCCACCGCGTCCAGGTCAAGGAAGGCCGCGAGCCGTGCCTCCTCGGGGTCCAGCAGCCCCTCGCGGACCGCCGCTCGGAGGATGAGTTCGCGGCGCTCGGGGCCGTGCGGGGCTGTCGGCTGGGGGTTCGCCATGGTGGCACGCTCCGTCGTCCGGTCGTCTCGGTCGTACGGCCCCGGGGGTGCTCCGGCGGGCCGTGCGACCAGACTGCCCGTCAGCCGGCGGGCCCATCCTCATCCCACGCCCCGGGATCGCGGGGTGCCGGCGAACCGGGCGCCGGTGCACCGCCGCGCTCGCGCCCCCGACCGCCGCGGCCACGATGCCCCGATGAGGCCGAGGACTACGACGAGGTCCCCGTGGACCTGGGGGCGGTGCGCGACGTGTACGCCCTGCGGCCGCTGAGCCGGGCACTCGTGTCCTCGCTGAACCCTGAGCTCACCCTCACCCTCGCGGACCTGGCCGGGGACATCGCGGAGATCGGCTACCCCGCGGGCACCGGCCCCTCGGCCCGCACCGGGGGTGCCGTCAGCGGGTGAACTTGGCGACGGCGGCCGGGGTGACGGGGGTGAAGAAGTTGACGAGGTTGCCGTCGGGGTCGCGGAGCAGCAGCGAGCGGTTGCCCCAGGGCATCGTGGTGGGCTCCGTGACGAAGTCCGTGACGAACCCGGTCAGGTCCCGGTGGAGGCGGTCGACGTCGTCGACGAGGAACTCGGTGATCACACTGCGGTTGGCCGCCGGGGCGGCCGAGCCCGGGGCGAACAGCGGGACGGTGCGGACGCCGGCGATCGCGAGGGTGGCGCCCGTGGTCCGCAGTTCGGCGAAGTCCTCGGTGGCCCACTCCGCCCGCACCCCCAGGGCCCGTTCGTAGAAGCCGACCAGGCGCGCGACGTCGCCGGTGATGACGCGGATCGAAACGAAGTCCATGGTGATTCTCCTCGGGTGTGCGGAGCCGACCGCAGCCGGTGCGGCCGTGCGCTCCGCAGACTAGGAGGAATAGTGGACAGAACCGGTCCACTATTCGCCCTAGGCTGTGAACCGTGTCCCGACCCACCGGCCGCGTGCTGACCCTCCTGGAACTGCTGCAGGCGGGCGGTACCCGGACCGTCGCCGAACTCGCCGACCGCCTCGGCGTCGACGGGCGCACCGTGCGGCGCTACGTGGGCCACCTGGTCGACCTCGACGTGCCCGTGGAGTCGGTGCGCGGCCGGTACGGCGGCTACCGGCTCTCCCCCGGGTACCGCCTGCCCCCGCTGATGCTCGACGACGACGAGGCGCTGGCCGTGCTGCTCGGACTGATCGCCGGCCCCCGGACGGGCCTGGCGACCGCCCAGCGCACGGCGGCCGAGACCGCGGCGGCCAAGATCCGGCGGGTGCTGCCCCGGCACGTCGCCCGCCGCCTCGACGCCCTGCTGGATTCCCTCTCCTTCACCGGTCGGACCGATCCGACCGGACGCCCCGACCTGACCGGCCACCCCGACCGGCCTGACACCGCCGCCGCGCCGGAGGCCGAGGTCCTGCTCACCCTCGCCGACGCGGTGCGCCACCGCCGCCCCGTCGCCGTCCGGTACACCGACCGCAACGGCAGCACCACCGAACGCACGTTCCACCCGTACGGCATCGTCGCCCACGCCGGCCGGTGGTACGTCACCGGCGAGGACCCCGGGATCGGCGAGGACCGGACCTTCCGGCTCGACCGCGTCACGGGCGCCCGGGCCCAGCCGGGCACCTTCGACGCACCCGCCGGACCGGACCCGGCCGAGCGGGTGCTCTCGGGGTTCGCCACGGCCGGGTACCGGCACGAGGTGGTGGTGCGGATCCGGGCCACGGCCGAGCGGATCCGCCTCCACCTCCCCGGGAGCGTCGCGGCCCTGGAGGCGTCCGAACCCGCGCCCGAACCGGGACCACGGGCGGAACCAGGAGCCGGGGCGGGGACCAGGACGGGAACGGGAACGGGCGGCGACGGTACGACCGAGGGCTGGACGCGCGTCGCGCTGCGGGCCGAGCGGCTCGACTGGCTGCCGCCGGTCCTCGCCGCCATCGACCGTCCTTTCGTCATCGAACGCCCCGAGGAACTGCGCACCCTCGTCGCCGCGTTCGCCGACCGCCTCGCCTCCCACGCCCGCCGGACCTGACGCCGCCGGCCCCGACGGCGGGCAGGCCGGCACTCCCCCGCGGACTACCGCACGGTGAGCAACTCCGCCAACCGGTCCGCGAATTGGGTGAGCCAGTCCAGTCGCGGTCCGCTGCGGGCGACGCGGAAGCCGTGGCGGCGGCCCCAGAACGCCGCCTGGACGGCATGGAACTGGGCCCACCGCTGGACCCGTTCGCGGTCGAGTTCGGCCGTCTCGGCGAACACGTCCAGGATGCGGTGGACGGCCCTGCGCGGGTCGTCCGCGTCGAGGAGCGTCAGCGCGCGGGACTTCAGCAGGGTGCCGCCGTCGTAGGCGGGATCCCCGGCGTACCCCTTGGGGTCGACGGCGAGCCATGGTTCGCGGCCGGCGCGCAGGATGTTCCGCGCGTGGAGGTCACCGTGGACGAGGGTGTCCGGCTGGGTCCGGCCCAGTTCCCGGACGGTCGCCACCGCCGCGTCCAGCACGCGGCCCGGCAAGGGGTGCGCCAACCCCTCGGCGTCCGCGCGCAGTTGCTCCTCCCATGCCGCGGCCTGATCGCGCAGCCGGGGCAGGCCGGGCGGCGCGGGGACGGCCAGGCGGCGGTTGAGCCGCCCGGCGACCGCCACCAGCTCGTCGCCGTCCTCGACCTCCGCCAGGGTCACGGGCTCCACCCGCTCCAGCAGCATCGCGTACCACTCGTCGTCGCGCTCGTGCATCAGGACGGCGCCGCGCCCGGCCCACGCCACGAACGCGTCCGGCTCGTGGACGTTCCCCGGATGCGGGAACGACACCTTCAGCACGGCGCTCTCCCCGCCCCGCCGGCGCACCGGGACGACGACACCGACGCCCCCGTGCATGACCTCGCCGTCCGGCACGCAGGCCCAGCGCCCCAGCAAGGCCTCCACGGTCCCGGGCAACGCCGCGATCCACCGCGCCCCGGCCTCGCCCTCACGCTCGACGGTGCTGCGCGCGAACTCCTCCGGCATCGTCATCATCCCGGCACCCTAGGCCGGACAGGGCCCAAGCGCCCGCCCCGTGCCGTCACGGCCCGGTCGCCCGCCGAACGAACTTGTTCGTTACGAACATGTTCGCTATTGTCGAGGAAGAACCGGACCGACCCCCGAGCACCACGAGGAGCGAACCATGAGCACCCAGCACCACCCCGTCGCCGTCATCGGAGCCGGGCTTGGCGGCCTCACCCTCGCCCGCGTCCTGCACGTCCACGGCGTCCCGGCCGCCGTATTCGACCTGGAGTCCTCCCCCGAGGCCCGCACCCAGGGCGGCCTGCTCGACATCCACGAGGACTCCGGCCAGCAGGCGCTGCGGGCCGCCGGGCTGCACGAGCGGTTCCGCCGGCTGGTCCACCAGGGCGGCGAGGCGGTGCGACTTGTCGGGCCGGACGGCGTCGTCCGGCTGGAGCAGGAGGACGACGGCACCGGCGGCCGCCCCGAGGTCGACCGCGGCGACCTGCGGGCGCTGCTGGTGGGCTCACTGCCCGCCGGCACCGTCCACTGGGGGCGCAAGGCGGTCGGCGTCCGGGCGCTCGGCGACGGCCGGCACGAGGTCGCCTTCGCGGACGGGACGGCGATCACCACCGACCTGCTGGTCGGCGCGGACGGCGCGTGGTCGCGGATCCGGCCGCTGCTGTCCCGGGCGCGGCCCGTCTACACCGGCATCTCCTTCCTGGAGGCCGACCTGCACGAGGTCGACACCCGACACCCGGCGGTGGCCGCCCTGGTGGGCGGCGGGTTCTTCCTCTCCGTCGCCGAGGACCGCGGCTTCCTCGCGCACCGCGAGGGCGACGGGAGCGTCCACGTGTACACCGCCCTGCGGGTGGGCGAGGAGTGGCTGGACTCCGTCGACGCCGAGGACCGCACCGCCACCAAGACGGCCGTGCTCGCCCACTTCGACGGCTGGGCCGACGACCTGCGCGCCCTGGTCGCCGACGCCGACGGCGCCCTGGTGCCGCGCCGCATCCACGCCCTGCCGGTCGGCCACCGCTGGGAGCGCGTGCCCGGGGTGACACTGCTCGGCGACGCCGCGCACCTGATGTCCCCGTTCGCCGGGGAGGGCGCCAACCTCGCCATGCTCGACGGGGCCGAACTGGGCCTGGCCCTCGCCCGCCACCCGGGCGACCCGGAGGCCGCCCTGGCCGCCTACGAGGACGCGCTGTTCCCGCGCTCCGAGGCCTCGGCCGCCGAATCCGCGGCGAGCCTGCAGCTGATGTTCGGGCCGGACGGCCTGCGGGGTCTGGCGGAGCTGTTCGCCGGCACCGCGCCCGAGCCCACACCCACCACCACGCCTACTGCCGCACCCGCACCCGCACCCGCGAACTAGTTCGTCACGAACACGATCGCTACGCTGTCGGGCATGACCGGTTCGCCCTCCGCCGCCCCCTCCGCCGCCCCCTCCGCCGCCGCCCCCTCCGCCGCCCCCTCCCCGGCCTCCTCCCCCGCGCGTCCCCGCAGCCGCCGCGAGCGGCCGGCCAAGCCCGCGCTGAGCCACCGGGCGATCGTCGCCGCCGCGGTCCGGATCCTGGAGGCGGAGGGGCTGCAGCGGGTGACGATGCGCCGGCTGGCACAGGACCTGGACACCGGGCCGGCCTCGCTCTACGTGTACGTGGCCAACACCGCGGACCTGCACGCCGCGATCCTGGAGGAGTACCTCGGCCAGGTCGACCTCGGCCCGGTGACGGCGGCCGGGGACTGGCGCGAGCGGCTGGCGCTGGTCCTCGACTCCTGCACCGCGGTGCTGTTCCGGCACCCGGCGCTCGCCCACGCCGCCCTGGTGGCCCGGCCGTCCGGGCCCCACTACCTGGCCCTCGTCGAGGCGCTTCTCACCCTGCTCCACGAGGGCGGCGTGCCGGACGCCCAGGCGGCCTGGGGCGTGGACGTCCTGCTGCTGACCGCCACCGCGACCGCCGCCGAGCAGTCCGCCCGGGACGCCGATCCGACGGCCGAGGCGGAGCACCACGCACTCGGCGAAGCCCTGCGCGCGGCCCCCGCCGCCACCCACCCGAGGATCGCCGCGCTCGGCGACGACCTGGTGTCCGGGGCGCCCGAGGACCGGCTGGCCTGGATGTTCCGGGTCGTCGTCAACGGCACGCTGGCCACCCCCCGCCCCAGCTGACACCCCGCCCGTACCCTGCGGGAAACCGCAGGGTACGGGGTGCGGAATCCCGCAGACGGTTCTCCGGAAACCCGCATACTGCCGCTGACCAGCGGTTTCTAGCGTGGACGGTACCTGAGCGCAGCAGCGCTCCGACACAA
This sequence comes from Kitasatospora sp. NPDC048545, assembly GCF_040651155.1. Lineage (NCBI taxonomy): Bacteria > Bacillati > Actinomycetota > Actinomycetes > Kitasatosporales > Streptomycetaceae > Kitasatospora > Kitasatospora sp. NPDC048545. Next base: position 28,837 of record NZ_JBEZIQ010000014.1, read on the forward strand.
CCGTCAGGGAGCCGTCATGCCGCACGCCGTCCTCGCCGCCGCACAGCCCGCCGACGGGTTCGCCGGGTGGGCCGCCCACCTGGTCGACACCCTGGGCGGCCCCGGCGCCGGCCTGGCGATCGCCCTGGAGAACCTGTTCCCACCGCTGCCCAGCGAGGTGATCCTGCCGCTGACGGGCTTCGCCGCCGGACAGGGCGTGATCAGCCTCGCCTCCGCCCTGACCTGGACCACCCTCGGCTCGGTCGCCGGCGCCGTCGTCCTCTACTGGCTGGGCGCCCTGTTCGGCCGGGAGCGGATGCACGCGATCTGGGCCCGGCTGCCACTGGTCAAGGCCACCGACCTGGAGCGCACCGAGGCGTGGTTCGCCCGGCACGGGACGAAGGCAGTGCTGCTGGGCCGGATGGTGCCGATCTTCCGCAGCCTGATCTCCGTCCCGGCCGGGGTCGAGCGGATGCCGCTGCCCGCGTTCGTCATGCTGACCACGCTCGGCAGCCTGGTCTGGAACAGCGTGCTGGTGATGGCCGGCTTCCTGCTCGGGGACCGCTGGGACGCGGTGGAGACCTACGTCGGCCTGTTCTCGAAGGCGGTCCTGGTGGTCGTCGTGGTGGCCGTGGCCGGGTACGTCGTGCTGCGGTGGCGCGGGCGTCACACCACCGCCCAGCACCGCCGCGCCCGTTGACCGGTCCGTTGCCCGGCCTTCTGCCGAGTCTCTTGCCCAGTCCGACGAGCGGCCCGACGGACGCACCGGCCGGGCCCGTAGACTCGGCCCCCGTGCAGGGGGACGGAACAGACACCGCGTCATGGCAGCGCCGCGCCACGGGAATGCTGCTCGGCTGCCCGAGCGCCGCACTCGCCGCGCTGTACCTGCTGTCCGCCGGCGTCGCCCTCGGCCCCTTCCTGCTCTGGCCGCGCACCCGCCCGTACGCGGAGCGGAGCCTGCTCTCCGGGGTGCGCCGCCTTTCCGGCCTGGAACGGGCCCGGCGCAGCGCGTTCTTCGGGGACCGCTTCCCCCGGCACTACCGCGCGGACGACCGCAGGCTGCTGCGCTACCTCGCGGTGCGCAGCGGCACCGGGCTGCTCACCGGGGTCGTCCTGGGCCTGCTGGTGTTCGGCGCGGGGCTGGCCGTGCTGCTGGCCGGCGGGGTGGCGCGCGGCTCGCTCGGCTGGGAGGAACTGGCGACCCAGGTGCTGCTCGGCGGGGTGCTGCTGTTCCTCGCCGTGCAGGGCCTGCTCTCGCTCGCCGCGCTGGACGCCCGGACGGCGCGGGAGTGCTTCGGGCCGTCCGAGGCGGAGCTGCTGCGCCGCCGGATCGCCGAACTCGCCGACAGCCGGGCCGCGGTGGTGCGGGCGGTGGACGCGGAACGGCGGCGGATCGAGCGGGACCTGCACGACGGCGTCCAGCAGCGGGTGGTGGCGCTGGCGATGCTGCTCGGACGGGCCCGGCGCGGCCGGGACCCGGAGCGGACCGGGGAACTGCTGCACCAGGCGCACCGGGAGGCGCGGGAGGTGCTGACCGAGCTGCGCGAGGTCGCCTGGCGGGCCTACCCGTCGGCGTTGGACACCCTGGGGCTGGAGGAGGCGCTGGGCGGGGTCGCCGAGCGGTGCGCCATCCCACTGCGGCTGCACTACGAGGTGCCCGCCCCCCTGCCCGAACCGGTACGCACAGCAGCCTACTTCGTGGTGTCCGAGTGCGTCACCAACGCCGCCAAGCACTCCGGCGCCTCGGCGGTCTCGGCCCGGCTGCACGGGGCGGGCCCGCTGCTCACCGTCCGGGTCGAGGACGACGGCGACGGCGGCGCGGACCCGGCGGGCAGCGGCCTGACCGGGCTGCGCGGTCGGGTCGCCGCACTGGACGGCACCCTCCACGTCCACAGCCCCGCCGGGGGCCCGACCGTCATCACCGCGGAGCTGCCATGCGCGTGACCCTCGCCGAGGACTCGACCCTGCTGCGGGAGGGGCTGGTCCGGCTGCTCGCCGAGGAGGGGCACGAGGTGCTGGCCGCGGTCGGCGACGCGACGTCGCTGACCGCGGCCGTGGCCGAACAGCCTCCGGACGTCGTGGTGGTGGACATCCGGATGCCGCCGACGCACACCGACGAGGGACTGCGGGCGGCGGTGCAGATCCGCGAGCAGTGGCCGGAGGTGGGCGTGCTGGTGCTGTCCCAGCACGTCGAACGCGGTTACGCGGCCCGGCTGTTGGAGGCGGGCGCGGAGCGGGTCGGCTACCTGCTGAAGGACCGGGTCGCCGAGGTCGAGGAGTTCCTGGACGCCCTGGAGCGGGTCGCGGCGGGCGGCACGGCGATCGACCCGGAGGTGGTCCGCCGGCTGGTGGTGCACACCACCCGCGTCGACCCGCTGGCCCGGCTCACCCCGCGGGAGCGCAGCGTCCTGGAGGCGCTCGCCGAGGGCTGGACGAACACCGCCGTCGCGCAGCGGCTGCACATCTCGCTGAGCGCGGTGGAGAAGAACCTCAACGCCGTCTTCGACAAGCTGGACCTGCCGCGTACCACCGACCACAACCGCCGCGTCCTGGCCGTCCTGCACCACCTCGGCGCGTAGCCGCCGGGCCGGGACGGGACGCCGGACCCGGCGTCCGCGCCCGCGCCTGCGCCTGCGCCCGCGCCGGAGCGGCACTGGCGGAAGGTTTCAGCGGCCGGTCGTCGCAGCGTCCGGAGGCGTCAGGAGGCCTCGGTGAGGCAGCGGGTGAAGCCGTCGAGCAGCGCCCGGTTGGTGGTCCGGGCCTGCGCGGTGTCGACGTGGATGGTGTTGACGAACAGGCCCTCGTCGGTGCGGTGCAGCCAGTGCAGGACGCCGTTGCAGCCGGAGACCCAGACGTGCAGCCGGGCCCGCTGCGCGCTGTGCTGCCCGGCACCGGGCAGCCGGCGGAAGTCGATGTAGGAGAAGAAGTTCACCGCGTGCGGCCAGTAGTGCAGCCGCGCGTACTCGGCGGGGGCGAGCAGCCGCCACGCCTTCACGAAGTGCACCCCGGCGTGGGCCTGCATCTGCCCGTACGCGTCCTGCGCGGCGGCCAGCACCTCGCCGAAACCCGCCTGCGGCCCGACCGGGAACTCGATCGGCAGGGTGTTGATGAACCACCCCATCGACTCCGCGTAGTCGCCCCGGCCGCGCTCGTTGACCGGCACCAGCCCGCGGTACACCGCGGGCCCGCCCTCCTGCCGCAGGGCGATCGCCAGGCCGGCGAGCAGCCCCATGGACAGCCGCCCGCCGCGGGCCCGGCAGGCTGCGCCGAACTCCTCGATCTGCCGGGCCGTCAACAGCCGTTCGGTGCTCGCGACCGGCGCGTACAGCCGGCCGGGCCGGACCCCGAGGTCGAGCGGGAAAGCCGGAAAGAGGCCGCCGTTGCGGTCGCGGAACGCCCGCCAGTAGTCCAGCCGCGCGTCGGCGGCGCGCATCGCCCGGTTGACCCGGCGCTGGGCGCGGCTGAACTCCAGGTAGCTGCCCGGCTGCCGGGGCGCGGCGGGGGTGGTCGCGCTACCGGCGATCGCGGTGTCGGCGCCGGCGGTGTCGGCGCGCCCGGTTTCACCGCACCCGGCGTCCGCGGCCGCGAGGCTCCGGTAGGCCGTGGCGATGTCGTTGACGGCGATCGCGCTGGAGAGGCCGTCGGTGACCAGGTGGTCGCAGGAGAACCAGACGGTGGTCGACTCCGCGCGCACCACCGCACCCATCGTGATCAGCGGCCAGGAGAGCGTGTCCACCTCCCCGAACGCCTCCTGAAGGTGGCGGGTGACCTCCTCGGGTGTCTCCAGCGGGCCGGCGTAGACGTGCTTGACGGCCACCTCCTCGGCGTCGAGGACCTCGCAGCCCAGGTCCCCGCCCAGCGGCTGGTAGACCGCCCGGAGCACCTCGTGACGCCGCACCAGGTGGAGCAGCGCGGCGGCCAGCGCGTCCAGGTCCACCCGGCCGGCGAGTTCGAAGCTGGACGCCACGTAGGAGCGGATCGGTTCGTCGACGCTCTGCGCGTGCTGGGCAACGGTGAAATGTTTCGCCTGGTTGTAACCGGTCATCCGGCGCGGGGCGGGCCCGTCGGCGCCGGTCAGGGGGACCAGGTGCCACCGGTGGGCCTCGCCGGGGCCGATCTCGGAGTCCTCGACTGAGATCTGGAGCATGCCGCCCTCTTCTGCCGCTGTCGTCGTCGGGTGGTACCAGAGCAGTCGTGTGCCGGCCTACCGACTGGTGCCGTACCAACGCGGCCGGCGGGCACTCGGATACGGGCACCCACCGATCGGGTGACGGGCAACGGACTCCCCCCGCTCCCGGCTCCCCGACGCCCACCACCGGCACGGGCGGCGCGGGCTTCCGCGCCCGGGGGGCGGCCGATGGCCACGGGGCTCCCGGATCGGGTGACGACGTGCCCGAGCGTTGACGGCCCCGGTGCCCGGCAGGCCGGGCACCGACACCAAAGCCGCCGGTCGCCGCCCGTCGGCCGACGAGGGCGTCGCGGCGGTCCGACGCAGCGAGGTCCCGGCGGACCGGCGCACCGGCGCACCGGCGGAACAGCGCGCGGGCAGAACGTGGGACCAATCCCGGAACTCAGTCGCTTCAGTCCCTGCCATCGCCCTGACCTGCGGAAACACCGAGCGACTGAGCGACTGAGTCGCTCATCGAACCTTGACGGGTTGCCACTGAGGTTTGACCGTGAATCCCAAGGTCGCGGGCAGGCCCACTGCGATCGATGCTCGTCCGCCTGTCCGTCTCACTGGGATTTGGTCAATAGCTCGATCACTTGCCGAGCCGCGCGCAGACCGCTCGTCTACAGCAGGGCCTGCTTGATGAGGCCGTTCAGATGACACTCCAACGCGGCGAGGTTGAAACACGTGGTGATCGGCAGGGTGGGGTGCGGTCGGCAGCTGGCCCGGAGGGAGTCGGACAGCCCGTCGAAGGTGAGGACACTTTCATGAGCGACCCGGTAGAGCGCGTACTCGGAGCCGTCGATCTCCTCGATGGGAAGATCGCCCTCCCAGGCGTCCTCGTACCACCTGCCGGAGACACGGCTGATGAAGAGGAGAGCGCGTTGGCCCACGGCGAGTGACCGCTGACCCCAGTGAGTCGGTTTGCCGACGAAGCGGATTTCCGATCCCGCGTGGCCCTCGAAGACCCGTGCCGAGTACACCTCTTCGACGATCGCGGTGAACTGCTGCGGGGCGGGCGAACCAGTGATCACCACTCTGATCAGATCGTTCCGCTCCACCTTCTCCTGCAGAAAGCTCATGGGCCGATTGTCCTCCTTGCCGATGGCCGGCGAAGGACCGGCCGAGGCATTGTGCCGCTGGATGCCGGTGACCTGCGGCGATCAGACTTCGCCGGCACACACTGGCGTTGGTCAAGGTTGGGGCAACCGGTCAAGGTTCAGTGGCGAAGGACAAGGGCAGAACGCGCACCCAATCCCGAATCTCAGTCACTTCAGTCCCTGTCACCACCCTGACCTGCGGAAACACCCAGCGACTCAGCGACCGATCGACTCGGTAGCCGGACGACGCGGCCGACCCGGACGTTCGACGGGACGGTCCTGGCCGCGCCCCGGGTCCCGTCCCTCAGTCGCCGAACGGCGGTGCGTCGGCGGGCGGCACGTGCCCTCCCGCCGCGCTCAGCAGCTCGTGGAGCAGGTCGATCACCTCGGCGGGCTGCGCCCCGGCGAGGTGGTCGAGTGCACCGGCGGAGCGGGCGAGGATCACGCCGCCGAACGCCGCGACGGCGAGTTCCGCGCGCAGTTCGGGGCGGTCGAGGCCTTCGCGTTCGAAGCGCTCGCGCAGCGGGTCGACCAGCCGCCGGTACAGGTGCGCCTGCGCGGCCTCCCGGACGGAGGCGTCGTCGGAGGGCAGCATGACGATCTGCAGGATCGGGCTGGTGCGACGCCGGAAGCGTTCGAGCAGGTCGCCGAGCCGCTGGGGGTCGAGCAGGTCGGCGGGGGTCTCGTCGCCGTGTTCGGCCCGGACGAGGGCGAGGTAGAGCTGGGTCTTGCCGCCGAAGTAGCGAGCGATCAGGGCCGGGTCGACGCCGGCGCGTTCGCCGATCTCCCGGGTGGTGGTGCGTTCGAATCCGCGTTCGGCGAAGAGTTCGCCGGCCGCGTTCAGCAGTTCCTCGCGGCTGCGGGCCGCGTCCCGTCGGCGTGCCCGGTCGGGGGGCCGGGTCACGTGCGCGCTCCGCTGTCGCGTCCCGGCGGGGTGCTCCCGCCCGGGGTGGCCACGGTCGTGCTCTCGTTCACCGGCTGCTCCTCGTCCACGGTCCGCCCCGACGGTCGGCCGCCTGCCGTGGTGGTCACGCCGGGGGCCGTCACGCCCGTGGCGGTCACGCCGGGGCCGGTCGCGGCACGGTGCCGCGGCAGGACGATGGTAATCACCGCGACCAGCACCCACACCGCGCAGCCGATCAGAGTGGCCACGCGGTAGCCGTCGCCGGAGGGCAGGGCATGCCCGGGTGCGGTGTGGGCCTGCAGCACGGCGGCGCTGAGCGCGCTGCCGGTGGAGTAGCCGACGTAGCGCAGCACCTGGTTGAAGCCGACGGCGCTGCCGGTCTGGTCGGCGGGCACCGCGCCGACGATGAGTCCTGGCATCACGGCGAACGTGCAGCCGACGCCCAGTCCGGCGATCGCCAGCACCGCGAACGCTTCCCAGAGCCGGTCGTGGGCGGTCAGGAAGACCAGCATCGACAGCAGCGAGAGTGCGCAGCCGATGGGAAGCACCAGCGCCGCGGAGGTGCGCCGGGCCAGGACCGGAACGACCTTGCTGGACAGCACGCTGGTCACCGAGAACGGCAGCAGGACGAGGCCCGCGACGGTGACCGGGGCGCCGAAGCCGTAGCCGGCGGAGCTCGGGGTCTGCACGAACCGCGTCAGCAGCGACATCAGCAGGTACATCCCGACGCCGGCGACGAGCCCGGCGACGTCGGCCGTGAGCACCACGCGGTTGCGCAGCGAGCGCAGGTCGACCAGCGGGTGGGCGGTGCGCAGTTCGTGGCGGACCCACCAGGCCGACACCAGGACGACGCCGACGGCGAGGGCGAGCAGACCCGGGGCGGTCCAGCCCCAGTTCTCCCCCTCGCTGAGGACGAGCAGCACGCCGCTGAGGCCGAGGCCGAGCAGGACGGCGCCGAGCGTGTCCAGCGGCGCGGGCCGGCGGTCGGCGGCGGCCGCGGGCAGCACCAGTGCTCCGGCGGCGAGGGCGGCAGCGCTGATGGCCGTACCGAACCAGAAGCCGGCGTGCAGGCCGAAGGACTGGGCGAGCAGGCCGGTGAGCGGATAGCCGAGGCCCACGCCGGCCACGGTGGTGATGGAGAGCAGGGCGACGGCGGAGCGCGCCCGCTCGCCGGTGAGGCAGTCGCGGGCGGTGGCGATCGCGAGCGGGGTCAGGCCGAGTCCGACGCCCTGCAGGGCCCGGCCGACGACCAGGAACTCGAAGCCCAGCGGGAGCGCGCCGAGCACGCTGCCCACCAGGACGGTGGCGACGGCGGCGAGCATCACGGCCCGCCGCCGGGGCCCGTCGCCCAGTCGTCCCATCACCGGGGTGGTGACCGCCCCGACCAGCATGGTGACGGTCAGCGACCACTGCGCCTCGGTGAGGGAGACGTGGTCGACGGCGGCGATCGTCGGCACCAGCGGCGCGCCGAGGCTGCTGATGACGGCCACGACCGTGCCGAGGAACACCAGGACGGGCATCAGGGCCCGCTGCCGCAAGTCCGCTGCGTGCACGATCGAACACTCTCCCCGATGTAGTCACCAATTGATGTCTTCACATGATGACATGAGCCGCCTGCACACCGGGGGCGAGGTCCACCGAAAGGGCTGGTGTCGATCGGCGATTTAGTTGTACGCTCACAATGATTACAACAACACAAATACCTGTGGAGCGTCCGTCATGCCCGAAGCCGCCCGACCGCGGCCCTGGCTCGTGCTCGCCATCTGCTGCATGAGCCTGCTGATCGTCAGCCTCGACATCACCATCCTGAACGTGGCCCTGCCCGCCGTCCGACGCGACCTGCACACCTCGGTCTCCGGACTCCAGTGGACGGTCGACGCCTACACGCTGGTGCTGGCCTCGTTCCTCATGCTCTCCGGCTCCACCGCCGACCGGATCGGCCGCCGCCGGGTCTTCCGGATCGGACTGATCGTCTTCACCGGGGCGTCCCTGCTGTGCAGCCTCGCCCCCGGGCTCGGCTGGCTGATCGCCGCCCGCATGCTCCAGGCCGTCGGCGGGTCGATGCTCAACCCCGTCGCCATGTCGATCATCACCAACACGTTCACCGACTCCCGCCGGCGCGCCCGCGCCATCGGCGTGTGGAGCGGCGTCGTGGGCATCAGCATGGCCGCCGGACCGATCATCGGCGGCGCCCTGGTGGAGTCGGCCGGCTGGCGGGCGGTCTTCTGGATCAACGTCCCGATCGGCCTGGCCGCCCTCTTCCTGACCGGCCGCTACATACCCGAGTCCCGGGCCGCCCGCGCCCGCCGGGCGGACCCGCTCGGCCAGCTGCTCGTCATCGTCCTGCTCGCCGCACTCACCTACGCGATCATCGAATCGCCGGACCACGGCTGGACCTCGCCCCTCGTCCTCGGCTGCACGGCCGCGGCCCTGGCCGCACTGCTCGCCCTCCTGTGGCACGAACCCCGGCGCACCGACCCGCTGATCGACCTGCGTTTCTTCCGCTCCGCGCCGTTCGCCGGCGCCACCGTCATCGCGATCGGCGCCTTCGCCGCCCTCGGCGGCTTCCTCTTCCTCACCTCCCTCTACCTCCAGGACGTCCGCGGACTCGACCCGCTGCACGCCGGGCTGTTCATGCTGCCGATGGCCGTCATGTCGCTGCTCACCGCGCCGCTGTCCGGACGCATGGTCGCCTCCCGGGGGCCGCGCACACCCCTGCTGCTCGCCGGAACGGCGCTGAGCGCGAGCGCCGTACTCCAGGCGCTCGGCTACTCCACGCACCTGCCGACCTGGCTGCTGGTCCTCGCCTTCCTGCTCTTCGGCACCGGATTCGGCCTGGTCAACGCGCCCATCACCAACACCGCCGTCTCCGGGATGCCCCGCTCCCAGGCCGGCGTCGCGGCCGCCGTCGCCTCCACCAGCCGGCAGGTCGGCCAGTCCCTGGGCGTGGCCGTGATCGGCGCCCTGGTCGCCGGCGCCGCCCACACCGACCCCGCGACGTTCACCGCCACGGCACGGACCGCGTGGTGGATCATCGCCGGCTGCGGAGCCGCCGTACTGGTCACCGGTACGCTCACTTCCGGCCGCTGGGCCCGGGCGACCGCCGAACGCACAGCGGAGCGGCTCGCCGCCGAGGAGGCGGGTGAGGGGACCAGGGAGACGAAGGAGACGGTGGACGCCTGATGGAGCGCCTTGACGCCGACGGGCCCCCGGAGGCCGGCAGGACCAACGGGACCAAGGGGACTGACGAGACCGACCCGGCCGCCGGGACTGCCGCAGCCACCGAGGCCGACGACCGGATCGCGGCCCGGGTCTGGCAGGGGATGAACGCGCTCGTGCTGGAACGCTACGACCGCCGCAAGGCCGTCTCCGAGGCCCTCGGCATGAGCTTCAGCCGGGTCAGGGCGCTGCGCCGGCTCGCCGCCGGGCCGATCACCCTGCGGGAGCTGGCCGAACGGCTCGGCGCCGACCCGCCGTACACCACCGTCATCGTGGACGACCTGGTGCGGCGCGGCCTCGCCGAACGCATCACCAACCCCGCCGACCGCCGCTCCAAGCTGGTCCACCTCACCGAGGAGGGCGCGACGAAGGCCGCCCGCGCCATCGACATCCTCACCACCCCGCCGGACGCCCTGCGCGCCCTGCCCGCGGAGGACATCCGGGCCCTCGACCGGCTGGTGGCCACACTCCTGGGCTGAGTCCCTGCCCCGACGGTGGCGCGGTGCGGTGCGCCGCCGCCGGGGTGCGGTCGGCCCGAGCGCACCGGAACGCACCGTCCGCACGCACCGTGCGAACGCACCGTCCGAATGCCGCCGGTGTCCGTCCGCGGCGTGCGACATCGCCGAGAGCACACGCTCCCGACCCGCGAGGACGGACCCGATGACCGACACCGCCCCGGCAGCCGCCCGCCCTGACGGCACCGGCCACGCCGCCCGGCTGACCGATCGCCAGTTCGACCGGGTGCGGGCCAGTCCGGGCTAGGCTCTCGGCTGATCACAGTCATCGCGAGAGGCAGACATGGGCCAGAAGATCATCCGGTTCTCGGACCTGACCGGCAAGCACGTGGAGGACGACGGCGACCTGGTGCGCATCGTGGTGCGCCAGCACCCCGAGCTGGAGGACGGCCCGGTCGAGATCGAGGCGCTGGCGGACGAGCTCGGCGCGATGGAGGAGCTGGCGCTCGACCTGGTGACGGTCGAGCTGCACTACCCGGACGTCGAGGAGCCGGAGACGGTCGTCCTGGAGGCCGAGGCGTTCAACCGGCTGGCGTCGGCGGCCCCGATGGCCGAGGTGCTGCGCGGCGCCAAGCGGGTGGCCCGGACCGTCCCGGTGCAGGCGGCTCCGGCCGGCGCCAGGGAGCGGGTCAACTACGCCAGCCTGGAGCACGCCGGAAAGCCGCACAAGGGCCGCACCACCGACGCCGAGAAGCAGCTCGTCCGGCAGCACCTGGACGAGGTCAACGAGCGGCTGGCCGCCGACGGCGTCCGGACGATCGACCTGGGCAACGCCGACCACGTGGCCCGGTACGGCCTGGAGGAACTGGCCCGGGAGCGCGGCGTGACGCTGGGCTGACCCGGGGGGCGACGGGCTCCGCCGTCACCGGCTCGCGGCCCGGGAGTGCTGCCGAAGGCGGCGGGGGCCGTGCGTCCGTGTCCGCCCTCCTGCGCCGACCCTCCCGCGCCGCCCGTCCTCACCCGCGTTCGCTGCGCCTCCGCGGCGAGACCCGAAGGACCACACCCGGCGGGTTGCCGGGTCCGATCGGGCCCCGGCGCGGGAGGATCACTCCGGCGACGACCCGCCACCGCTACGCCGGAGGCCCACACGATCCGGATCAGCCGCGAGACCATCCTGAGGACGGCGACCTTCTGGCTCCGCCCGGCCTTCGCGCTGCGCGTGGTCAGCCGGTTCCAGCGGCTCGTGGGCTTCGACCGCTCGATGGCCCTGGCCTCCTCCGCGCTGACGGCCCTGGTGCCGCTGGCCATCCTCCTCAGTGCGCTCGTGGTCCGCCTGGGCGGCAAGGACGTCGCCCAGCGCGTCATCGACCGCTACGGCCTCACCGGGGACGGCGCCGACGCCGTCCGCCACCTCCTCGCCCCGTCGAGCGAGTGGACCACGGCGGGGCTCTTCGGGATCGCCTTCCTCCTCGTCTCGGTGCTGAGCTTCGCGCGGGCCGCCCAGCGGCTCTTCGAACAGGGCTGGGAACTCCAGCCGTTGAGTGTCCGCAACACGGTGAACGGCCTGAAGTGGATCGCCCTGCTGGCCGTGTACACCGCCCTGAGCAGCTGGGTGCACGCCCTTCTCGGCCGCCGACCGCTGGAACTGGGAGCCGCCGTCGTGGAGGCGCCGCTGACCGCCGCCTTCCTCATCTGGGGCGGCCGGTTCCTGTCCGCGGGCCGGATCCCCCGGCTCGACCTCGTGCCGTTCGGGGTCATCGGGGCGACCGTGCTGAGCGGCTACTCGGTGGCCATGAGCGTCTACCTGCCCCACCTCTTCAACTCCTACACGGACCGCTACGGCGCGATCGGCGCGGTCTTCGCCATGCTCTCCGCCCTGTTCGGCGCCATGCTCGCGACCGTGGGCTCGGCAGCCCTCGGCCGGGAGGTGCAGAACGAGCTGGACCGGATCGGCCGCGGCGAACGCCCGCCGGACAACGAGGTCCGCCAGCAGTGGGACACGGTCCTCCGCCAGGCACGGTCACGCTGGCAGACGACCCGCGGCCGGACCGTCCTCGACCACCTGACGAAGAGGCACTGAACCCCCCGCGGCCGACAACGGCCACGGCACAGCGCGGCACGGCACGGCAACGACGGCCTCACCGGCCGGCGTCACGAGCTGAGGTGCTCGTACAGCCTCGCCAGCGGCTCGGTGCGGAGCGGTTCCCGGTGTGAGAGGCAGTTGCGGGCGTCGAGCAGGACGGCGAGGCGGGCGCTCTGCGGGAGGGTGAGCCTGACGTGCCCGTCCCGCCTGGCTCGGGCCAGCATGTTGAGTTCCATTCCGCGCAGCAGTTCGGCGGTGTCCGTGGTGGTGGCGGCGGCGACCGGCTGGGAGCGGCGCTCGGGGCCGTAGCTGACGGCCAGTCGGTCGGCGGGCAGGCGCGCGCTGGGCAGGACGGCGGTGACCAGGGCCTCCCGGGCGTCGTCGATGAGCGGGAGCAGGGTGCGGCTCTGGGCGAGCCACACCAGCTTGTCCAGGGACCGCTCCGCTCCGGCGGCGAGCACGGCGGCGGGGTGGGCTCGCAGGTGGCCGTCCCAGGAGTCCACGGCACCCGCGTTCCACGGGTCGCGCAGGGAGGAGGGGGGCCGGCCGGACAGGCCGCCCGTGCGGTGGGTCGTGGGCGCGGCCGCGGTGGCCGGGGGGTGCGTCGCGCAGGCGGCGGCGAGGGCGTGGCGCAGTGTGTCGGGGCGGCCGTCCCAGTGGGTGGCGAGGTGGGCCGCGTGATCGAGGTAGGGGCCGCAGACCTCGACGACGGTGGCGAGGGCGACCGCTTCCTCGATCCGGCCCCGGCCGGTGAGGGCGGAGCGGCTGCGACGGGGCCGGTTGACGGTGGCGACCGCGGCGGTGTCGATCCGGCTGAGGGCGCCCCACCACCAGTGGACGGCGATGTCCTCACTGCCGAGCCGGTCGGGGTAGGCCGCGGGGAGGTGGTCCGGGGTGGCGGCGACGAGGAGCCTGGGGCGTTGGTGGGGTGGCAGGCCGGCTTCCTTGGCTGCGGCGGGGAGGCGCAGCAGGAGGTGGGCGACGGCTTCGGGGTCGTCCTCGCGGGTGGCGTCGACGACGTAGACGCAACCGTCCGTGTGCGGGCCGGTGGTGAGCCGTTGGTAGACGTCCCGCAGTGTGCCGGTGGGGTGGCTGTCGAGGAGGCCTTCGAGTCGGGCCTCGATGCCCCGGGCTCGGTCGGGGGCGGTCCGGGCGCGCGGGACGAAGGGTGCGGGTGCCGGGCTGTCGGTGCCGAAGGCCGCGGCCATGACGCCGGTGACGAAGTCGTCGTCGATGTCCAGGACGGGGAGCTGGCCGGACCACAGGGGTTCTTCGGCGGCGGCCGCTAACCGTTCGTCGGGGGCCTCAGCGGCGCCCCGGTCCGCGCCGGGGCGGTCCACGCCGGGGCGGTCCACGCCGGGCCGGTCCGCAGGGCCCTGGTGCGCGGCGTCCGGCGGTGGCACCGTGCGCCAGTGCGGCTGGCCGGCCAGGAGGTCGGCGAGGAGCGGTTCCGGACGGGGCATCGTGGCGGGGAACAGCAGCAGGCAGCTGGTGCCCGCCTCCAGGTCGTCGGCGACGTGGCGCAGCCAGAGCCTGGCGCCGGGCAGGGCGGCGAGGCCGGGGTGCCCGGCCTCGCCGCGCGTCACGGCGGTCGTCCCTGCGGCCGTCCCTGCGGCCGTCACGCGCGGGCCGCGAGCGCTCGGAAGGTCACCGGGTCGAGCGAGATCCCGCTCTCCCCCTGGTCGAGGACGCCGAGGTCGGTCAGCCGCCGGACCAGGTCCAGGATCCGGTCCTCCGGTACGCCGATGATGTCCGCGATCCGCGCGGGGGTGTCCTCCTCGGGCGCGTCCAGGAGTTCGGTCCAGTGGGTGAGCAGTTCGGCCAGTTCGGTGTCCAGCCCGACCCGCTGCAGGTGCCGGCGGGCGAACTCGGGATCGGCGGTGCCGGTGTGGATGCCGGTGAGCGCGGCCTCCAGCGGGGTGTTGGTGCGGGAGGCCTGGTGGATGGTCGCCTCGACCAGTTCGGGCCAGCCTCCGGTGGCCTCCACCAGCTGGCGGCGCCGCTCGGGAGTGTCGAAGGGACACTCCGGCCAGGCGCGCAGGCTGTCCGCGGTCCACCGACCGGGCCGGATCGCGTCCCCGACGAGGTCGGTGCGGGCGTAGACGCCCATCGGGTCGACCAGCATCACCGCGGACCGGACGGCCTGCGGGGCCTTCTTGCGGGACCGGGTCACGGCGGTGTGCGCCTGGAGCCGGGCGAGGGCGTCGTCCAGTTCGGCCTGGCCGCGGTGGCGCATGTCGACCAGGACCAGCTGCGGGGTCCGCTCCGGGGCCCGCACGGCAAGGTGCGCGGCCAGGTCGGGGCCGTTCGTACGGCTGACCGTGATGCCGCGGGCGCCGGCGTAGACCTCGACAGCCTTGAGGACCAGGTCCGGGCCGAACGCGTCGGTCACGCACACCGCGCTCACCCCCTGGCCGGTGACGGTGTGCAGCTGCTCCTCGGTGAGCGGGCTGAGCTTCTGCACCCCCTTGGAGTTCTGGCCGAGCAGACGCCGGGAGAAGCGCGGGTTGTACTCGTAGGGGAGGCTGAACTCGGTCTCGCGCAGTTCGAGTTCGAGCGAGTCCCGGGTGCCGAGCATGTTGACGACGTTGGGGCTGCGGACCGCGAAGGTGGGGTTGTGGCCCGGCTGCTGGACCAGCACGCCCAGGCCCACCAGCTCCTCCAGGTAGATGCGCACGGCGGTGACGGTGAGGCCGCGGAATCCGTCCGGCCAGTGCCGGCGCGCCTCCTGCAGCAGCTGTTCGGGCTGGTAGCCGATCCGGTGCCCGTCCTCCAGGCTGCGCAGGGCCATCACCAGGGCGAGAACCCGGTAGCGGTCCTCCAGGTTGATGGTGATCCGCAGCCGCTCGGCGATGTACTGGTGCACCTTGGGCGAGGCGCTGACGGCGCGCACGTCCGCCGCGGTGACGGTGATGGGCCACCGGGCGTCGGCGGCGGGCTTGGCCCGCAGGGCCGAGACGAGCTGGTCGCAGAAGATCTGCACCAGGGAAGCCTGGTAGTTCGTCGCGGCCAGCACCCGCCACACCAGCGCGGGGTGCTCGAAGACGAAGCCGAGCGCGGCCATCGGCTCGGCGACCAGGCGCTGCGCCTCGGAGGTGCGCAGCGGGCCGACGAGCACGTCGGGGCCGCCGTGCAGGGTCGTCACGTTCGACAGGTGACTGAAGCGCTGGACCTGGTGGAGGCCCGCGAAGACGACCTTGAAGCGGCGCCGGCTGAGTTCCATCAGGGCCTTGAGGGCCTGCACGTTGGGGAAGATGCTCTCGCCGCCGCGGCCACGGGCGGAACGGGAGTCCGCGGTGAGGAACGCGTCGGCCTCGTCGGCGAGCACGAGCAGGCGGCGCTCGGGGTTGGCCATGATCCAGGCCTCGATCTGACGGGCGACCACGTCCGGCTTGGCGTCGGCCGAACCCTTGGCGTCCAGGACCCCGATCCGCTGGAGCTCCCGGGCGAGTTCGTACCAGATCCGCTCGGCCGGTTCGGCCTCCCCGATCCCGCGGGCCTTCAGGTCGATGTAGACCGCCTGCCGGTTGGGCGCGGTGGGGAAGGACGCCTCCACGCGGCGCAGGAGGGCCGACTTGCCCAGCTGCCGGCCGCCGTAGAGGAACAGTCCGCCGAGGGGGTCGACGACCTGTGTCATCTCCTCGCGGCGCCCGTAGAACACCTCCGGCGGCACCAGGCCCGCCACGAACGGCGTGTAGGGGTTGAAGGCCGTCCAGGGCAGGGTGACGCGCTGGGTGGCGCGGAAGGACCGCGGGAAGCGGGCCGCGATCCAGCCGAGCACCGCCGGGTCGACGACCAGTGCCTGCCGCATGCCCGCCCGGGCGCGGGCCACCAGCTGGCGCCGGCCGGCCAGACCCATCGGGTAGAGGTAGAGGATGAGCGTGGCGCCGTTGTCGTACTCGTCCAGCAGGTCCAGCACGCTGCGGCCGACCTGCTCCTCGGAGACGATCACCACGGTGTACCGGCCGTTGGCCGCCGAGCCGAGCGGGGCGACGTACCCGGGACGGGACTCGCTCACCCGCGCGCGCACCGTCCCCCGCACCTGGCCGAAACGGCGCCGGCCGTCCTCGACGGGGGCGAGGGACCCCTGCTCGGGCTCCAGGCCCAGCATCCGCAGCACGGGCTGGAGGTGGCGCTGCCACTCCGAGCTGCGCAGCGTGGAGTCGCACAGCGCCTCCCAGGCGTCCAGCGCCGGGTGCACGCCGTCGGTGAGGTCCCCCGCGGCGTAGTGCAGGGCCCACGGCCGGGCGCTGAAGCCCTGCGGGAGCCGGGCGGCCTCCATCGGCTTCTCCAGGCCCGCCATGAACTCCGTCAGCTCGCTGCCCCAGTCTGAGGTGTTCCAGTCGGGCAGCGGTTCGCCGCGTTTGGCCAGGTAGACGAACTCCTCGGCGGTGACGGTGTCCTGGTTGGCCAGGAGCTCCTCGAACCGGGCGCGGTCGCGCCCGGTGAGGTCCAGCTCGGCGATGTCCGCGCGGAGCTTGACCGCGTACTCGCGCACCGCCTCGGTCAACTGCCCGGCGAGCGCGACGATCTGGCCCACCGTGGCGCGGTAGGAGCCGGCCGGCCGGGGCAGCTCCAGGCGCAGCAGCTCACCGCTGAACTCCCGTGCGGTGGCCGGGTCGAGCGTCTGCTGGGTCCGCAGCTCCGCCAGCAGGCCGGAGGCGGTGGCGTGCTCGGTGCGCAGCCGGGCCGTCCACTCCGTACGGGCCGCCTCGATGGTCCGGGCCTGGTCGGCGAGCCGGACGGCGGCGCCGTCCACGACCGGGACGGCGCCCTGGGCGAGGGCGGTGGCCAGGTCCTCGGCGAGGTGGATGTCGCCGTGCTCGCAGTGCTCGCGCAGGGCGGCCTCGGCGTCGACGCGGGCGAGGAGGGGCAGCAGGGCGTCGGCGAAACCGTCCGCGTCCGGGTCGGGGCTCCCGTCGGCGTTGCGGGGCAACGCCGTCAGCGCGAGCAGGGGTCGGGTGTCCGGCTGGTGCTCGCGCAGGTCCTCGGGGAAACCCTCGGAGTCCTCGGCGACGACCAGCGGCGTGCTCCGCGGGCCCTCGCCGCGCAGCCACTGGCAGAGCAGGTCGAGCAGCGCGCCGTCCACACCCGGCAGCGGCTGCTCGTTCGAGACGGCGGCGAGCAACGGGCTCAGGGAGGTGCCGGACTCGGCCCGGGTGGCGGCCTGCGAGGCCGCCATGTTCCGAGCCCGGGCCAGCAGGTCGCCCACGCTCGTGATCGCCCGCAGCAGGGCGCGCTTGGCCTTGGCCTCGATCGACTCCTTGGCCTGCATCGGGCTGGCGACCAGGGCGTCGGCGGCCTCGATCAGCCGCTCTCCCGCGTCGCGCCGCGCGAAGAACTCGGCGACCTGGTCGAGCTCCGGCAGACCGGCCTCGCCGTCCGCCCAGGCCACGACCGCGCCGAGGGTGACGCCCAGCGGCTGTCCCTCGGAGACCAGACGGGCCAGCACCTGGGTCGCCCGCTCGTAGCCGATGCGGCGCCGGGGCAGCTCGGCGAGCAGGCCGCGGGCCTCCTCGCCGATCAGCTCACGGGTCACACCAGGCAGGGTGGAGTCGACCAGCCAGCCCCCGCTGGGGTCGAGGCGACGGCAGTGCCGGACGGTCTGCGTGGCGGCGTCCACGAGCCGGGCCCAGGGCTCGGGCAGGCCCGCTCCCGGCTCGCCCTGGCTGAGCAGGTCGTTCGGCCACCCCGCCACCAGGCCCGCACGCAGCGCCGCCACGGTCGCGGCGACCTGGGCGGTCCGGTCGTCCCGGAACTCCGCGGCGCTGTGCCCGAACGCGACCAGCACCGCGGTCGCGGCGGATTCGTCGTCGCAGGCGAACGCCGCCTCGGCGAACGCCAGGGTGTCGGAGCGCAACACCGACTCGTCCGAGCCCCGGGTGAACCAGAACGCCTCCGCGAGACGGCCCTGGCGGATCAGGGTCTCGACCGGGAGCTGCTCCTGGGCGGGCTGGGACCAGGGCAGGACCGGGGGGCGCTCGCCCTCCGGGGCCGGGGCCGGGGCCGGGGCCGGGTCGTGGTCCAGCGCCGGGTCGGGAGCGGGGGTAGAGGCCGGGGACGGGGCAGGGACGGGCTCGGGAGCGGCCTCCGGCGCGTCCGAGGTGGTGAGGTCGGTGGCGGCGTCCGCGTCCGCGCCGGTGTTCCGGGCCGGGGCATCCGGGTCACGGGCCTCCGCGGCGTCGTCCTCCGCACCGTCGTCCTGTACCCCGGGCGACGGTGCGCAGGACGACGGCGCTCCGGGGCTGTCGGGCAGCTCCGTGACCGTCACGGCGCCGTCCTCGGGCTGCTGCCCGGGGGTGTCACCCCCGGCCTCCGTCCGCTGGTGCGGCAGCACGGGCTCGGGCACCGCGGACGGCTCCGCCGGCGACTCCCCGACCGGCGCTACCGGCGGCTCCCCCACCGGCTCGCCGCCCGACTCCGTGAGTTGCTCGGCGATGCGGTCCCGGGCCTGGGCGAGGTGGGCGCGGACGATCTCGTCCTCCTCCTGGGCCAGGAGGTCCGCGTACTTCTCGTACCGGGCCCGGAGGTCGGCGATCCTGGCCTCCCGGTTGCGGGCGTCGTCCTCCGCTTCGGCGAGCTCGGCGAGCAGCCGGTCGAGGTCGGTGAACGTCCCGTCCGCCGGCCATCCGTGCCCTGCCACTGCCACTGCCGCTGCCAGCCGGTCGCGCAGCGCCTCCCGAGTGTCCGTGTAGGCGGACAGCGCCTCCACCAGGTCCGGTCCGACCGGCCGTCCGGCGTCGGCGAGGTCGGCGGTGGCGCGCAGCACGGCCGCCAGTCCGCTCGCGGTCTCGCGCAATTCGGCCGCGGAGAGTGAGAGTTCCGCAGCGGTGGCGGGCTGGTTCTTCACCTGATCGTGACTCTCTGACTCGGAGGTCGGGCAGGAAGGATCGGACGGTTCCGGTGATGTGCCGCCGCAGAAGCACCGCACCGGTACGCCCGGCGCGTCGGCGCAGGCGGCGAGTTCGGGCAACTGTTCCCCGTACGGTCCCAGGACCGAGGGGTCCAGATCGGCCAGGGCGTGGAGATAGGCCCGCGCCAGAAGGGGTTCGAGATCGGTCAGCATCTGCCGCAGCTGTTCCGGACCGGGGGAGAGCGCGTCCTGGTCCGGGTAGTCGTGACCGTGGGCGAGCAGATGGGCCGCGTAGCCGCCGGCCTGGCGGGTTATCAGTCGCAGCCCGGCGAGCGGCAGGGTCGCGAGGTGGGTCCGCGCGGCGCGCAGCTCGCGCCGGCGCCACCCGCTCCCCGGGGCTCTTCCCTGCGTCCGGATACCCGCGGCGCCGGGGAGGTCCGTCGGGATCTGCAGGAGTCGGCCGAGCTGGTCGTCGTCCAACCCGGCGAGCCAGCCGCGCAGCTCGCTCACAACTGGGGGCATGGCCACGGAGTCTGCCAGATCTCGCCACAGGTGCGCACGAAAACCAAGGCAAGGGCGGTGAAACGGAGTTCCGCACCGGAGCAGGACCGCACCCGTCCGCCGGCCCCGGACCGAACCGGGTAGCCGGTCGGGCCGGGATGAGTACCCGTACTCAGGCTCGCCGGCCCGTGAGCGCCGGAGCATGGGAGGCATGCATCCAGCAGCGATACCGAGGATCGGCATCACCGCCGTCGGCTCCCATCTGCCCGCCCGCCGGCTCGGCTCCCGGCAGCTCCAGGACGAGGTCTGCGCGGGCGGCCGGCTCGCCCTGCCGGACGGGTTGTTCGAGAAGGCGACCGGCATCCGCACCCGGCACTTCGCCGCCGACGACGAGTTCGCCTCCACCCTCGCCGTCGGCGCCGCGCGGCGGGCCCTCGCCGCGCGCGGGCTGCACCCGCGGGACGTGGACCTGCTGCTGTTCGCCTCCGCCACCCGGGACGTCTGCGAACCGGCCACCGCCCACATCGTGCAGACCGAACTCGGCACACAAGCCCACGCGTTGGACGTCAGCAACGCCTGCAACAGCTTCCTCAACGGGATCGACCTGGCCCGGGCGATGATCCTGGCCGGACGGGCCCGGCGGGCCCTGGTCGTCACCGGCGAGACCCCGAGCCGGGCGATGCGCCGCACTCCGGTCTCCGCGAAGGAGGTCCGGGAGGGCTTCGCCGGCTACACCTTCGGCGACGCCGGGGCGGCCGTCGTCGTCGAGGCCGTGGAGCGCGGCGGCATCCTGGAGGTCGAGACCGCCACCGCCTCGCAGCACTGGGAGGCCGGTGGCATTCCCGGCGGCGGCTCCCGGCACCCGCGCGGCGACGAACACAGCTACTTCCGGGGCGGCGGCAAGGAGTTGCGCGGCATCTTCGAGGAGATCGGCCCCGCCGTCCTGGCCCGGCTCGCCGCCCGCACCGGCCTCGGCTGGGACGACTACGCCCGTGTCCTGGTGCACCAGGTGACGGTCCCGTACCTGGAGGGCTTCGTCGAACTGACCGGGGTGCCGGCGGAGAAGCTGGTGGTCACCGTGCCGGAGCTCGGCAACGTCGCCAGTGCCACACTGGGAGTGCAACTCGACCGGATCCAAGGAACGTTGACGCCCGGTGAGAAGGTCCTGCTGATCGGTCTCGGTGGCGGCGTCAGCCTGATGGCCATGGTCTGGGAGGCGTCGTGAGGACCGACCTGTGGGTGGTGGTCCCCGCTTACCAGGAGGAGGCCCGGATCAGGGGCGTGCTGCACGCCCTCGCCGCCCAGCACGACCGGGACTTCACCCTGCTCGTCGTCGACAACGGCTCCACCGACGGCACCACCGACGCCGTCCGGGACTTCGCCGCCCGCGCGCCGTTCCCGGTCGAGGTGCTGGTCGAACCGGAGAAGGGCGTCGGCTCCGCGGTGGACACCGCGTTCCGCCACGCCATCGCCCTCGGCGCCACCCTGCTCGCCCGCACCGACGCGGACTGCCTGCCCGAACCCGGCTGGACGGCCGCCGCCCGGGCCGCCATGGTCGCCTCGGGCGGGCTGGTCTGCGGCCGGGTCACCGCCCGCCGCGACGAGCACGGGCCGGCCGGGCGCGCGGTGTTCCTGGTGCTGGTCGCGCTCGGCGCCTTCTTCGGCCGGGTCCGGCCCGCGCACCGCCGCCGGCACGGCTACCTGACGCCGTACCGGATGCACGCGGGCAACAACATGGCGATCACCGCCGAGCTGTACCAGGCCGTCGGCGGTATGCCCCGCCGACCCTCCCCCACCGACCGGGCCTTCCTCAACAAGGTCCGCCTGCACACCACGGCGGTGGTGCGCAGCCGCGACATGGTGGTGCAGAACTCCACCCGGCGGATCCGCGCGTACGGCGTGCTGGGCACGGCGCGCTGGTACCTGGAACGCGGCGCCGGCCCGCGCCCCGTCGACGTCCGCTGAGGCCTCCGGCCCCCGCTCCTCCGTTCCGCCGTTCCGCCGTTCCCGTGGCCCTATCGCTCCCGAGCCCCGAAAGCAGCCCCTGCCGTGCTCGATCGCCTCGCCCACGCCCTGCGCACCGTCCACCCCGACCGGCCCGCCGTCCTGCGTCACACCCGCACCGGCGCCGTCCGCCCGGTGATCCGCCGCGGCGAACTCGCCGACCTCGCCGACGGCTACGGCGCCGCTCTGCACGCCCGCGGCCTCGGCCCCGGCGCGACCGTCGGCGTCGCGGTCCGCCCCGGACCGCGCGCGCTGGCGGTGATGCTCGCCGCGCAGCGGCTGGGCCTGCGCATCGCCGTCCTCGACCCCACCGCCGGGCCGGACGTGCTCGCCGCCCGGCTCGCCCTGGCCCACCCCGACCTCGTCCTCGCCGACGCCGCCGCCCAGGCCGTGGCCGGCTGGGCCGGGCCCCTCGCCCGCCGCGCCGACCTCGCGCTGCCCCGCCTCGCCGCGCTCGGACCGGTCGCCACCCTGGGCCGCCGCCTGCCCGGTTGCGCCCCGCGGCTGCGCCCGGCCGGTGCCGCCCCGCCCGCCGCTTTCGGGGCCGGCGGCGGCCTCGACGGCGGTATCCCCATTCCCGACGGCATCGGCGACGGCATCGGCAGCGGGATCGCCGGCATCGGCGGCCTCGACGGCCTCGACGGCCTCGACGGCGACGACGCGGTGATCGTCTTCACCTCCGGCACCACCGCCCGTCCGCGCGCCGTCGTGCACACCCGCGACGGCCTGGCCGCCGGGCTGCGCACCGTCGCCGACCTGGTCGCTCCACGCCCCGGGACGGTCGTCCTCGGCGGCACCTTCTTCGTCCTCGTCCCGGCACTCGCCGCGGGCGCCACCGTCGCCCTGCCCGCCCGCCGGCCCGCCGCACTCGGCCGCCAGCTCGACCGGCTCGCCCCCGCCCACACCTACCTCACCCCGCCACAGCTGCGCGCCGCGCTCGCCGCCGGGGCCCACTTCACCGGCCGGGTCTGGACGGGCTCCGCCCCCGCCGACGCCGGTCTGCTGCGGCGCGTCAAGCAGTCCGGTGCCGAACAGGCCTGGAGCGTCTACGCGTTGACCGAGCTGTTCCCGGCCGCCGCGGTCGAGGAGGCGGACAAGAGTGCCTACGACGGGGACGGCGACCTGGTCGGCGCTCCCCTGCCCGGCGTCCGCGCCCGTCTCGCCGACGACGGCTCCGGCAAGCGCTCGGGCGGCGGCGGCGACGGCGACGGCGACGGCGACAGCACCGGCTCGGGCGACGGCACCGGCGAACTGCTGCTCACCGGACCGGGCGTCCGCCACCGCTACCTCGGCGAGGAGCCCGACCCCTGGGTGCGCACCGGCGACCGCGCCGGCCTCACCCCGGACGGGCGCATCGTCCTCGGCGGCCGACTCAAGGACATGGTGCTGCGACGCGCCGAGAACATCTACCCCGGCCTGTACGAACCGGCACTGCACCTGCCGGGCGTCGAACTCGCCGTCCTGGTCGGGGTTCCGGCCGGCGACGGTGACGAACGACTGGTCGCTCTGGTCCAGCCCTCCCCGGGTACGGATCCGCGACGGCTGCGCGCCGCCCTGCGCGGACCGCTCGACCGGATGGGCGCGGCGCGGCCCGACGCCGTCCTGTTCGGCGAGGTCCCGCTCGCGGGCCGCTCCCGCAAACCCGACCGGGCCGCGGCCGCCGCCCACTGCGCGAGGGAGCTGACGCGATGAACCGCCCGCCCGTACACCCGCCCGTACCCTTGCCTGGCCGCCCAGCCGTCCGCCCAGCCGTCCGCCCAGCCGTCCGCCCAGCGGCCCGAACGGGCCTCTCCGGCGGGCCG
Organism: Kitasatospora sp. NPDC048545; assembly: GCF_040651155.1. Lineage (NCBI taxonomy): Bacteria > Bacillati > Actinomycetota > Actinomycetes > Kitasatosporales > Streptomycetaceae > Kitasatospora > Kitasatospora sp. NPDC048545. Next base: position 51,905 of record NZ_JBEZIQ010000014.1, read on the forward strand.
GTGCCGCCCGACGTCGTGTCCCTCGCCGCCCGTTCCCGCCGGGCCCGCCGCCGCGACCGCCGGGTCTACACCCACAGCCACCCACTGCTCTTCGCCCTGCTCGCCGCCACCCGCCGCCGCCCCGTGGTCCGGCTCGGCCGCACCCTGCTGGTGCACGGCACCGAGGCCTACCACGAGACGCTCACCCGGGTGCCGCTGGACCGCACCGCATCCGGCACCACCGGCGGCGCGGCCGCCGAACTCACCGCCGGAGACGTGCTGTTCGACCAGGACGGCGCCGAACACCGCACCGCCCGCCGAGCCCTTTCCGCCGGGCTGAACACCGCCGCGCTGCAGCGGATCCGCCCCCACTGGCAGGCCGTCCTCACCGAACGGATCCCGGAGCGGGCCGACGGCGACATCGACCTCGACATCGAACTCGTCGCGCTGGCAAGGGAGCTGGCCGGTGTCACCGCCGCCGCCCTGACCGGCGCGACGGGCTGCCCGCACCGGCTCGCGCACGCGGCTGCCGAGGCCGCCGCCCACGCCGCCCGTGACCACCTCCCCGGCCTCCGCCGCCGCGGGCAAGGCGCGGCCGCCGCCGCGGCCCGGCTCACCGCCCTGCTGCCCGGGCCGTGCGACGCCATGGTCGCCGTCGCCGCCGTGAACACCACTGTGGCCGCCGTGCCCCGGGCCGTCGCCTGGTGCGCCGACGCCGGACTCTGGCCCGCCGTCAACGAGACGACCGCACCCCGTCTGGCCGCCGAACTCCTGCGCCTGACCGCACCGACCCCGCTGCTGCCCCGCGTCGCCGCCGCCGACACCACCCTCGCCGGGCACCCCGTACGGGCCGGCAACCGGCTGATCCTGGTCGCCCGGCACGCCGCCCGGGCCCACCGCCGGCCCCCGGCCGGCGATCCCACCGCCGTCAGCCGGGACGCCACCCAGGCCGTCTTCGGCGCCGGACCGCACGCCTGCCCCGGTGCCGGCCTCGCCCGCACCCAACTCGCCGATGTGCTCCTCGCGTTGGCGCCCCACCAGCCGGTCGTCACCCGCGCCCGGGTCGACCGCCGCTCCGCCCTGCCCGGCTACGCCGAGCTCACCCTCCGACCCGGAAGGCCCTGATGCGCCTCGCGATCACCGGCGCCACCGGCTTCTGCGGCGCCCACCTCGCCCGCACCGCAGCCGCCCTCGGCCTGGACGTCACCTGCCACGGCCGCCGCCCCGGCCCGGTCGGCCGCCACCGCCCCTGGGACGCCACCGCCGGCGACCCCGACCTCACGGACGCCGACCTCGTCGTCCACTGCGCCGCCGCCGTCGCCGACCTGCCCCCGGGCCACCCCGCCGAAGCCCACCAGCACACCGTCAACGTCACCGGCACCGAACGCGTCCTGCGCGCCGCCGCAGGCCGTCCGCTCGTCCACGTCAGCAGCGCCAGCGTCTACGACCCGCGCACCCCCGCCCGCACCAGCGGACCCGACGCCACCCGCGCCACCCGGCCGGGCAGCACCATCCGCACCCTCACCGAGGACCACCCCACCGCTGCCGGCCACCTCAACGGCTACGGCCGCACCAAAGCCGCCGCCGAACGGCTCGCCCTCACGGCCGGCGCCGTCGTCCTGCGCCCCCGCGCCGTCTACGGCCCCGGCGACCCGCACCTCCTCCCCCAACTGCTCGCCCGCGTCAGGTACGGCCTGCTGCCGCTGCCCGGCCGTGACATCCCGCTCAGCCTCACCGCCGTCGCCAACCTCACCGACGCCTGCCTGGCCGCCCTCGGCCTCACCGGCACCCCGCCCTGGCCACCCGGCGCCTACAACATCGCCGACGCGACCCCGTACCGCCGCGACGCCGCCCTGCGCCACGTCCTCACCGCCCACCGCCTCCCCGCCCGCATCACCCACCTCCCCGCCGGCCTCGCCCGCCTCGCCGCCCGCACCGGCCGCCTCCCCGGCCTCACCCCGTACGCCGTCGACCTCCTCAGCCGCGGCGTCGTCCTCGACCTGACCCGCGCCCGCGCCCAGGGCTGGTACCCCACCCACGGCCTCACCGACTACCGCCCCTGACGTACGGTCAACACCCGAGCGGCGGACCGCAGTCGCCTTCCCGGTCCACCGGCGTGCGCGCCCGCCGCACGGCCGCTTCCGTCTCCGTGGTGGTTCGTATCCGAGCGCCGGCCCCACCGCCCACCCGCACGTGCGGTGTCCGCCGCCCGCACCCGAGCCCGTGCCCGCACCCGAGCCCGTGCCGGCACCCGAGCCTGAGCCCGAGCCCGTGCCGGCCGCGCCCGCGATGTGGCAACACTCCAAGATCGGCTCGTGATCATTGTCCCAGGCAGGGCTCCTGCCCGCGTTCCGTGCGGTCCCAGACTTGCACCGGTGCGGCGGCCCGGGCGGTCGCCGCGATCCTGTTCCGGCCCGACCGAAGGACTGCCGTCGTGAGCGAGCGCGTTCTCACCCCCCGCAACCGGGGATTCCTCTTCCTCGACTCCCACCCCGCGGGCTGCCGGCAGCTGGTGGCCGACATGTGGCAGGACTGCCCGGCGCCCGACCACGTGCCGTCAGGTGCCGGGCCGGTGGCGCTGATCGTCGGTTCCTCCGCGGGGTACGGCCTCGCGGCCACCCTCGCCGGGCTCAAGCGCGCCGGAATCCGCGGGATCGCGGTCTCCTTCGAGAAGGCCGCCACCGACCGGCGGACCGCCACGGCCGGCTGGTACCGCACGGCGGCCACCGCCGACCTCGCCCGCACCGCCGGGCGGGACCTGGTCTTCCTCAACGGCGACGCGTTCTCCGACACGATGAAGGACCGGGTCGCCGACCTCGTCGAGCAACGATTCGGCGGCAGGCTGGACTTCCTGATCCACTCGGTGGCCGCACCCCGCCGCACCGACCCCGACAGCGGCGCCACGTACGCCTCCGTCCTGAAGCCGATCGGCCGGGCCGACCGCACCAAGACCCTCCTCTTCGACGAGCAGGGCGTCCCCGAGGTCCGCGAGGTCGAGACCGAAGCGGCCGGGGGCGACGACGTCGAACAGACCGTGGCCGTGATGGGCGGCGCGGACTGGGAACGCTGGATCGACCACCTCGCCGGCCGGGGCCTGCTGGCCGACGGCTTCACCACCGCCGCACTGTCGTACATCGGCTCGCCGTTGACGGCGGCGATCTACCGGCAGGGCACCATCGGCGCGGCCAAGGCCCACCTGGAGGCCACCGCCCGCACCCTTGACGAGCGGCTCGGCAGGACGGTGGGCGGGCGCGCCGTCACCTCCGTCAACGGCGCCGCCGTCACCCAGTCCTCCACCGCCATCCCGGGCATCGCCCTGTACACCGGCCTGTTGCGCGGTGTCCTCGGCGACGGCCTGGTCCCGCCGATCCACCAACTCGCCGCCCTCTGGGACCAGTTCACCGGTGCCGCCCCGCTCACCCCGGACGACGAGGGCCGGATCCGGCTGGACACCTGGGAACTCGCCGACGACGTCCAGGCGGCCGTCGCCGAACGCTGGGAGGCCGCCACCACCGACACCATCGCGGGCCTGGCCGACCTCGACTGGTTCCGCGCCCACGTCCGGCGCCTGTACGGGTTCTCCGTGCCGGGCGTCGACTACGGCGCGGCGGTGACCGTCGACGTCCCCTGGCCCGGCCAGGCGTCCTGACCGGCCGGGCGTCCTGCCCCGGCCGGGCGTCCCGGCCCGGCCGGCGGGGGCCGGGAGCGATCGCGGGATTCTGCGCCGACGATGCCCGACCCGGGCTTCCCACCAGCACTTTTCCGTTTCCATCAATGATTCCGTGCCGAAGTTCCCGTTGTCGCGCCGCAGTGGTCCTCAGCAGGATGAGGGACGTACCGCACCGGCACGACCTACGAGGTTTTTTCATGATCGTCATCACTGCTCCCACCGGGAACATCGGCCGTCACCTGCTCCCCCGGCTCCTGGAGTCCGCCGGCGGCGAGGACCTGCGCGTGATCGTGCGCGATCCCGCGCGGCTTCCGGACGCGGCGCGCAGCCGCGTCGAGGTGGTCACCGGCTCGCACGGGGACGCCGCGGTCCTCGACCGGGCCTTCGAGGGTGCGGACGCCGTCTTCTGGCTCGTTCCCCCGGACGCCTCCCTCCCCCCGCGGGACGGCTTCAGCCGCTTCACCCGACCCGCCGTCAAGGCGTTCGCCGCCCACGGCGTCCGCCACGTCGTCGGCGTGTCCGCGCTCGGCCGCGGCACCCCGCTCGCCGACCGGGCCGGCCTCGTCACCGCCTCCCTCGCCATGGACGACCTCATCGCCGGCTCCGGCGTCTCCTACCGCGCCCTGGCCAACCCGTCGTTCTTCGAGAACCTCCTGGAGGAGGCCGACTCGATCCGCGAGCACGGCGTCTTCACCGACACCGTCGACCCGGACCGCAAGGTCCCCCTCGTCGCCGTCGCCGACATCGCGGCCGCCGCCGAAGCCCTGCTGCTGGACCGCTCGTGGACCGGCACCGGCAGCGTCCCCGTCCTCGGGCCGCAGGACCTCTCCCCCGCCGACCTGGCCCGCATCATGACCGAACAGCTCGGCCGCCCCGTCCGCTACGAACGCCAGCCGCTCGACGAGATGCACACCACCCTCGTCGGCTACGGCCTCGACGAGGAGTTCGTCCAGGCCCTCGTCGACATGAAGCGGGCCAAGGACGAAGGACTCGACACCGGCGTCACCCGCACCCCGGCCACCTCCTCCCCCACCACCTTCGAGCAGTGGTGCGCCCAGGTGCTCAAGCCCGCCGTCCTCGCCTGAGGTCCGGCACGGAAGCCCGCCCCGCCCGCCCCCGAGACCACCGGCGGCGGGCTTCCGCGACCCCCGGCACCGCGGCGGAGGCGCGGGTGCGCACGGGGCAGGACTGACTGGAATCACAGTGAGGGGTGCGTACGGGGGCGCAGGCCGGGCGCCGACCGGGATTCCACCGGCCGACGTGGCGCCGGCCGCCGTCCACCGACGGACTTCCACCAACGGACATTCCACCGAACGCTTCTGACGGCCGGGACGGTCTTGTGCGAGGGCCGCACCGCGCTCCGCCCGGACCGAGGAGTCCCCATGTCCCGGACCTCGCAGAAACCCGAACCGCCACGGGCACCCCTCGCCGCAGCCCGCGCCTACACCGCTGACCTGCTGCGACTTCCCAACGTGACCGGCGTGGACGTCGGCCGGGACCGGCCGGGGACCAGCCGGGACCGGCGGCACACCGGAATGCCCAGTGTCCGCGCTGCGCCCGCCCGTTGGGCGGTAGTCCGTCCGATTCAGCCGACAGGGCGACCCGGCACCCCACTCCGGTTGACCCGGCCGCCCGGTACGCCCGCACGCCCGGTGCGCCTGCGCGCGGCCCTCCGAGGAGTCAGGACGTGCCGGCGGCCGAGAGGGCGCCCACGGCGAACGTGTGCGCCTGTGCGGCTGCTTCGTCGACCGGTAGGTGCCTGCCGTCCGGCGGGAAGAAGTCGACGACGCCGATCGCCCCGTAGTTCGCCCAGAAGCAGGTCGTCATGGGGAAGGTGTCGCTGACGTTCTGCTGGCACTCCACCACCACGTCCTTGGTGCTGAAGGACTTGGGCTCCCCGACGGGGGTCCGGCCGTAGCCCTTCTCCAGGTCCATGGTGTGCGAGAAGACCGCGCTCAGTGACGCGGCGGGGTCCGCAACCCGCTCGTACAAGGTCGTCCGGGTGGTGAGGTTCGGCGCGGTCACCCGCATCCCGCCCTTGCTCAGGGTGATGCGCGTCGCGGCGAAGCAGGAGACCTTGTCGTCACCCGAGTCCTGCTTGACCTGCGGGAGTCCGTCGTCACCGGCGACGAGCATGTCCAGGTCGCTGCCGAAGTGGAAGCCTCCGTTGCCCTTGTCGCACGTCATGCCATCCAGTGCCGGCACGCCGACCGCCTTGTACCGTGCGCCGGTGTCAGCGGCGAGCTTCTCCGCCTTCGGCAGCGCGCCCTTGTCGGCCTTCGGCGGCGCACCCTTGCCGTCGCCGCCGTCGGATCCACAGCCCGTGGCGAGCACGCCGACAGCTGCGGCCACGGCCAGGATCCCCCGGGTCTTCCTCATCGCCGATCTCCCCCAGTCAGTGATCATCGAGGGATCCTACAACCGCGGGCTCCGGCCCGTGCGGGCCTCTCGGGGCACTGGACCGTCCCCAACGGGCGTTCGATGGCTGGCCGTTGGGGTGAGCATTCGGCGCTGCCCGGCGGTTCGGGGGCGGACCGGTCGGTAGGCTCGGGTACGGCGCAGCAGTGATCCGTTCCGAACGGGAGTGATCCGTGGCGACGTACGTTCTGATCCATGGCGCGGCTGCCGACGCCTGGTACTGGGGGCCGCTGGCGGGCGGGCTGCGCGAGCGGGGTCACGAGGTGGTCGCGCCGGAACTGCCGTGCGACGACGATGCGGCCGGGCTCTCCGAGTACGCGGACGCGGTGGTGGCGGCGGTCGGCGATCGGGCGGGTGGGCTCGTGGTCGTCGCGCACTCGTTCGGCGGCTTCACGGGCCCGCTGGTGTGCGCCCGGCTGCCGGTGGACCTGTTGGTGCTGCTCCAGGCGCAGGTGCCGGCTCCCGGGGAGTCGCCGGGCGAGTGGTGGGAGAACACCGGTTACCGGGCGGACCGGCGGGAAGCCGACCGTGCCAGGGGCGTGGCGGAGGGCGCGGAGGAGGACGAGCGCGCCCTGTTCCTGCACGACACCCCGGCCGCACTGGCCGAGGAACTCCTCACGGAGCACCAGCGGCCGCAGTCCGCCACCCCGTTCGGAACTCCGTGGCCGCTGGAGGCCTGGCCGGAGGTGCCGACCCGGTATCTGCTGGCCGCCGGCGACCGGTTCTTCCCGCCCGCGTTCGTGCGGCGGCAGGTCGAGGAGCGGCTCGGCTTCCGGCCGGACGAGATGCCGGGCGATCACCTCCCGATGCTCGGCCACCCGGAGGAGCTGGCCGAGCGCTTGGAGGCGTACCGGGCCGCGCTGTAGGCGAGGCGCGCTGGTGGGAAGTCGACGGATCCGACCTCCCACGCAGCGGCAACGGCGGCGGCGGTCAAGACGTGCCGGCCGGGGACACGCTCGGCATCGCGCCTCCGCAAGCGCGCGGGGTGGGCACAGCGGCGGGCGCTGCCGGTCAGGCGGGCGCGTCGGACGGGTGCGGTCGCACCGACCGGGCGGCGTCGACGAACTCCGTGCGCAGGGAGGTGAAGCGCTCCATCAGCGGGTCGCGGACAGGGCCTCCGACCATCGCCGACCAGGAGCTCGGGCAGCGGTCCGCGAGGGCGACCACCCGGGCGGCGTCCTCCTCCGACATCCGTTCGCTCTCCAGGAGGCAGAACTCCAGCAGACCCCGTTCTTCGCGCCTCTTCTCGGCCTCCATGTCCGGCCATTCCACGAGGAAGCACCACGCAACCCATGCCGCGCCGTGCTCGGGGTGGTCGCAGTCCTCGGCGTCGGAGTCGCACCAGCCGTCCTCCATCGCCGCCACGGCCGACCGCAGCACCGCCCGGTCGAGGGCCAGCTTCTCCAGTCGCCGGCAGTGCTGCAGCAGGCCCGTGGCGCGGGAGAGGAGGTCCGGGGACGCCAGCAGCTCCAGCGGTCCGAAGGCCGATTCCACGGCCGTGCCGTGGTCGGCGAGTTGCGCGCTCCGCCGGTCGTGGTCGACGTCGGACAGCCGTTGGACCGTCGCCACCAGTTCGTCGCTCGCGCGGAGGAAGCCGGACGACGCGTCCGCCAACGCGGTCTGCTGCCTGAGCTCCTGCTCGTTCTGCTTCTGGACGTGAACGGCTGCGAGGGCGGCGCTCGCCTGGCTGTGTGCCGCACTCAGGGTCGCGCCCGCCGCCCGGTCGCCGGAGCGCCTGGTCCACCATGCCGCGAGGACGCTGATGGGGAGGGCCAGCACTGCGGGAAGGACGGCGCCGATGTCTGCCACGCTCATGCGCCGATCCTGTCGGGGCCGCTCCGCCGTGGCCGGGCAGTTGTCAGGAGCTGCGAGAAAGTGACGGACCGGGACCGTCCGAGTCCTGACGGCACCGGATTCGCGATCGCTTCGCCCGCGGAAGTGGACGGGTTTGGACGGGTCGGGGTGTGCCGGGGCCGGACGGCCTTCGGCGTCCGGTCGTACGGGCGGTCCCGGGGCCGGGGGTACCTCCTCCCGGCGCACCGGCCGGGCGGCGGCGTCGGACGCGGTCACGACCCCGGTGTCAGTGGTGCCGTGCATGATCTGCGCATCGGGTCATCCACTCATCCACGCAGGGGGAAGCACCGTGCCGATCACGAACCAGCGGGTGGCAGGGCACGCGTTCCTGCGGCCGATGTACGAGGACCCGTACTTCCCCGATCACGTCGTCGACCGGGGCAGGGCGGTCCTGCTGCGGCTGTGCGAGCGGATCGAGGCCGAGCAGCCGTCGGACCTCGGGGGCCTGTATGCGCTCACCCATGCCGCGACGGAGGAGTTCAACGGTCTGGAGGCGGAGTTCGAGGCCGCCGGGAGCGAGATCGAGACGGTGGCGCGTGAGTGGATCGGCGAGGAGTTCTGGTTCGTCGCGTCGGCCTACGGGTTCACGGACGCGGACGCGGAGGAGCTGATCGCCGTCCGGGACTGGTGAAGCGGGAACCGGTCTCCCTAGGACCGGCGCCCTTCAGGACCGGCGCCCTTCAGGGCCGGGGCCGCCGCCGGGACGCTCCGAATGCCGTGGCATGCTGGCCGACCACGGGCGACCATGATCGCCGTCGCTGCGGGCGGAAAGGGCCACGATGCGCATCTCCTGGAGACGACGACCGGCCGGACGGACACGGCGGCTCCTCGACCTCGCGGGTGTCGGGGCCCGATCGGTCGACGCCGACGAGGACCTGGATGTCTGCCGGCAGGTCGCCTACCGGGTGGCCCGGCGGGACCACGGCGCGACCGCCGAGGTCCTGGCCGTCGTCGAGGAACTGCTGGCGGACGAGTCCGAGTACAGGTTCGTCGTCACGTTCCTGGAGAACCTCCAGAACCTCGTGTCGCACGGCCTCGACGCGTTCCGGTCCACCGAGGAGGTTCGCCCGCTGCTCGGACCCCGCAGCACGGTCTGTTGGGACGCCGTGAGCGGTTTCTGGGCCGCGGTGGCCGACTGGCGGGTCGGCACCGGCGTGCCGCCGGTGCCCGCCGCACCGCTCCTCGGCGTGGAGAACGAAGACCTGCGCGTCCTCCTGTGGACGACGAACAGGTCCCTCGCGACGGGCGGCAAGGTCGGACTCGCCGACGCCGTGCGCTACGAGAAGGCCACCGGGTCGTCCATCCCGGACTACAGCCACATCGCGGTCGCGCTGCAGGTCGCCGGGCAGGGCCTGCCCGACCTGACCCGTCCCTGACGCCGGGAGCGACCGGAGCGACCGAAGCGACTCAGGGCCGGACGTTGCCCAACGCGTGGCGCGGTCGGGTGCGGGCACCTCGGCACGGCCGGGCTGTCAGTTGCTCCTTGTACAGTCGACCGCACGCAACAGCGCTCACGACACGGGGGACATGACCGATGATCAGGACCGACCCACCGACGCCCGACCTCTTCCTCACGCCCGTCGACGAGGTCTTCGTCCGCAACCACCTCGGTCCGCACCCTCGGCTCGACACCGCGACCTGGTCGCTCACCGTCGAAGGCCTGGTGGAGCGTCCGCTGCGGCTGGATTTCCCGACGCTCCAGGGCCTGCCGCAGACCCGCTTCACCGCCGTGCACGAGTGCTTCGGCAATCCGCTGCACCCCACCGTGCCGACCCGTGCGGTCACCAACGTGGAGTGGGCCGGCGTCCCGCTCGCCGCCGTCCTGGAACTCGCCGGCCCGCTCCCGGAGGCCCGGCACATCTGGCTGGAGGGCGCCGACACCGGCGACTTCGGCGGGGAGAGCGGCACGAGCTACCTCAAGGACCTGCCGCTCGACCTGGCGGGTGCCGAGGTCGTCCTCGCGCACGGCATGAACGGCGAGCCGCTGCGCCCCGACCACGGATACCCGGTGCGGGCGGTGGCGCCCCTGATGTTCGGCACCAACTCGGTCAAGTGGCTGAGCCGGATCGTGCTGGCCGCCGACCGCCCCGACCACCTCTTCACCACCCGCCTGTACACCCGCGTCCTGCCCGGCGAGAGCGAGTCCCGGCCGGTCCGCGAGAAGGACGTCAGCAGCAAGCTGCTCGCCCCGGGCGACGGAAGCTCCGTCCCGGCCGGCACCTGCGAACTGGCGGGCTACGCCTGGAGTTCGACCGAGGTGACGTCCGTCGAGGTCTCCGTGGACGACGCCGGCTGGCAGCCCGCCGCACTGGACCGCCGCGGCCCGGACCCGGCCTGGCAGCGCTTCCGCCTGCCGTACGACCTGGCCCCGGGCCCGCACCGCATCCGCTGCCGGGCCACCGACTCCGCCGGACGCGTCCAGCCGCTCGCCGGGGACCGCAACGCCGTCCACGAGATCCGGGTCGTCGCCGAGGCGAGCGCCCCGCCGGCCGGCCGGTAGCTCCCGGGCGGCCGGCGGGCGAGTGCGAGGTCGGGCGTGAGAAGGCCCGACCCGTACTCGTCGGGGTCGCCGCACGAATCGGGGTCCGGGACGGTGGCGGCAGCGTCGCCCAACTGGCCGCCGGTGGAGCTGAATTCGGTGTCGTCCGCCCTCTTGTCAAAGGTTAGGGAAGTTTCCTAACTTAATGTCATGTCCGAGACACCACGGCACTCCCGACGCGACCTCCTGCGCGTCGGCGCGGCGGGCGGAGCGGCCTTCGCCGGCGGCCTCCTGCTGCCCGGCACCGCCCGGGCCGCCGCCCCGCGCCCCACCGCCCTCGACACCCCGCCCCTCCCCACGCCCCGGAGCGACCGGACCGCCGGGTCCGCGCTGCGGCCCTTCGGCCGTCACCTCGCCTTCGGGGCCGACCCGTCCCGCCAGGTCGTCGTCTCCTGGCAGGTGCCGGACGCGGTGACCGCCCCCTTCGTCCGGATCGGTCTCCGGCCCGGCGACTTCGGCGCCCCGGTCGCCGCCGAGGTCCGCACCCTGGTCAGCAAACTCGCCTGGCAGCACCCGGTCGAGGACCAGCCCCTGATCAAGCCCACCACCGTCACCCAGTACTACCTGCACGCCCGGGTGGACCAGCTGATCCCGGACACCACCTACTACTACGTCGTCGGCCACCAGGGCCTCGACCCCGCGGGCCAGGGCGGCCGACTCGGCGACGTGGCGAGCTTCCGCACCGCGCCCGCCCCCGGGCGCGGCGCCGGGTTCACCTTCACGGCCTTCGGCGACCAGGGCATCGGGTACAACGCCGCCGCCACCGGCAACCTGATCGCCGGCCTCGACCCCGCATTCCACCTCCACATGGGCGACCTGTCGTACGCCAACAGCGGAGGCAGCGGCAAGACCGGCGACGCCTACGACGCCCGCCTGTGGGACTCCTTCTTCGTGCAGAACGACCCCGTCGCCGCGCGGACCCCGTGGATGGTGGCGGTCGGCAACCACGAGATGGAGCCGTGGTACGGGCCCGACGGCTACGGCGGCGTCCGCGCCCGGTTCACGATGCCCGACAACGCCTGGAGCCAGTCGACCGGCATCTACTCCTGGCGCTACCAGAACGTCGGCCTGATCAGCCTCGACGGCAACGACGTCTGCTTCAACACCCCCGCAAACCTCGACTACACCAAGGGCAAGCAGAAGAAGTGGCTGGACAGCCGGCTCGCCGAACTGCGGGCCGACCCCGGCATCGACTTCATCGTCGTCTACCTGCACCAGTGCACGTACTCCACCTGCCACGACAACGGGGCCGAACTCGGCGCGCAGCAGGACTGGGCCCCGCTGTTCGACAAGTACCAGGTGGACCTGGTGCTCAGCGGCCACAACCACGTCTACGAGCGGACCGACCCCATCCGCGCCGGCAAGGCCACCCGCAAGGTCGCCTCCGGGGACACCGTCAACCCGGTGAAGGACGGCACCACGTACGTCGTCGCGGGCGGCGGTGGCGGCGGGCTCTACACGTTCCCGGCCTCCGACACCTACCTCGGGCACGAGACCAGGAACGACGCCCCGGTGCCGATGGTCGTCTCCAACCGGAGCGGCCACGAGCAGACCGTCAAGGTCGGCTGGTCCAGGGTCCGTTACACCGGCTACTGCCTGGTGGCGGTCGACGTGACGCCCGCCTCCGGGGGCGCGCCCGCGCGGATGGAAGTGCGGTCCGTCACCGAGGACGGCACGGCCGTGGACCGGGTCACCGTGCAACGCGGCTGACGCGGCCGACCTGGCCGACCCGGCTGACCCGGCCGACCCGGCCCGCACCGCGGCGGCGCCCAGAAGCAGTCCGACGGAGCGCCGCGCTTCCGAGAGTTATGACAAATCGTCACATACCGTGCGACCCGGAGCCGTGGCACGACCACGGGCCTTCGTCATGACCTCAGTTCCTCAAGGAAGCAGATCGCCGTGCAGAAGCTCACTCGTATCGTCGTCGCGACCGCGCTGGCCACCGCGGCCCTGGGCGCCCCCGCCGCATCCGCCGCGCCGCACGGGGGCGGCCAGGGCCGTCCCGACGGCGGCCACCACGCCGTCTTCGTCCAGAACGACAACCCGGCGGGCAACCAGGTCATCGCCTACCGGCGGGCGGACGACGGACGCCTGACCCCGGCCGCCACCTACGACACCCACGGCCTCGGCGGACAGCTGGACGGCTCCGTCGCCGACCACCTCGCCTCCCAGGGCTCCCTCACCTACGACCCCCGGCACGCCCTGCTGTACGCGGTGAACGCCGGAAGTGACACCGTCACCGTCTTCTCCGTGGACGGCGACCGTCTCACCCTGCGGCAGGTGGTCGACTCCGGCGGCCGCTTCCCGGTGAGCGTCGCCGTGCACGACGACGTCGTCTACGTGCTCAACGCCCTGGACGGCGGCTCGATCCAGGGCTACACCGTCCACGCCGGACGCCTCCGTGCGGAGTCCGGCTGGAACCGCCGCCTGGGGCTCGACCCGAACGCCACGCCCCAGTTCACCAACACCCCCGGGCAGGTCGGCTTCACCGGGGAGGGCTCCCAGCTCGTCGTCACCACCAAGGCGAACGGCAGCAGCCTCCTGGTGTTCAACCTCGACCGCTCCGGCGCCCCCGCGGACGCGCCCGTGGTCACGAGCCTGCCCGGCGCCGTGCCGTTCGCCTTCGTGCCCAACGGCGCGCACGGGCTGTTCCTGGCCGAGGCCGGCACCAACGCCGTCGCGACCCTCGTCATCCACCGCGACGGCTCGGCCTCCCAGGTGGCGCAGGCGCCCACCGGCCAGTCGGCCACCTGCTGGATCGTCGGCGTGCGCGACCTGCTGTACGCGTCCAACGCGGGCAGCTCGACCCTCACCGGGTTGCGCACCGCCGACCGCGGCCGCCGACTCACCGTCCTGGGCAACACGCCCACCGACCCGGGCACCGTCGACGCCGCGGTCTCCTCCAACGGGCGCTTCCTCTACGCCCAGACCGGGGTCAACGGCATCGTCGACGAGTTCGCGATCAACGACGACGGCTCCCTCACCGCGCTCGGTTCCCAGACCGTCCCCGGCGGCGTCGGCGGCGAAGGCATCGTCGCCTTCTGACCCGGACCGTCAGCACCGCTCCCGCCCCGGTGCAGCGTCCTCGCTGCGCCGGCGGCGGAGCCGGTCGCGCCCCTTCGCCGCCCGGTGGGCGGACGATCGTGGCCGGGGCCGCTCCTCCTCGGGGACCGCTCCTCCTCGGGGGCCGCTCCTCCTCCGGGGCCCGGACCGGAGCATGGACGCCGGAACAGGAATGTCGGTAGCTTCCGCCAACTAACGATAGTCCAGCCACTGTTGGGCCGGCGGACCCCCGCACGGGCGGGGGTCCACCGGTCCACTGCGGCCTGACGGGGCCGGCCCCGTCAGGCCGCCTCGGACTGCCACGGGCTGTGCGCCGCGACCTGGGCGCGCAGTCCGCGCAGGGCCCGGGCGGAGGCGATGCCGACCGCGCCGGTGACCCGTCCGTCGCGCACGCAGGCGGCGGCGAACCGGTGCTCCTGCGGGTCGCCGTCGACCACCTCGAACCGGTCGGCGGCTCCGGGGTGGCCGTACGCCTGGACCCGCAGCCCGTACTGGTCGGTCCACAGGTACGGCACCGGTGCGTAGGCCTGGCGGGTCCCGTCCGGGCCGGCGAGGAGGTTCCGGGCGGCGTGCAGGGCCTGTTCGGTGGCGTTGGTCCGCTGTTCGAGGCGCCGGTGGCAGCCGGTGCGCGGGTCGGGCCAGCTGGCGGTGTCACCGGCGGCCCAGACGCCGGGGCCGGCGGCGCAGTGGACGTCGCAGACCACGCCGCCGTCCAGACGCAGGCCGCTGTCGGCGAGCCAGTCGGTGTCGGGCCGGGAGCCGATGGCCATCAGGACGGTGTCGGTCGCGAGGTCGGTGCCGTCGGAGAGGCGGACGCCGGTGGCGCGGCCGTTGCGTCCGAGGACCCGGGTGGCCGTGCCCCGGTGGATCCGTACGCCGTGCCGGCGGTGCAGGCCGGTCAGCAGGGCGGCGGTCTCGGTGCCGAGGACCGCCGCCAGCGGGGTGCCGGTGGAGACCAGCCAGGTGACCTCGGCGCCGAGCCCGACGGCGGTGGCCGCCGCCTCGGCGCCGAGCAGTCCGCCGCCGACCACCAGCAGTCGGCTCCCCGGGCGCAGGTCCTCGCGCAGGGCGAGGGCGTCGGCCACGGTGCGCAGCACGTGGGCGCCGGCCAGGGGGGTTTCGGCGCCGGGCAGCCGGCGCGGGCGGACCCCGGTGGTGATGACGACGGCGTCGCAGGGCACCTGCCGGCCGTCGGCGAGATGGACGGTGCGGGCCCGGCGGTCCAGGTGCCGGGCCCGCACCCCCAGGCGCAGGTCGAGCCGCAGCTCGTCCAGGGCCCGGGGGTCGCGCAGGGTGAGGCGGTCGGGCTGCCACTCGCCGGAAAGCAGGTGCTTGGACAGCGGCGGCCGGTCGTACGGCGGCGCGTCCTCGGCCCCGACGAGGGTGAGCCGCCCGTCGTAGCCGGCCCGGCGCAGGGCTTCGGCGGTGTGCAGTCCGGCCGCGCCGGCTCCGACGACGGCGATCCGGCGCGGAGCGGTCACGCCAGTTCCAGGCGGATCGCGGCGGCCGGGCAGACGGCGGCGGCGTCCTGGACGGCCTGGTGGAGTTCGGCGGACGGCCGGGCGTCGAGCAGGACGACGATGCCGTCCTCGTCGCGCTGGTCGAAGACCTCGGGGGCGGCGAGGACGCAGTGTCCGGCGCCGCAGCACTTGTCCTGGTCGATGTGGACGAACATCGCGTTCCTTTCGGGGGGCGGGCCGCTCGGGGCCCTGGTGGGGTGACGGTGGTGGGTGGCGGTGGCGCGGGTGCGCCTGCCTTCACCAGGCGATCGGCAGCTCGTGGACGCCGTAGATGAGCATTTCGCCGCGGAAGCGGACGTCCTCGAACGGAACGTCCAGGCGCAGTCCGGGCAGCCTGCGCAGGATGGCGTCGAGGGCGATCTGGAGCTCCAGTCGGGCGAGCGGCTGGCCGAGGCACTGGTGGACTCCGAAGCCGAACGCGAGGTGGCGGCGGGCGTCGCGGGTCAGGTCGAGTTCGTCACCGTCGGGGAACTCGCCGGCGTCGCGGTTGGCGGTGTTGATCATGCAGATGACGCCTTCGCCCGCCCGGATGCGTACGCCGCCGACCTCGACGTCCTCGGTGGCGACCCGGGTCAGGCCGGAGTGCACGATGGTCAGGTAGCGGAGCAGTTCCTCGACGGCGCCGGGGACGGACTCCGGGTGGCGGCGCAGGTGGTCGAGCTGGTCGGGGTTGCGCAGCAGGGCCAGGACGGACAGCGCGGTCATGTTCGCGGTGGTCTCGTGTCCCGCGACCAGCAGCAGCCGGCCCATCAGGCCGATCTCTTCGGTGCTGAGCTCGCCACGGGCGATCAGGCGGCTGAGGATGCCGTCGTCGGGCTCGGCGCGCTTGGCCTCGGTGAGTTGGATCAGGTAGTCGGACAGCCGCTCCCGGGCGGTGTCGACCTCCTCGGGCGAGGCGTCGCGGCGCAGCAGGATACGGCTGCACTCCTGGAAGAAGTCGTGCTCCTGGTAGGGGACTCCGAGCAGCAGGCAGATCACCAGGGAGGGCAGCGGGAGGGCGAACTCGTGGACCAGGTCGGCGCCGGTGCGCCCGGTGGTCATCCGGTCGAGCAGGTCGTCCGCGATCCGCTGGACCTCGGGGCGCATCGCCTCGACCTTCTTGATCATGAATTCGCCGGTGAGCATCCGGCGCAGGCGGGCGTGCTCGGGGTCGTCCATCCGGATGAAGGTGGGCTGACCGGCGTTCAGCTGCCGGGCGCCGGCGCTGATGAAGGGGAAGCCGGAGCGGCTGGAGTCGGAGCTGAACCGGGCGTCGGAGAGGACCGCCTTGACGTCCTCGTGGCGGGTGACCAGCCAGCTGGGGGCACCGTCCCACAGGGAGACGCGGCTGATCGGTTCCTGCTGCTGGGCCTGCTGGTACGCGGGGGGCGGGGCGAAGGGGCAGGCGCCGCGGGCGGCGGGGTGGGCGAAGCGGGTGTTCGGTGCGGCCGTGGACATGGGGGGCTCCCTTCTCGGAGCGGGAGTGCGGGCGGGGCCGGACGGACAGGCCTGCGGTGCTTCGGTGCTTCGGTGCTTCTGGTGTTGCCGGTGCTGCCGTGCTGGTCGGACGGCGGAGCAGTGACACGGCGGTGCGGCGGAGCGAGTGCGCGGCGGAGCGGGTGCACGGCGAACGGCGCGGCAGGGCCGGGCCATTTACGTGCCCTAAGCAACTAACTTACCGTCACGCTAACTCGCGTTCCGTTGTGGCGAAAGAGCCAGTCCGACGGCGAACGAATCTGTCCGAAATCCGGTCAGAGGGCTCCGCCACCACCGCCGCACGTACCGGATCGCTACAGTTCCTCCATGCCGGACGCCGAAGACCCCGCAGACGAACGGACCACCGCCTCGGAGCTGGAGGCCGTACTGGCGACACTGGCCTACCTTTTGACACGTTCGCAACACCACGAACGCCAGATGACCCGGGCCGGCATCACCGCCGCCCGCTCCGACGTCTACCTGCTGCGCGCACTGGCCGAAGCCGAGGGCAGCAGCCGGGTGGGCGACCTCGCCGACCGGCTGATGGTCAAGCCCTCCCACGTCACCCGCCAGATCGACCGGCTACAGGGCCAGGAGCTGGTCGAACGCACCCAGGACGCGACGGACCGTCGGGCTCGCCAGGTCGAACTCACCACCGAGGGAAGGGCGGTGCTCGACCGGCTGAAACAGGCCAACATCATCGGACTGGCCGGCGCACTCGACGGCGTCCCCGCCCCGGACGTCGCCGCCACCGTCAACGTGCTGCGCCACCTGATCCACCGCTACGTCCAGCGCGTGCGGACCACCATGGCCTCCGAGGGCGAGGACAGAAGGGCCGACGCGCTCCCGCCGCAAGGATGCTGACGGTTCGCCGGTCCGCCTACTCCCCCGCCCGGCCCGTCGCGTCACGCTCGGCGAACACCTCGCGGGCCGCGGCGATCCCGTTGAGCGCGGCCGGGAAGCCCGCGTAGACGGCCATCTGGACGATCGTCTCGATCGCCTCCTCCCGGGTGCCGCCGACGTTGAGCAGCCCGTGCAGGTGGACCCGCAGCTGCGGGTGGGCCGTGCCGAGCGCGGTGCAGGCGGCCACGGTGGCCAGCTTGCGGCTCTTCAGGTCGAGAGCGGGGCGGGCGTAGACGTCGGCGAAGGCGAAGTCGACGATGTGGTCGGCCAGGACGGGGGCTATGTCCGCCAGCGACGCGACCACGCGCTCCCCGGCCTCCCGGTCGACCCGGTCGAACACCGCGAGACCGCGCTCGTGCCGCTCCCCCAGGGTCTGCGCGGCGTCGGCGCCGCTGCGCGCGGGAGTGAAGTCGAGTTCCGGGCGAGCGGCGAAGGCGGCCTTGGCCACGGCCATGCCGTTGAGCGCCGCCGGGAATCCCGCGTAGACCGCCACATGGAGGACCGTCTCCACGATCTCGGCGGGCGCGACGCCCACGTTGAGGGCACCGTCGATGTGGAAGCGCAGCTGCGGCGCCGCGGTGCCCAGCGCGGTCAGGGCGGCGACGTTGATCAGCTGCCGCTGGGCGACGGTGAGGCCGGGCCGGGCGTACACGTCGCCGTAGCCGAACTCGACGGTCAGCCGGGCGAGGTCCGGGGCGATGCCGTCGAGGGCGTCCAGCACCGCCGGGCCTCCGGGGCCGGCGACCTCGCGCAGGAGGGACAGCCCCCGCACGTAGCGGTCGGCGGACGCGGACGAAACCGAGGACGAGGAGGCGGACGGAGACGGAAAACCGGACGGGGACGGGGACGAGGCAGCGGTCATGGCGGGCTCCTTGGTGAGGCTCGTGAAACACCGAGCGGCGTTACGAAACGTTTCGTAACGCCAACGAGGCTAGGATGGCCCGACCCCCTTGTCAAAACGAAACGTAACGTCACGCCTAGGCTAGACTTCCCGCCATGACCCCGCAGCCGAACCCCGAGCGCCGGAGCGAACGAGCCCGCCGCGCCATCCTCGACGCCGTCTTCGAAGTCGCCGGGGCCAAGGGATACGGCAGGACCACCATCGAGGCCATCGCCGCGACCGCGGGCGTCGGCAAGCCGACCATCTACCGCTGGTGGCCGTCCAAGGGCGCGATCGCCCTGGACGCCGTCAACGACCGGATCGGCGACTCCATGGACTTCCCCGACACCGGGGACATCACCGCCGACCTCACCGCCCAGCTCACCGCCGTCGCCGCCATGCTCACCGGCACCACCGGGACGCTCTACCGCGGCATCATCGCCGAGTCCCAGAGCGACCCCGCCCTCGCGGCCGCGATGCGCGCGACCTTCCTCGAACCGCGGATCGAGCGGTGCGTCCGCCGCCTCGACGCGGCGGTGGCCGCCGGACAGCTCCGCTCCGACCTGCCCACCCGCACGATGGTCGACGTCCTCTACGCGCCGGTCTACTACCGGGTCCTGCTCGGCGCCGGACCCGAGGAGACCCTGCGCAGCCCCCTCCTGGTCGAGACCGTCCTGGAAGGTCTCCGGCCCGCCTGACACCCTTCGGCCCGCCCGGTGCCCGACACCTGACGGGCCGCCGCCGCAGGGCAATCGGACGACTGCCCCGCAGCGGAGTCGGGCGCGGGCGGGCCGGGCGCGGACCGCTCCACGGACACGCCCCACGCCCACGCCCCCACGCCCCATCAGGTCGGCAACGGTCAGGACGTGCCGTTGGTGACGGCTGTCGCCAGGGCGCTGTCGTACCCGGCGATCGCGAAGCATCCGCGACCCGTGCGCGGGCGGTTCCCGGGCCTGCGCCGGCCCGGGAATCACGCACCTCCCGCGCCGCTTCGATGCCGCACGCTCAGCCGAGCGCGGCCTCGTGCGGGCTGAAGGTGCGGCGGTAGGCGGCCGGGGATACGCCGAAGGCCGTCCGCATGTGCGCCCGTAGCGAGTTCGCGGAGCCGAAGCCGGCCCGGTGGGCGACCAGGTCGATCGACAGGTCAGTGGTCTCCAGCAACTGCTTGGCCAGTTCGAGGCGTTGCGCGGTGAGCCACTGCACCGGGGTCATGCCGGCCTCGTCGCGGAAGCGCCGGGTGAAGGAGCGCAGGCTCATCCGGGCGTGCTCGGCGAGCCGGGTGAGGGGCAGGTCCTCGCCGAGGTGTTCCAGGGCCCAGGCGCGGGTGGCGGTGGTGCTGGCGACGGTGGGTTCGGGGACCGGGCGGTCGATGTACTGGGCCTGTCCGCCGTCCCGCCAGGGCGGTACGACGCACATGCGGGCGGCCCGGTTGGCGACCGCGGCGCCGTGGTCGCGGCGGATCACGTGCAGGCACAGGTCGACGCCGGCGGCCACGCCGGCCGAGGTGAGGACGTCCCCGTCGTCGACGAAGAGGACCTCCTCGTCGAGCTTGACCATCGGGTAGGCCTTGCGGAACTCCGGGGCCAGGTTCCAGTGCGTGGTGGCCGGCCGGCCGTCGAGGAGCCCGGCCGCGGCAAGCACGTAGGAACCGGAGCAGATGGACACCAGGCGGGTGCCGGGCCGGATGCCGGCGATGGCGGCGCCGACCTCGGGGGGCAGCGGGCCGCCGCGGGCCAGGTCGGGCATGGCGTGCGTGGGCGGGACGATCACGGTGTCCGCCGCGGCCATCGCCTCGGGCCCGGCGGCCGGCTGCACGGTGAAGCCGGCGTCGCTGAGGACGGGCGCGCCGTCGGCGGTGCAGACGACGACCTCGTAGAGCGGGCGGCCCTCGGCGTCCAGCGCGCTGCCGAAGACCCGGGAGGGGATCCCGAGCTCGAAGGGCGGGACACCGGGCAGGGCGAGCACCGCGATCCGGTGGCGCCGGGGCGGCGCTCCCGCCGGCTGCCGCCGGCCGTCCGCGCTTCCCGCCTCCGCCGCGGCCCTCACCTGCGCCTTCACCGTCGCCTTCGCCGCCGCCTGCTGCCCCTCCGCCGTCACGATGCCCATGGCCAGATCCTGGCACATAGTGGCCGGACGGCCAACACCACGGCGGACCGGGGTGCCGGATCGTGGACCGCGTCGCCAGAGCCCGGCGGCACACGGAGAGCAACGAAGAACGAGGCAGGACAGCATGCGCGCGGTGGTCGTGGAGCAGTGGGGCGGACCCGAGAACCTGGTCGAGCGGGAGGTCGAGCGCCCCGAACCGGGGCTGGGCGAGGTCCTGGTGCGGGTGCACGCCGCCGGCGTGAACCCGGTGGACTGGAAGACCCGGGCCGGCGGCGCCCTCATCGAGTGGGGCGACGTGCCGGCGGTCGGCTGGGACGTGTCCGGCACCGTCGAGGCCGTCGGGCCGGGCGTGGGCCTGTTCCGCCCCGGCGACGAGGTCTTCGGAATGCCGCTGTTCCCGCGCCAGGCGGGTGCCTACGCCGAGTACGCGGTGGCGCCGGCCCGCCACCTCGCCCGCAAGCCGGCCGCCCTCACCCACGTGGAGGCCGCGGCACTGCCGCTGGCCGCGCTGACCGCCTGGCAGGCCCTGGTGGACACCGCGGACGTCCGCCCCGGGGAGCGGGTGCTGGTGCACGCGGCAGCCGGCGGGGTCGGCCACTTCGCCGTCCAGATCGCCAAGGCCCGCGGCGCGTACGTCATCGGCACCGCCAGCGCCGGGAAGCACGACCTGCTGCGCGAGCTGGGCGCGGACGAGGTCGTCGACTACCGGACGGTGCGCTTCGAGGACGTCTTGTCCGACGTCGACGTCGTGCTCGACGGGCTCGGCGGCGAGACCGCGAAGCGCTCCCTGGACGTGCTCCGGCCCGGCGGCCGCCTCGTCACCCTGCCCGGGCCGGACGACCTGCCCGCCGCCCCGGACGGGGTGCGCGCCGTGTGGGTCCTGGTCGAGCCTGACCACCTCGGCCTGCGCGAGATCGCGGCCCTCGCCGAGCGCGGCGCGCTGAGGCCCGTGGTGGAGACGGTCCTCCCGCTGGAGCAGGCCGCGAAGGCCCACGAACTCGGCGAACAGGGCCGCACCACCGGCAAGATCGTCCTGACCGTCACCTGACCCACCGTCGCCTGCGGGTGGTGGGCCGCCTCACCACCCGCAGGCGCGCGGCAGGAGGCCCGGGTGGGCGCCGGCACGGTCGTCGCCGTCGCGGGGCTCGTCCACGCCCGGACGGTGCTCCCGGACGAGTTCTTCGTCCCCCCGTACACCCTGGCCATCGGCGACCCGGTCCGGCTGCTGGCCCCCGGGGACCCCGACGTGCCGCAGGCCATCGGCCGGCTCGGCTTCGCCGAAGTGGCCTTCGGCGCCGCACCCTCCGACGGCGACCGCCTGGCCCGCTACGAACGCATCGCCGAGGTCCGGGTGAACGAGTTCGCCGCACACCTGGAGGACCGGCCCGCTTCCGACTGACGGATCGTCAACAAGCCTTCCCAGCAGGAGCATTCGGCCTACGGGTCCGGTTCCTCCCGTTCGCGATCACGAGGAGCGTGCGGGCGGAGTCCGGCCGGGCCGGCGGCGGGGCCACGGCCGGAGCGCCGGGGCACTGGCTCAGCCGAGGGCGCGGGCTCAACCGCGGGCGCCGGCTCAACCGAGGGCCCGGTCGAGGTTGAAGGCAGCGCTGATCAGCGAGAGGTGGGTGAACGCCTGCGGGAAGTTGCCGAGTTGTTCGCCGGTCCGGCCGATCTCCTCGGCGTAGAGGCCGAGGTGGTTGCCGTAGGTGAGCATCTTCTCGAAGGCCAGCCGGGCCTCCTCCAGGCGTCCGGCGCGGGTGAGCGCCTCGACGTACCAGAAGGAGCAGATCGAGAACGTGCCCTCGGTGCCGTGCAGACCGTCCGGGCTGGCCTCCGGGTCGTAGCGGTAGACGAGCGAGTCGGAGACCAGGTCCGCGGTGAGCGCGTCCAGGGTCGAGAGCCACTTGGGGTCGGTGGGCGAGACGAACTTGGCCATCGGCATCATCAGCACGGACGCGTCGAGCACGTCGTCGCCGAGCCCTTGGACGAAGGCCCCGCGCTCGGCCGACCAGCCCTGCCGCATGATCTGCCGGTAGATCGCGTCCCGGCTCCGCTGCCAGCGCGCGAGGTCGGCCGGCAGTCCGCGGCGGTTGGCGATCCGGACGGCACGTTCGATCGCCACCCAGCACATCAGTCGCGAGTAGACGAAGTCCTTCCGGCCGCCCCGGGTCTCCCAGACGCCCTCGTCGGGCTGGTCCCAGTGGTCGCAGAGCCAGTCCACCACGGCGCCGACCTCGTCCCAGTGGGCACTGCTGATGGGCTGCCCCCACTTGTCGTACAGGTACACGGAGTCGATCAGCGCCCCGTAGATGTCCAGCTGGAGCTGGTCGGTGGCCGCGTTCCCCACCCGTACGGGGGCGGACCCCAGGTAGCCCTCGAAGTGGGACAGCTCGCGTTCGGGCAGGTCGGTGCGGCCGTCGATGCCGTACATGATCTGCAGCGGTCCGGTCGTGCCCCCGCCGCGCATGATCCCCCGCTCGGAGACGAAGTTCATGAAGGCCTCGGCCTCCGAGGTGAAGCCCAGGCGCAGCATGGCGTAGACGCAGAAGGCGGCGTCGCGGACCCATACGTACCGGTAGTCCCAGTTGCGCTCCCCGCCGACGCGCTCGGGGAGGCTGGTCGTCGGCGCGGCCACGATCGCCCCGGTCGGCGCGTAGGTGAGCAGTTTCAGCACCAGTGCGGAGCGGTGCACCATCTCCCGCCACCGGCCGCGGTAGCGGGAGCGGCCCAGCCACTGGCGCCAGAACCGGATGGTCGCCTCGGCCTGTGCCTGCGCCTCGGCGCGCGGGCAGCCTCTCGGGTGGACGTCGTCGGTGATCCGGTCGAGGGCGAACACCACGGACTCGCCTTCGAGGAGTTTGACGTGCGACCACACGTCCGTGCCGTCGCTGTCGAGCGGCGCGGTGGAGGTCAGTGCCAGGGAGAGCGACGGGGATTCGAAGACCGCCCCGTTCGCGTGCTTGCGGACGGTGTGCGGTTCGGTCCCGTAGGCGAAGCGGGGGGCTATCCGCGCCCTGAACGGGAGGACGCCGCGGACGCACAAGACCCGCCGGATCAGCCGGTGCCTGGACGCCTCGCGCGACTCGTCGACGACCGGCATGAAGTCCTGGATCTCCGCGACGCCGTCGGCGGCGTAGAACCGCGTGATCAGCACGTTGGTGTCGGGGAAGTAGAACTGGCGGGTACGGGTCGGCACCTCGGCGGTCAGCTCGAACGATCCGCCCTTGTCGGCGTCGAGGATGGACGCGAACACGCTCGGTGCGTCGAAGCGCGGGCAGCAGTACCAGTCGATGGTGCCGTCGGTCCCGACCAGCGCGGCGGTGCGCAGGTCGCCGATCAGGCCGTGTTCGGAGATCGGCGGATAGCGTGCGCCGTCCACCGGACCGAATCCGTTCCCGGACTCCATGCGGGCCTCCCTGCCGTGTCGCCGTGGGCGGGTGCGGGGATCGAGCAGACCTCGCCTCTCATGGTAGGTCGCTCCCGGGTGTTCCCGGAGGTCGAGCCGTCACCCGCGGGCACCCACGGGGAGGCGCGGGGAGGGCGCGGTTGGCCTCGGTCACGCAGTGTCCTCGTCGCCGTCGCCCGAGCCCGCCGGCTGCCCGTCGGCCCGGACGTGCGGCACCGCCCCGGGCGGTGCCGGGGCGGTGCGGGGGCGGTGCGGGACAGCAGTTCGGGCGGCGGTGCGGGGCGGCGGGGGTCAGGAGAGCTGGGAGACGGCCGACTTGACCTTGCTGGTGATCTCCGCAGGCAGCGGGACGTACCCCGTCGCGCTGATCGCCTGCTGGGCGGCGTCGCTGGACGTGTAGGTCAGGAAGGACTTCAGGGCGGGCAGGCTGGCGGCCTTGTTGCCCTTGTCGCAGACGATCTCGTAGGTGACCAGGACGATCGGGTACGCGCCCTCGTCCTTGGTCGCGTAGTCCAGGTTCAGAGCCAGGTCGCTGCCCGTCCCGGCGAACTGGGCCTTGGCGAAGGTGGTGGCCGCGTTGGCGGCGGTGGCGTCGACCGGCTGGGAGGCGCCGGTGTTGACCGCCGCGCTCTTCAGGTTGTTGGTCTGGGCGTAGGACAGCTCCACGTAGCCGATGGAGTTCTCGACCTGCTTGACCTGCGCCGAGACGCCGGCGCTGCCGTTGGCCGACTGGCCGCCATTGGCCGCCCAGGTCTTGCTCGGCGGGTACGGCCAGGCGCCGTTCGACGCGGCGGCGAGGTAGGCCGTCAGGTTCGCGGTCGTGCCGGAGTCGTCGGAGCGGTGGAAGGCCTGGATCGGGGTGTCGGGCAGTGTGACGCCGGGGTTGAGCGCGGTGATCGCCGGGTCGTTCCACTTGGTGATCTGCGCGTCGAAGATCTTGGCGATGGTCGGCCCGTCGAGGACGAGCTTGTCCACGCCGGGCACGTTGAAGACGATCGAGACGAGGCCGGCCACCATCGGCAGGTCGATGCCCTGGCCTCCGGGGCACACCTGCTTCGAGGCGTCGACCTCGGCCGGCTTCAGGGCGGCGTCGGACCCGGCGAAGGCCACCTTGCCCTCGTTGAACTGCTGCACGCCGGCGCCCGAGCCGCCTCCGCTGTAGTTGACCATGATGCCCGGGCAGGCGGCGCCGAAGGTGTTCTTCCAGAGGTCGATCGCGTTCGCCTGCGCCGTCGAACCGGCGCCGAGGAGCTGGCCCGATCCGTTGCACGCGATCGACGCGCTGCTCCCCGGGGAGGTGGAGGCGGCGGTGGGGGTGGAGGGATCCGATCCGCACGCCGTGACCGAGGTCAGGACGGCTGCCGCGGCGGCGGCTGCGAGGGCGGAACGGCGGGGGAAGGTGGCCCGTCGGGGCATGCGAGGTCTCCTGGACGACGGTCGGCGGCGGACGCGGCCATCATGGGGGCCGGGACCGCCGCATCCGGCCACGACATGCCGCCCGGCCCGAGCCGCGCGACGAAGTACCCGTACAGGCTCACCCGCCCGCAGGGCCCCGCCCCGCACCCGGTCCGGGGCCGCGCCCGGGCGGTGCGGGGCGCGCCGTCCGCACCCGGTCCGGGCGTCAGCGCCTCGACGCCCCGGACGAGTTGGTTGTCCTGCCTTCGCCACGTGGGGGAAGTACCCGGCGAGGAGAGCGAGTCGACTCCCGGGAGGCCTTCAGGCGCCGGCGAGGGCGTCGGCCTCCCGGGCCTGCTGGGCCTCCAGGTACTCCTCGCGGATCTCCTTCGGCCCGAACGGCCAGGCGCCCTCGGCCCTCGACCAGACGAGGAAGACGAGGCCGCCGAGGGCGACCCAGGCCAGCGACCACTCGATCGGGTGGACGCCCTCGTTGGCCTTGTCCGCGTAGCCGTAGATGACCAGCCAGCCGATGGCGGCGACGATGCTCGGCAGCGGGTAGAGCACCATCTTGTACGGGCGGGCGAGGTGCGGCTGGCGTTTGCGGAGCACCGTGACGGCGGCGATCTGCGCGAGCGCCTGGACGATCACCATGACGCTGGTCAGCAGGGCGATCAGGATGCTCAGCGGCGGGTGCGCGGAGGTGTCGCCGATGTGCCGCGCGAACAGGAAGCCGGCGGCGGTGATCGCGACCATGGCGACCAGGCCGAGCACGGGGAAGCCGTGCCGGGGGTGCAGTCTGCCGAAGGAGCGGAAGAACATCCCGTCGCGGGCGGCGTCGTACGGCACCCGGGAGCCGCCGAGCAGGCCCGCGAGGACGGAGGCGAAGGCGGTGACCAGGATGAGCACCGTCACGGTGTCGGCGGCGCCCCTGCCCCAGGTCCTCTCCAGCACCGCGGAGGCGACGGACTTCGAGGCCACGTTGTCCGGGTCCAGCATGTCCCGCCAGTCGATCACGCCGAGGACGCCGACCTGCATCAGCAGGTAGACGGCCATGATGGCGGTGATCGAGTGGATGATCGCCCGCGGCATGACCCGGCCCGGGTTCCTGATCTCGGCGCCGAGGTACGAGGCGGTGTTGTAGCCCAGGTAGTCGTAGATGCCGATGGTCAGACCGGCGGCGAAGCCGGTCCAGAACGCGCCGTGGGTGAGTTCGACGGCGTGGGCGGGCCAGGTGAAGGCCAGCGAGGGGTGGAAGCCGGTGAAGGAGGCCAGGATCACCGCGCCGACGGAGACGATCATCACGACCCACATCACGACGGTGATCGCGCCGATGTCCTCGACCGTGCGCCACAGCAGCACCAGGACGAGGGCGAGCACGGCGACGCCGACGACGTCGCCCTGGACGGTCGTCATGCCCGGCCACAGGTAGGCGAGGTACTGCACCAGGCCCTGCACGCCGGTCGACATGATCAGCGGGATGAAGAGCATCGCCGTCCAGACGAACAGGAACGGCATCAGCCGCCCGGTGCGGTACTGGAAGGCTTCGCGCAGGTAGACGTAGGTGCCGCCGGCGCCGGGCAGCGAGGCGCCCAGTTCGGCCCAGACCAGGCCGTCGACGAGGGCGAGCAGCGCGCCGGCCAGCCAGCCGATGACGGCCTGCGGGCCGCCGAAGGCGGCGACCATCAGCGGGATCGTGACGAACGGCCCGATGCCGCACATCTGGCTCATGTTGATCGCGGTGGCCTGGAAGAGGCCGATTCTCCGGGTGAGGCCTGAGTCCACGGGTGGCTCCAGAGGTGGGGGACGGAGCGGGGGATGGAGCAGGGAGCGGAGCAGGGGGAGGTCGGGGCGGAGCAGGAGGGAGGTCGGGGAGGTCGCGGGGAGGTCGCCGGGATCAAGTTAAGGAACGTTACTTAACTCGTCAAGAGAGCGCGGAACTCCCGCGGAACTCCTGCCGGAACCGGCACCCCGGATGCCGGAGGTCTCGACCGGACGGGGCCTCCGGGGGCGCGCCCGGTCGTGTCGGCCCGGATCCGGGCCGCAGCCGCGCATACGGTCGACGCCACGCCGCCGCCGACCCGCGGTCGGCGTGCCCCCGTATCCCCCGTCGAAGGAGACCGGCAGCCGTGCAACGCAAGTGGTGGACGCTGATCGCCGTGTCGGTCGCGACGTTCATGCTGCTTCTCGACATCACGGTGGTCAACGTCGCCCTGCCGTCCATCCGCAGGGACCTGGGCGCGAGCTTCACCGACCTGCAGTGGGTGTTCGACGCCTACGCCCTCTCGCTGGCCGCCCTGGTCCTGACCGCCGGTTCGCTGGCCGACCGGCTCGGGCGGCGCAGGGCCTTCGCGGCGGGGCTGGTGATCTTCTCCTTCGCCTCGCTGCTCTGCGCGCTGGCGCCGAACCCGGTCTTCCTCAACGTCTCCCGCGCGGTGCAGGGGGTGGGCGGCGCGGTGATGTTCGCGGTCTCGCTCGCCCTGGTCGCGCAGGAGTTCCCGCCCGGCCGCGAGCGCGGCACCGCGATGGGCGTCTACGGGGCGACGATCGGGATGGCCGTCGCCGTCGGACCGCTGATCGGCGGGGCGCTCACGGACTCGCTCGGCTGGGAGTGGATCTTCTACCTCAACGTGCCGATCGGGGCCGCCGCCCTGGTCGTCACCTACCTCAAGCTGGCGGAGAGCCGCGACCCGAACGCCACCCGGATCGACTGGGCCGGGGTCGCGGCCTTCAGCACCGGACTGTTCCTGCTCGTCCTCGCCCTGGTGCGGGGCAACACCGAGGGCTGGGGCAGCCCGCTGATCGTGGGGCTGTTCATCGGCGCGGCCGCCCTCCTGACCGTCTTCGTACTGGTCGAACGCCGCGTGCCGGAGCCGATGCTGCCGCTCGGGCTGTTCCGCCGGCACGCGTTCACCGGCGTGCAGCTGGCCGCGTTCGCGGTGTCCAGCTCCCTGTTCGCGCTCTTCCTCTACCTGACGCTGTACCTGCAGAACTACCTCGGGCTCTCCCCGTTCGCGGCGGGTGTGCGCTACCTGCCGATCACGGTGCTCAGCTTCTTCGTCGCACCGGTCGCCGGGATCATGCTCTCCCGGGCGCCGGCCCGGCTGATGCTCTTCGTCGGCCTCATCGCCGTCGGCGCGGGCATGCTGCTGATGGGCGGCATCCGGCCCGACGACACCTGGACCGGCCTGCTGGCGGGGTTCCTGGTCGGCGGCGCGGGCATCGGCCTGATCAACCCGGTGATCGCCGACGTCGCGGTGAGCGTGGTGCCCAAGGAGAAGAGCGGCATGGCGGCGGGCATCAACGACACCTTCCGGCAGGTCGGCATCGCGGTCGGCATCGCCGTCTGGGGGGCGATCTTCGTCGCCCGGGGCTCCCACACGGTCCGCGAGGTCGCGGCGGGCACCCCGATCGCCGAGGGCGCCCGCCCGCGCGAGCTGATCGAGGCCGCCTCCGACGGCAGCCTCCCGCAGGCGGTCGCCGCGCTGCCCGAACCGGCCCGGGCGGTGGCCGTGGCCGCCGCCCGGGCCGGTTTCCTGGACGGCCTCAACCTGGTGCTGCTGCTCGGCGGGCTGGTCAGCCTGGTGGGCGCCGTCCTCGCGCTCTGGCTGGTCCGGGAGCACCAGATCGACCGTCAGGAGACCTGAGGCCGGCGCCGCGCCTCAGCCCCGGTACTGGACGACGATCCTGGTGAACTCGTACGGGGTCTGCGCGACTCCGCTGCAGGCGTCGGCGTCCGTACCGGAGCCGCAGGCGCGGTCCCGGTTGACGGACCAGAAGGCGAAGCGGGCGAGGTGGTGCTGCTTCGCGTACCCGAGGATGGTACGGAAGTCGCCGGTGGTGACGGTCTCCCCCGCCTCGTCGGTCTTCCCGTTCATCGAGGAGACGCCGATGTGCCGGTACGCCGCGTCGTCGGTGTAGCCGTACGCGCTCTTGACCGCCGCCTTCAGCCCGTCCAGCGCGCTGACCGTCGCCTGGCCCATGCTGCCGCTGTGGCCGCCGAAGTCGAAGGGCATGATCACCCAGCCGTCGTTCGACAGGCCCGCGGCCGCGCCCCGCTTGATGAGGTCCTTGCCGTTGGCGTCCGGGCCGGTGGGCGTGGTGCCCAGGGTGACGTAGGTGACGATGCCGGGGTTCTTCGTCTTGACGATCTTCAGCGCGTCGACCACCCGCTGACGGACCGTCGCGTTGCCGAACTCGGTGTTCTCGATGTCGATGTCGAGCGCCTTCAGCTTGTAGGCGTCGATCACCTTCTGGTACGCACCGGCCAGCGCGCCCGCGCTGGAACACTTCTCGCCGAGCTTGTTCCCGCTCCACCCCCCGACCGAGACCACGACGTCCCCGCCGGCCGCCCGGATCGACTTGATCGCGGCCTCGTCGGAACCGCCGGACAGCGCCCGGCTGCCGTCCCACGCCGGATTGCAGCCACCGTCGGACAGGACGAACGCCAGGGTGAACCACGTGACCCCGGCCGCCTTCATCACGTCGGTCGGCTTCTGCGGGTTGCCCCAGCCGAGGTACTCGTACGGCGCGGCGGCCATCCCGGGCACGGCCGCCGCGGCGGGCGCCGCCGTCGCGGAGTCCACGGGGGCCAGCAGGAGCGCGGCGGGCCCGAGGGCGGCGGCCAGCAGCGGGGCGGTGAGACGGACTCCGACGGTCGGGCGGACTCCGGTGGTCTTGCGCATGCCAACTCACTTTCGTCGATCCAGCGGGACGGTGACGGCAGGTCAGGGAGGCGCGAACGCCCGCGCGGACGGCGGCGGCCGGTCCGCGACGGGTGTCTCACAGGATCGGGGGCGGCGGGCTCCCCGGTCAACGATTTTCGTTAGGAAAGTTTCCCAATAGCGCCCGCCTCCGCCGCAGCGGCCCTGGCCGCTGCGGCCCTGGCCGCTCGCCGGCCGTGCCCCGCCCACGGCCGCCGGGGTCGCCGGGGCAACCGGGGCGGCCGACCGACACTCAGAGCTGCGGCGTGCGGTGGAGCGAGATCAGCAGCCGCCAGACCTGGTGCGCGATCCGCTCCGGAGCCGCCTCGATCCGGCCGTGCAGCCAGTCCGCGAGCACCCCGGTGAAGGTGCCCGCCACGGCGGCAGCCACCAGATCGGGCTCCGGCGCGCCGGCCAGGGCCCGCTCGGTGCGGCTGCGCTCGCGCAGGTCCCGGGTGAGCACCAGGCCCAGCGGGCCGCCACCGCCCGGCGCCAGCAGGGCACGGTAGAGGGCTGCATGCGGGGCCAGTTCGGCGAAGAACCCGGTCAGCGCGGGCGGCGGGACCGCAGGATCGGGCACCCCGCGCCAGGCGTGCAGCGCGTCCACGGCCGCACGGACCACGTCCGCGCAGGCGTCCACCGCCAGCGCCTCCAGGTCGGCGTAGTGCACGTAGAAGGTGGCCCGGCCGACCCCCGCCCGGCGCACCAGCGCGGCGACGTTGACCTCGGCCAGCGGGCGTTCGGCGCACTCCTCCAGCAGCGCCCGGCGCAGCGCGGCCCGGGTGCGCTCGGCCCGGGGGTCCTGGGCGGCCCGGGGGTCCTGGGCGGCGCTCATCCGGCGAGCAGGACGGCGCCGAGCGCGAGCGCGCCGGGCAGCGCCTGGGCCGCCAGGATGCGGCGGTTCGCGGTGGCACCGCCGTACAGGCCGGCCACGACCACGCAGACCAGGAAGAAGAGCTGTGCCTGGTGGCCGGTCGAGCCCCCGGCGGCCAGGCCCCAGACGAGCCCGGCGGCGAGGAAGCCGTTGTAGAGGCCCTGGTTGGCGGCGAGCGGTGCGGTGGTGCGGGCGAGGGCGGCGTCGAAGCCGGACAGCTCCCGCCCCGGCCTGCGCTCCCACAGGAACATCTCCAGCACCAGGAAGTAGCCGTGCAGGACGGCCACCAGGGCGACCAGGACATCGGCGGTCACGCGCATCATCGGCTCCAGACTTCATGGACAGGTGTCCAGAATAGCTGGACACCTGTCCATGAAGTCCAGCCCGGCGCGCAAGGTGACCGAAACCCGCCCAGGACGCCCGTCACCCGCCCGATCAGGTGCGACCGGGAGGCGGGCGACGAACAGGACACGGGAGCCGCGCACGCAGACCGCGACGCAGGTCCACCGGGCGCCGGAACCCGGCCGCACCCGGGACGACGGGCCGGCGCGCGAGCACCGGGAACGAGCCCCGGAACTCGCCGACGAACAGGGCCGGATGGAACCGGTGCAGACCCGGCCCGTACCCTGCCCCCGACCCCGCCGACCCCGCCGACCCCGCCGACCGGTCCGGTCAGCCGCTCCAGGACGTGGTCGAGGTGGTGGTCCCGGCCGGACCGCCCGAACCGGTGACCCGGACGCCCGAGCCGCTCGTCCGCACGCCCGGCGCCGTCGTACCGCCCGGCCCACCGGCCGAGGTACGCGGCGCGGCCGAGCCCGCGGAGACCGCCGGGACGTGGTGCGCGGCGGTGGTCCGACGCACGGCGGGGGCACGGGTCACGGTCGGGGACTCGTCGCCGCCCGGCACGACCCGCTCGATCCGCAGCACCAGGTTGCGGTCCTGACGATCGCCCGCCATATCACGGTTGCGACTGTACACGACCTGCGTCAGCACACCCCGGATCTCCTGCCAACGACCCTGCACCGCACGGATGTTGGGGCACCAGTCGCCCAAGTGGCGGTGCTCCAGGTCCAGCTGCCAGCTCTCCGCGTCGACGAGGTGGACGGCGCCGACCTCCCCGGCAAGCTCCACCGGCGCCGCGCCCCGGACCGTCACCACCGCCCGCTGCGAGAACCGCCCCTCCACCGCCGTCACCGTGATCCGGCTCGGCCCCTGGTACCAGGCCATCGCTGTCCTCCCGCATCCGTCCTCGGGCCGGCTGCCGCCCGGCCTCACCCCGTAGCACGGACGGCACCCCCTCCCGGGTTCGACCGGCCCCGCCCCGGACTGAACCCGGCACGCACCACGTCCGTTCAACGGGGCGGCTCCCGGCCCGCACACCGCTGCGGCGGCCCGGGAGCCGGCGGCCAGCGGGATACCCCGTCGCCCTGGCCGGTACGGCTACCCGTCCTCCCCGGCCACGACGGCCAGTTCGTGGAGCAGTGCGGCGACCGCGGCGTCCGTGAAGCGGTAGCCGTCGTCGCCGGTCCCGACGAGACGGCCCGAGGCGGTACGGGAGTTCCACCACTCTTCGAGGAAGGCGGAGGCGTACCCGCCGGTGCGGAAGCCGTACGGCTCGGCCGCGGGGCCGAAGCCGGCGATCATGAGCGGGAACCTCGGCCGCGCGTAGGACCGCTCGTCCTTCGGGGGCAACCCGAGGTACCGGGCAAGGGAGTCGACCCGGTTGAAGCCGGTGAACAGCCAGAACAGGTAGTCGTACATGAGCATCGAGCGCGGGTCGGCGTGCAGGGAGAAGTGCCCCTTGTCGTGCACGACCGCCTCGGCGAGTGCCCGCAGCCGCCGGTCCGCGTCGGGCAACACGTCCGCGACCTCGCGGAACGCCCGCAGCAGGACCGGGGAGAAGCTGCCGTCGCGCACCGTTGCCAGCGCGGCAAGCCGGTCCTGCTCCGAGGTGTCGTAGACGGACTCGTCGACCAGGCCCGTGACGAACGCCTCGAAGTTCTCGGCGAGCAGGGTGATCGCGAAGTCGTTCTCCTGGTCGACGTGCACCACCGTCGGCTCACCGTGCCGGCCGCACGCGCGGTAGTCGAGAGCGAGCATGTCGTGGCCCGCCGACGGGGTGTCGGCGAAGTAGACACCGATGTCGGGGTACCCCCACATGTCGATCCAGAACAGGCTGCCGAACTTGCCCCCGAGCGACTGCGGCCGCACCCGCCCGATGCCCCGGATGCCGGTGATCTCGACGTAATCCTCGGCCAAGGAGTTCGGCTCGGCCAGGGGGAAGCAGGTGCGGGTCGGAGTGCCGCCGTTGTGCGCGGTCATCAGCGCGACGTAGGAGTCCGGCAGACGGTACCCGCCGAGCTCGACCTCCAACGCCTCGACCGACTCCCGCGAGGGCGGCGCCTCCTCCACGTACGCCCCGAGCGCGTAGGCGGAATCGTCCCAGAACCCGGTGACGTCGAAGCCCTCGAAGTGTCCCACCGCACCCTCCCGTGCCCAGTCGTCCGGCGATTGTACGTTCGATTCCCGGACGTCCCGGACGTCCCGGACGTCCCGGACGTCCCCGACGACCTCGCAGGCTCAGCAGCCGCCCCCGCCGGTCGAACCGCCGTGCCCGATCACGCTCCACCAACCGTCGTCCGCCGACCGCTTCGAGACCGGGGGCGGGGGCGGCGGCTCGGGGCGCTGCTGGTGGCGGACGTGCAGGTCCACCGTCACGGTCGGGGAGAGGGCCTCGTACAGCTCGCGGTGGAGTGCCGTGGCGTCGGTGTCCTGCGGCAGGGACTGCTGGGGGAGTTCGCCGCGCCCCAGCACCACGGTCACCGTGACGGTGACGGACCTCGGACGCGGGTCGCCGTCGTACGGCTCCTCGATGGAGTGGTCGATCAGGATCCGACGCACCTCGGTGATCGGCATCGGCCGGCCTGCCCGGGCACCCCGGACGAGGACGACCGTGGCCGGCCCGGTGGAGGGCGAGAAGCGAAGCCGGTGCACGTGACGGAAGATCGCACGGACCAGCAGCACCCACCCGACGACCGCGCCCGCCCCACCGAGGATCCCGGCCGCCACCCACACCGGGCCCCACCCGGTGCCGGCGAACAGCATGACGACATAGAGGGGGAGGGAGAACAAAACGCTGAACAGGAACAACACCGGCGCCGCGATCCCCGCTTGGAGCGAAGCCGTGAGAGCGTACCGGAGCGAGCCGCCCCGCTCCGCGAGAACCAGGTCGAGCACGTCCGGGTTCGAACGGTCCATCAGAACTCGCTGCATGAAGCAACGGTAGAAGCGTGCGGAGCGCCGCGGAAGTACGGTGCAGGACGATCGCTTCGAACGGACAGGAAGGCGGGGCCGCGCTGCTCGGCGCGGCCGCGGCCCCCTTCGACGTGCTGGAGCGCGCCGTTGAGCCGACGGCGAGCTGCACGACGGCGACGGCCCCCGCAGCAGCGGTACGGATGCGCACGTTCCTTCCGGAACTGGGTGGTGTCCGCACGACACCACCGGGATGCCGTTCGACCACGAGCGTTCGTGGCCGATCCGTTATTGGTGGAGGATCAGACGCTTCTACTCTCTCGACTCCGCCGAGTCCCACCTCCGCTCCCTCTGATCCACCCGGGGGAACACGTCGTCCTCCCTCGGCACGGGGCTGGTGCGGCCGGGCCGTCCCGGCCGCACCAGCCCCGTGCCGTGTGCGGATCGGCTCAGCCGAAGATGTGGATGTTCTCGTCGACCCAGGTGCGCAGGGGCAACGGCGCCGTGCCGGTGATCCGCTCGACGGAGTCGGAGACGTGCCAGTCCCAGGCAGCGGACTGCCGCTTGAGTTCGAGCAGGGCCGCGAGGCGCGGGCCGCCCCAGCCGAGGCGGTCGAACTCCGCCTGGGTCTCGGCGGCGGTGCGCTCGACGACGGTGACCTCCTGGCCGAGTACCTGGCCGATGATCTCGCCCTGCCGCTGCGGGCTGAGCGCCTCACCGCCGGTCAGGGTGTAGGCCCGGCCCTCGTGGCCGGAGCCGGTGAGCACCTCGGCCGCGACCGCGGCGATGTCGCGCGGGTGGATCATGGCGGAGACCGGGTCGCCCTCGGTCACGTACATGGTCCGCTCCTTGGCGATGGTGTCGGCGTAGCCGTGGAGGTAGACCATGAAGGTGCCGGGGCGCAGGACCGTCCAGCCGAGGCCGGACTCCCGGATGACCTGCTCGCCGGCACGGTGGCCGGAGGTGAGCGGGTCGGTGGCGCGGAAGCCGACGCCGCTGGTGGAGAGCTTGACCAGGTGCCGCACTCCGGCCTCGCGGGAGGCGGCGACGAGGGCGGCCTCCTGGACCGGGCCTTCGGGGCCGTAACCCGGCGGGACGACGAAGACCCGGTCGACGCCCGCGAGCGCCGCAGGCAGGGTCTCCGGCTTGTCGAAGTCCCCGGCGACGACCTCGACGCCGGTGGGGAAGGTCGCCTTCCCGGGCGACCGGGTCATGGCCCGCACCGGCACGCCGTCGGCGGCGAGCCGGGCGGTGAGTGCGCTGCCGACGTTGCCGGTGGCGCCAGTGATGAGGATCATGCGTGTTCTCCTTGTCAGGGGTGTGCCGCACGGTGGGCACCGGACGGGGAGGCCACTCGTCGAGTGGCGTGTCAGGAGGTGCGCCCGGCGGTGGTCAGGAGGTGCGTCAGGAGGTGCTGCGGGCGGGCGAGCCGGAGTCGGCGGCCGGGGACCCTTCCGGCACCGTCGGCTCGGTCGGCGCGGGTCGGCCGGCGAGTCTGATGTCCTTGAGGAACAGCGAGGCCACGAGTCCGATCAGGGCGATCGGGACGACCGCATGGAAGACGACGCGCAGTGAGTCCGCGTAGACGCCGGCGAGTTCGAGCCGCAGCGGGGCGGACAGCGTGCCGACGAACCGGGGCGACAGGGAGTCGTCCCGGTCGATGTGCACACCGGACCTGTCGAGGCGGTCGAGTCCGCTGCCGAGCCGGCCGGTCGTGACGGCGGCGAAGAACGAGACACCGAGCGCGGTGCCGAGCTGGCGCACGAGGGTCGCGGTGCCCTGGACGGCACCGATGTCCCGCACGCCGGCGGTGTTGCGGGCGGCGAGGGTGAGGGCCTGCGAGTTGAGGCCGCCGGCGGCACCGAACAGCAGCAGGTAGACGACGGCGAGCAGCGGAGGGGTCGAGGGCCCGGCCGTGGAGAACAGCACCGCGGTGACGGCGAAGACGGCCATGCTGAGCACCGGGAACCAGCGGTACGAGCCGGTGCGGCCGATGACCCTGGTGCTGACGTAGGAGGCCAGGACCACGGCGAGCATCATCGCGGTGAGGGCGAAGCCGGATTCCCGGACGTCGAGGGTGAGGACCGTCTGCAGCCACAGCACCAGGTAGTTGATCAGTCCGAGGCCGACGAAGCCGGAGACGAAGCCGATGACGACGACGGTGGCGAAGGTCCGGTCGGCGAACAGCCGCAGCGGGATCACCGGGTCGGTGGCGCGGCGCTGCGACAGGATGAAGAGCGCCGTGGCGATGACCGTTCCGGCGCCGAGGCCGACGGTGACCGGGGAGGTCCAGGCACGGTCGACGCCGGCCCAGCCGGTGAAGAGGTTGAGGCCGACGATCGCCAGGACGAGGAGGATCACTCCGCCGTAGTCGAGGTGTGCCTGCCGGCGGCGGGCGGGCAGGTCCAGAGCCGAGGAGAGGACCAGCAGGACGATCGCGCCGACGGGCAGGTTGACGAAGAACACCCAACGCCAGTCGGCGAGTTCGGTGAGGATGCCGCCGAGGGCGGGGCCGGTCAGCGAAGCGGCTCCGAAGGTGACGGAGAACCAGCCGTAGTACCGGGCGCCTTCACGTGGCGGGAACATCTCGCCGATGACCGCGAGCACGCAGATGAACAGGCCGCCGCTGCCGATGCCCTGGAGGGCGCGGAAGGCGATGAGCTGACCCATCGTCTGTGCCAGTCCACACAGGGCGGATCCGAGCAGGAACACGGCCATCGATGCCATGAGGACGCGTTTGCGTCCGAAGAGATCGCCGAGCTTGCCGTACACGGGCACGGCGGCGCTGCCACCGATGAGGTAACCGGTGGTGACCCAGGCGAACCGGTCGAGTCCGCCGAGGTCGCCGACCACGCGGGGCAGCACCGTGGCGACGATCTGGGTGTCGAGCAGGGAGAGGAAGACCGCGACCATCAGGGTCAGCACGACCACGTTGGTCCTGGCCGGCGAGGCGGGTGCGGCGGATGCACCGACGGCAGGCTCGGAGGAGCGGGAGGACATGGGGAAGCCTTGTCATCGAGGAGCGGCGCCGCGGTGCGGCGCATCGCCCGAAGTGGGAGCACGCGTAACGAACTCGCTGAAGAACGCTGCTTGCTACGGCAGCGGAGATGGGGTGGTCGGATCCTGTGCCCGACTCCGGCCTTCATCGGCCCTCTCGACCGTCGATCAGTCCTCAACGGACGTGTCGATCGCGGTCCTTCGCAGATCGTTCGGCTTCTCGCCACTCCTTCCGTGTCGATGGCAGACGTCGCCGACGCTAGCGGAAGGCTCGCGAACGGCGCAACCCACATGACGTCGCTGCGGCGGAACGCCGTGGCGCCCGATCCGGGTCACCACGGCGTCTTCCCACGTCGAACGTACCGACCGTGCCGTGCGGGGTTCAGCCCTTGGGGCTGTCGCCCGCGTGGTCGGCAATGCCCGAGGCGAGGACGGCCGTGGCGTAGTCGTATCCCTTGCCGTTGCCGGCGCCCGGGGACGGGGCACCGGTGGGCGGGAGGCCGTCCGGGCCGGCGGGCGGGAGGTCGGCGAGCAGCACCTCGCGCAGGCCGAGGAACGCGCCGGTGTCCTTGTCGAAGATCAGGGACACCCGCATGGTGCCGTTGGTGCCGACCACCGCGACGCCGTGTCGGCCGTTCGCGTCGGCCTCGTCCGCGACCACGGAGGTGCCGGGGATCTTCGCGGCCGCCTGCATGAGCGCGCCTGCGACGGCCGGTGGCGCCGAGACGTTCTGGAAGATCATCTGGATGTCCCCGAAGGCGATCTGGTTGCGCAGCTTCGGCGTCATCTGCATTCCCGCCACCGAGTCGGAGCGGTCGGCGGCGAGCAGCTGCCGCAGGAGCTGCTGCGGGTCCGTGGGCAGCCGGGAGACGAACTCGTAGGTCGGGACGTCGAAGCCGGCCGACCGATGGGCCCCGGGCCGGTCCGACAGGGCGGCGTGCCAGGTTGTGCGTCCGTCGCCCATGGTCGGGTCCACGATCAGGCCCTCCGACCTGCCGTCGACCGAGAGCCACGACGAGCGCTCGTGCACGGGCTGGCGGGCGCCGTCCTGGATCTCCCGCGAGTACACGAACTGCGCGTTCCCGGCCGCGGGGGCCGGACGGCTCGCGACGGCCTTCGCGGCCCGGCTGAGCAGCCCGGCGGGATCGGTCGGCTCCGGCAGGGGTGTGCCCGTCGCCGGCGTCGGCGTCGCCGCCGAGGACGCCGGGGCCGCCGGGGCGGTGGCACCGTGGTGCCCGCCGGGGACGACCAGGGTGACGGCCGCCAGCGCGCCTACCGCCAGCGGGGCGGCGACCAGCCAGACCAGCCTCCTCTGCGGCCTCGGTGCCTTCGCGTCCATGGCGATCTCACGCATCAGGTGCTCCCTCAGAAGACGTCGGCGGTCGGCGGAGAGCGTCTCGTGCGGGTTGTTCATCGGATGTCCTCCTGCATCGACCGGGCGGCACCGAAGCCGCCACCCCGTACCTGTCCGACGGCGGGAGCCGGTTCCCGGCCCTCCGTCAGTTCGTCCTCCGCGAGCGAGCGCAGCCGGGCCCGGGCCCGGGAGAGGCGGGAGCGGACAGTGCCGACCGGCACCCCGAGGGCCTGCGCGGCCGACGCGTAGTCGAGCCCCACCCACACGCACAGCCGGAACACCTCGCGCTCGGACCGGCGCAGGCCGGGCAGGGCGCGGCGCACCGCGGCGAGTTGGGCGCCGTCGTCGATCCGGGAGACCAGCTCGTCGGCGAAGTCCGGTACGGGCTCCCGCTCGGCGAGGCGCGAGATCGCCGCCCGGTGCCGCCGGGCCGCCCGCGCGGTGTTGCGCAGCACGTTGGTGGCGATCCCGAACACCCAGGGCCGCAGATCGTCGTCGCCTTCGTGGAGCTTCCCGCGCAGCCGCCAGGCCTCCAGGAAGGTCAGCGACACCACGTCCTCGGCGGCCGCCCAGTCGCCCAGGGTGCGCAGCGCGTAGCCGTACACGGCCGGGGCGTGCTCGTCGAAGAGTTCGCCGAGCGCGTCCTGGTCCCCGGCGCGCAATCGCGCGCGTTGTGACAGTTCCATGCCCACCCCTGTCCGCTCGCCTCCCGGAGTTCCCTGTGAACCGGGTCACGTGACGTCGTGCCACCGAGGCGCACGATGCGGGCGGTGACGCGCGCCGCCCGCTGATGTCCGAACTCCTCGAACCGATCTTCCGGGTCACCTGCTTCCCCCGACGAGTCGGTCGCCGAGCTCGAACCCGTCACCGCGACGGCCGGTGGCCGGCACGGTCGCGGGGTCCAGGGCCGCAGGGGCGCGGTGACGGGCGGCGGCTGGCGGGAGGCGACTGCCGGGAGGACGGACAAGGTGAACAGCCGGACACCGGTCGGCGTCGTCGTCCTCGACCGGACCCCGCCGGGCCGGTGGCGCCGGCCCGGCCGCCGTGGCCCCGGGTCCTCGCCCTGACGGGAACAACGTCCCGGCCACCGGCGACGTCCGCCCGACGGCCGGGCCGGGCCCGCCCCGATCCGCATCGGAGCCGACAGGGTCCGACGGCGTCCGCGCGCACTCCGCCGGACGGATCCTCAGGGGCGGCCCGTGAGTGCGGCGGTGAGCCGCTGGACGCCGTCCTCACCGAAGCGTCGCACCAGGACGGCTACCCATCCGGCCAGCTCGACACGCTCGCGCTCGGTCCAGGTCGGGGCCGAGGGGTGCTCGTCGACCACCAGGACACGGGCCAGCACCAGCTCGTCGGTGCCCGGCACCGGCCGGGCCCGCCCCGACACCCCGTGCAGGGCCAGCCGCCGGGCCGTGGTGACGACCTCACGGGCCCCGGCCCGGGGTACGGTCCAGCCGGGCGGGAGCGCCCGTGCGGGCTGCGCCGAGGTGCCGGACGGGCCCGTGGCGGGGTCGGCCGCCGGTTCGGCGTCCCCCGCCAGCCAGGCCGCGATCAGCCGACGTGCCGCCGCCTCGTCGTCCTGGCCGGGCCCTCCCCCACCGTCCGCCGTGGCCGCCAGTCTCTCGCCGTCGCCGTCCACCGCCGTGGTCACCATCGGAGTCCACCTCACCCATCTGCCCGGCCCCGGACGCGAGCCGCTCGCCTGCCGTCCCTTGACACTGTCGTGTAGTTGAACGCGAAACGTGCACGCTTCTGTTCACCGTGCCACCGCCCAGCTGTCCGCGCGCCTGTCCGCGCGGGCAGCCAGGCGGAGGACAGCGGGCAGCACCGGACGGCCCCGGCGCCCACACCACCCGGACCACTCGGACCGACACCCGGAGTTCGCGCCCGTCCGGTTCAGTGGTCGCGCGGGCGGTTTCCCCAGCTCACCGGCGGGGCGGGCCGCCCGGGCCGCACCCGGACACGTCGGGCGTCGTCGGCACGTCCGGAACTGCCCTCCACGTACGGCAGTTACCCCGTTATAAAGGGAGACGAAGGGACCGAGGGGGTTTCAGCATGCAGGCGAGGCAGCAGCCGGAGAAGGCCGGGCGTCCGCACCGCACCACGGGCCCGGCGCGACGGCCCGCCACCGGGCCCGGCGCGCCGCAGGCGGTGGCATCCCTGCAGCGCGCCGGCAACGCGGCGACGGCGCGGGAACTCGCGGAGCAGCGGGGCGGCGCCGAACGGGACGACGGCCGGGCGGTGCCGGCCCTGCAGCGCGTCACGGGCGAGGGGCCCGGGAAACGCAGGGTCCGGCAGCAGGTGGACGCGACCAACGTGCTGAAGGTCTGCGAGGCCGCCACCTTCGACGGGGAGGCCGTCAGGCCCGGCGCCCGGGCCGCCGCCCTGCGGAGCGTCGTCTGGGAGGGCCACTGGGCGGCGATCTCGGCGGTGTGCCGGAAACACAAGTACACCATCGCCGTCCGCGAGACCGGGGAGCACTCGATCCGGCGCATCGCGGAAGGCGCCAAGGCCAAGCCGCACACCATCCTGGAAAAGTCCGTCAAGCCCTCCTCGGTCCGGAAGAAGTACGGCACCGGACCCGGGCAGGCAGCGGGCGACCCCGAGCACATCCTGCACTGGCTGCAGGCGCAGGACCTCGACGGCTTCGTCGGCCACTGGGACGCGCAGGGCCTGATCGGTGTCCGGGTCGACAACCCGCCGCCGGAGCTCCTGGCTGAGGGGATCGTCGAGACCGGCGACCACCGCGAACAGTACGTACCGCTCACCGTGGGCGTCGGCGACGGCGGCCCGGCGATGGCCCGGCTGAAGGCCTACCCGAAGTGGAAGCAGTACCTCTACACCGGCGACTACGACCTGCACGAGGTGTACTCCGCGCAGGGCGGCACCAACGGCGGCCAGATCCCGGAAGCCACCCCCGAGAAGGCCAAGCTGCTCGACCGCCTCAACGCCGGGATCGCCGGGAAATCCCGCGAGGAGGTGGTGCGCAGCGGCGCGACAGTCCTGCAGAACGGCAGGCTGCACATGGCGGCCGACTCCGATCACGCCATGTTCCAGCACGGCGACCAGGCCACCTACCGGATGAACCAGTACCTGGAGGCGCAGGACGCCGCCGAGGAGCAGGCCGCGCTGGAGGGCCAGGTCGCCCGGCAGGCGGCCCTACTGGTGCGGGCCGTCGCCACGGAGACCGACGAGCCGCTGGCGTGGTGCCGCATGGGTCAGTGGTACGTGACCCGGAACCCCCAGGAACACGCGGCGCTGCGGACCCGCTGGCGGCTGGCCGTCCCCCACAGCTGGGGCGCCGAGGAGGTGGACCGCACCGCTCGCGGCGGCTACCGCACGGCCCGCTACACCGACTGAGGCCGACGGGCCCCACCCTCGCGGTCCCGCCGTCAGGCGAACGCGCGGGAATGGCGCCGCCGCCGGCGCGCGAGCAGCACCCGGCGCTCGTCCTCCGTCAGCCCGCCCCACACCCCGTAGGGCTCGCGAACGTCGATCGCGTACTGCCGGCACTGCGCCAGGACCGGGCAGCGGGCGCACACCGACTTCGCCATCTGCTCACGGTGCTTCGCGGCGGCCCCGCGCTCGTTGGTCGGGTGGAAGAAGACACTGCTGTCGACGGTGCGGCAGGCCCCCTCCACCTGCCAGGACCAGTGGTGCTCGAACGCTCCGGGCAGACGGGTTGTGTCGGACACGAGAGGTTCCTTCCGAGCGAGCGGACGGTTTCCGCCCGCTCGTCTATCCCGATTCGCCGCTCACATGCCGCCCGCTACCCCTCCGTTCGCCATCCGTTCCCCTCCGCTCCCCTCCGCTCCCCTCACGCGGCACGCGCGGCGAGCCCTCCCCCGGCTCAACCCGCGGGTGATTCGGTGCCGTTGGGCCACACGCAGGGGGAGACGAATCCGATGGTCAATGTGGTGGTCCAGTCACCACCGTCGTCGATGGAGGCGGTGAAACCGTCCTTCGGGTTCTTGAAGAAGACGGCGTCGGAGCTGCTGCTGGTGACCTCGAACCCGGCCTTGAGCATGTGCGCGCGGAAAGCGTCGAAGACCGCGCCGTGCCGGTCGGCCGGGATGCCCCGCAGGAAGTCGGAGGTGACGACCATGATCCGGCCGTCCTCCTCCGAAGGGGCGTCGCCCTTGACGCACATACCCCCGCTGTCC
The DNA here is from genome assembly GCF_040651155.1 of Kitasatospora sp. NPDC048545. Taxonomy (NCBI): domain Bacteria; kingdom Bacillati; phylum Actinomycetota; class Actinomycetes; order Kitasatosporales; family Streptomycetaceae; genus Kitasatospora; species Kitasatospora sp. NPDC048545. The sequence goes on from NZ_JBEZIQ010000014.1 coordinate 94,436, forward strand.
CGGTCGGCGACCGCGGTCACCGGCTGCGGAAGCGCCGCGAAGACATCGGCGAAGTAGGCATCGGTCTTCTGCTCCGCCTGCGCAAGGGGCATCGTCGGGCCATCGTCCGTACCGGCGTCCTCATCTGCCACGGTACCCCCGTTGTTTCGGAACCAGCCCCCGCTTGATTCCGCGATCATGCGTCAATCTGATTCCGATACCAACTGATCGTCATCGGTCGTGTGGGCATCGTCAGCGAGCGCGGAGCATGACGCGGCCCCACGGTTCGGCGCCCGTCCATGACTGCGCGAGACGTTCGGGGCGGGCGGGAACGACGCCCCTCCGGCTTGTCGCAGTTCTGTACCGGAACATGACGGTCCGCTCCATGACGGGTCGCGGGTGGATATCGTCTGGCCGATCATCGCGATGGCGGGGGGCGCATGGACAGCGGGACCGGGGCGAGAACGGACGAGACGGCCGGGACGGACGGGCCCGAGACGGCCGGGGTGGCGGCGGCGCTGGCCTCACCGCGCTTCCTCTTGACGGCGTTCGCCGCTGTCGGGGTCGCCGTGATCGTGCTGGGGGCCCTGTTGTGGGCGCTGTTGTCGTGGAACGGACCGGACCCGACCGACACCGACGGCTTCGGGCGATACCTGCAGGTCACAGCGGTCTGGGCGGCCGGGGCGGGGATCGTCGGCCTGTGCGGGGCGCAGGTGCGGCGCGACGTCGGCGAGCGGTCGCGGCTGGCCTGGCTGGCCTGGTGCGACCTCGGGATGGTGCTGGCGCTGCTGTGGCCGCTGCAAGTCCTGGCCGTCGCCGTCCTGTTCGTCGTGCGGGCCGTCGGCCGGGCCCGGTGGCTGCGGGGGTGCGCCGCGTCGGCCGGGGTGTGCCTGGCCGCTGTGGGGTCGGTGTGGGGTGTCACCGGCTACGCGGCCGAGCAGCCGTGGACGTCCGACGGGCCGGCCGACCGGGCCGTCGTCGGCACCTGGGACGGCCCGGCCGGGGAGACCCTCGTCCTGCGGGCCGACGGCGGGTTCCGCTCCACGGCCGGGGCCGGGGCGGGGTACGACTGGTCGACGGGCGAGGGCCGTTGGCGACTGACCGACATGCTCGACCCGGGGGCGACGCTGACCCTCGACTTCGCCGCCGGCGGCAGCGACGAGCTGGTGGTGTACGGGGCGCTGTCGCCGTCCACGCTGTGCCAACCGCTCGCCGAGGAGTGGTGCCGAACCTCCCTCCACCGGTGATGACTTGACGGTCGGCGCGGACGGACGCAGGCGTGCGGCCGGGTCGAACACACGGACCGGTGGGACGTGTGCGTTCCATCGTCGGGACCAACTCTTCACCGGGGACGGGGGTTTGAGGCGCACCGCGCGGTGACCACCGCACCGGCGGCCGGATCATCGGGGGATGGACCATGCCGTGAGTCCGTACCCGCCGCACCCGCCGACACCGTTCCCGCTGGTCCCGATTCCGGTGGCCCCGCTCCCCGTACCGCCCCGGCCTCCGCACGTCCATCCGCCGCACCCACCGACTTGGCCGCCCTGGCCGCCGCTGCCGACCGACTGTCCCATCCCCTCGCCCCCGGCAACGGACCCGCCAACGCCTCCGCACACGCCTTCGCCCACGCCGCCCGCACCGGCGCCGTCGCACCCGGCGCCGACCACGGCGGCACCCCTGCCCGCACCCACACCCGCACCCGCGCCGACGCCGGGCCACGAGGTGGCACGGCCGACGACGCCGCGTGCCTTGCCCACCACGACGCCCGGCACGACACGCACCGTCACACGCCCCGCGCCCGGCGCCGTCACCTCCCCACCCGCCGACCCCCGAACGCCCGCCGCGCCGCCACCCGCGCCCCTCCCGGTCGCCGACGCGACCACCACCACCTCCGCGGTCGCCGCGCCGCCGCCCGTCGGGCCGGCCGGACCCGTGGTGCCGGCCGTCGCGCCGTCCGTCTGGGCCACCGTCGTCGTCCTCACCGTTCTGCTGCCGGCCGCGCTCGCCGCCGTCGTCGGCCACCACCGTGCGCCCGTCAGGAGCCGCCGTTGAACCCCGGACCGCTGATCGCCGCCGTCGCCGCCGCGACCCTCGCCGCCGCTTCCCTCGCCGTGGCGCACCGGCTCCGCCCGCGCCCGCCCGAGGGTCAGCCGCCGCCCGAACCGCACGCCACGCTCGCCAGTATCGGCTCCGGACTGCTCTCCGGATTCACCCTGCTCACCGGCTTCCTGATCGCCACCGGCTGGGCCGCCCGCAGCACCGGCATCACCCCGCCGGGCGGCCTGTACGTGGCCGACCTCGCGGCGGGCGCGGCCGTTCTGCTCTACCCGTCCCTGGCCGGACTGCCGTTCACGCCGCGGTACGTGACGGCGGTCTGCCTGTTCGGCCTGCTGGTCGGCTACACGATGGCGCTGGCGGTCCAGCTCAGGCCGTAGGCCCGGTGGTGGCGGACCGTGGTCGCCGTCACCGCCGGACCGTCACCGCCGCCGTGCCGGTGTGGCGGGGGCGCGGCGGGGGCACGGTCCCGGCATGACGGGAAGTGCGGAGACCGTGGTGATCGTGGTGCGGGGCCCGAGCGGCGCCGGAAAGTCGAGCATCGCCGCACGACTGCGCACCGCCTACGGGCGGGGCATCGCCGTCGTCGCCCAGGACGTGCTGCGCCGCACCGTGCTGCGCGAGCGGGACGTGCCCGGCGGCGCCAACGTCGGGCTGATCGACGTGGTGGCACGGCACGCCCTGGACCACGGCTTCCACGTCGTGGTCGAGGGAATCCTCCACACCGGGCACTACGGGCCGATGCTGACCCGGCTCGTCGCCGACCACCGGGGGCGCAGTCATCTGTACTACCTCGACGTCGACTTCGACGAGACGGTGCGCCGGCACGCCACCCGCCCGTGGGCCGCCGAGGTCTCCCCGCAGGACATGGCCGGCTGGTACCGGCCGCACGACCTCCTTCCCGATGGCCTGGAACACGTCATCGGCCCGGACAGCAGCCTGGACGCGAGCGTCGAGCGGATCCTCGCCGACAGCGGCCTCGTCCCACCCGGCTGGACACCCCGCCCCTGAGCCTTCCCCGCACCCGGGTGCGGGAGGACCCGGGCGCAGGAACGTCCAAGCGTGCGAGCGCCCACGTCCGCAACCCTGTGGCGTTGGGCGCGAAGATCGGGAAGACTCGCGCGCATGGTCTCGGTATTGCAGAACGTGGCGATCGACTGCACAAATGCCTACGAGTTGGCCCGGTTCTGGAGCAGGGTGACCGGCCGCCCGGTGGAGACAGAGGACGGACCGGGCTCGGAGGAGACCCAGGTCCTGCTGGCGGAAGGCCCGGTGCTGTACTTCCACCAGGTGCCCGAGCCCAAGACGATCAAGAACCGGGTCCACCTGTGCCTGCGCCCCGACACCTCGCGCGACCACGAGGTGGAGCGCCTGCTGGGCCTCGGGGCCACCCTCGTCGGCGATCACCGCAACCCCGACGGTACGGGCTGGGCAGTCCTCGCCGACCCCGAGGGCAACGAGTTCTGCGTCCTGCGCAGCGAGTCCGACCGGGCCGCCGCGCACGCCTGACGCGGGCACGCCGCGTCCGTCCGTCCGCCCGCCCGCCCGTCCGTCCGTCCGGGTACCCCGCCTGTCCCCTCCTGTTCCGGCCGAACCCAGGGAGATCCGCATGCACGGCAGCCCCGCGAGCGTCGTCGAGGAGGCGTTCCGCTGCTACCGGTGGCAGGACGTCGACGCCGCCCTGCCCCTGTACGCCGACGACTTCACGTTCACCAGCCCGCAGGACGACCACATCGACAGGGCCGCGTTCTTCCGGCGCTGCTTCCCCACCGCCGACCGCTTCCGGGAGCAGCGGCTGCTGCACGTCACGCCCGCCGGCGACGAAGACGGTGCACACGGTGAAGACGGTGAACTCGTCTTCGTCCACTACGAGTACGAACTCACCGCCGGCGGCCGGTACCGCAACGTCGAGGCGGTCACGGTGCGGGACGGCCTGATCCGCGAGGTGCAGGTCTTCTTCGGCGGCCGGGTCCAGGTTGACCCTTCGGGGGTTCATGCGGCTTTGAGTGGGCTGCCGTCGTAGGTCCAGCGGTAGGGCTTGGCGTCGTGTTCGTCGTAGGCCAAGACGAAGGTGGCGCTCAACGATGCCGACGAAGGGAACCCTGCGCCGCCGACATACTCCCGGCGGATTACTCCGGTACCTCGCGGGGGCTACGAACGACACCAGAACGTTTGCATCCATGGGCCGATTCGACACGAAGCTGCGGAACCTAGCGTCGATCCCATGAAACGCAATCGCCGTATCAGCGCTGTCGCGGCTCTGGCGCTCGCCGCCCTCGTCACCGGAACCGGCACCGGGTTCGCCGCCACGACCACACCGTCGGCCACACCGGTGGCCACGCACGCGTTCGACACCGCACCGGCCGCGGCCACCGCGCCCACGCGGACCTTCCACGGCACGCTCCCCGCGCCGACCGGCCCCTACGCCGCCGGCGAGGAGATCATCCACCTCACCGACACGAGCCGCCTCGACCCGTGGGTGCCGTCGTCCGGCCCCCGCCAACTGACCGTCACGATGGTCTACCCCGCCGTCCCCGGGACCGGGACCCCGGCCCCTTACATGACCGTCGCCGAGGCAACCGGAATCACCGAGCGCCGGAAGTTGCCGGCGAGCACCGGCGTCACCCCGCAGACCCTCTCCAGCGTCACCACTCACGCCTTCGACGGCGCGCGGCCGCAACGCGGCAAGCATCCGCTGGTGCTCCTCTCAGCCGCGTCCGAGAACCCGCGCATGATGCTCACCTCGCTCGCGACCGACCTGGCCAGTCACGGCTACGTCGTCGCGCTCGTCGGCCACACCTACGAGGACAGCGGCGAGACGCTGGCGAACGGCCAGACGCCGCCGTGCGCGATCTGCGACCACCCGGAAACGATCGACTTCGACGCCGAAGCTGTCAGCCGCGGGCGGGACGTGTCCTTCGTGATCGACCAGTTGACGCACGGCAACACCGCGTGGCGCCTGGCACACCTCATCGACAAGCACGAGATCGGCATGGCCGGACACTCCCTCGGCGGAGCGGCGGCGGCCGCCACGATGATCGCCGACCCGCGAGTACGGGCCGGAGTGAACATGGACGGCAGCTTCCACCCGGTCCCGATGCCCGGCCAGATCAACCGGCCGCTCCTCATGCTGGGTACGGCCGACAACCACCCGGTCGGCGGCCACGACACCACGTGGGGGCAGGCCTGGGCCGCCCTCGGCGGCTACAAGAAGTGGCTGACGGTCGCCGGCGCCGACCACTTCAGCTTCTCCGACCTGGACGTGCTTCAGGAGCAGGCCGGGTTCCCGGCGGGGCCCCTCTCCCCGGAACGCGGGGTGGTGATCACCCGCGAGTACGTGACGGCGTTCTTCGACCGGACGCTGAAGGGGATCCACAGTCCGCTGCTGGACGGCCCCTCGCCGAACAATCCGGAAGTACTCTTCCAGTCCTAGTGCAGCACCGCGTTGATGCTTCGGGGGTTCATGCGGCTTTGAGTGGGCCGCCGTCGAAGGTCCAGCGGTAGGGCTTGGCGTCGTGTTCGTCGCAGGCCAGGACGAAGGTGTCGATGGCCGCGGCCGGTTCGTCGCGGGAGGCGAACCGGCCGCGGCGTCGTAGACGTCGGGTCAGGGCGGAGAAGAACAGCCCGACTTGGTTGAGCCGGCCGGCGTGTTTGGGGGTGTGGTGGATGTCGAAGCGGGGACGGGTGGCCGGCCAGGCCTTCGTCTTCTTCGCGACGTGGGATGAGCCGGTTGTCCATTCGACCACCTTCCCGAAGCCGTCGGTCAGGTCGAGGACGACGCCCGCAGCCGTGATCGCGACGGCGAGGACCCACGGTACGGCGGGGCCCGGTCGCGTCGTGCGGTCGGGCGGGGCGATCAGCAGGACAAGGGCGTTGAGCACGAGGACCGCCGAGTCGCGGGTGCCGATGCCGTAGAAGACGGTGGCGTCCGCCACCGTGCCGAGCAGGTCGGGGCGGGCGAGGAGGTGGATCAGGGGCGCCGTCACGACGGTGACCACGGCCAGGGTCCGCGCCGCCGTCCAGCGGCCGAGCAGGACCGCGAGCGTCATCAGTGCCGCCGGGGCGAGCAGCGCCGCCGCCGCGGCCAGGGGGCCGAACCGCTGCGCCCCGGGGGCCCGGAACACCTGGAAGGAAGGGTCGGTGACCATCGTGACGGCCCACCAGAGGTGCACGGCCGCGTACGTGCCGGCCAACACTGCGGCGAGCGGGGCCGCGGTGGCCAGGGCCCGGCCCGTCGGCCGGTGGGAGACCAGGCCGAAGCGGCCCCGGGCGCCGTGCCCGGCCACGTCGGCGACCTCGCGTAACCCGGCGAGCGGGGTCGAGGTGCGGACGCGGTGTTCGGCGTGGTCGGCGAGTTCGGCCAGCGCGGCGGCGTCGTAGGAGGCCGGGTAGAGGGCGAGGGCCCGGCGCAGCAGGCGGGCGTTCGCCGAGGTCCGGTCCCGCTCGCCCGGCCTGCGGGCCGGGCGGGCGGAGCCCGTGGCCGGACGGGCGGGGCGTCAGCGCATGCCGCCGGACGCGAGGATGACGTCCCCGGTGATCCAGCGCGCGTCGTCGGAAGCCAGGAAGGCCACCAGCGGGCCGTAGTCGTCCGGCGTGCCGGTTCGGCCCAGCGGGGTGCCGGCGATCGCCTCCGCCTCCTGGGCCGAGCCGCGGAACCCCAGGGCCCTGGTGCCCTCGGTGTCCGAGGGGCCGGGCATGATCGCGTTGACCCGGATGCCGCGCGGGCCCAGTTCCTTGGCGGCGACGATGGTGAACGCGTTGACCGCGCTCTTGGAGGCGACGTAGAGCGAGGCGTACGGCGGGTGGGTGAGCGTGCCCGCCGTCGAGACGTTGATGATCGACGCGGCGCCGATGTCGTCCTGTGCGGCCAGGGCCTGCGTGGTGAGGATCGTGCCCAGCAGGTTCGTGGTCATCTCCCGCTGGAACTCCTCCTCGGTGATGCCCGACAGCGGCGCGAAGGCGACGACGGCCGCGTTGTTGACGAGCACGTCGACCGGTCCGTACGCCTCGCGCGCCCGGTCGAACAGTCGGCGCACGTCGTCGCCGCGGCCCACGTCCGCCCGGACCGCGACGGCCCGGCCGCCGTCGGCGGTGATGCCCGCGACGACCCGTTCGGCGCCCTCCTGATCGTCCCGGTAGTTCACCACGACGGCCGCGCCGGTCCGGGCCAGCGCCTTGGCGATCCCCGCGCCCAGGCCCTTCGATGCGCCCGTGACGATCGCCGTACGTGCGTTGCTGCTGCTCACAGTGGCTCCTCGAACGTTGGTTCCGTGGAGATCACCGTAGGAAAGCTCATTACTGACAGGAAGTACCTACTTTTTTGTAAGCTCCTTTCATGACGGAAACAGCGCAGGTCGCGACGGCCGCCCGGCTCCTGGCCCACGACACCTTCGACAACAAGTGCGCGCTCAGGCCGATCATGGACCAGACGACGAGCCGCTGGGCGACACTGATCATCTCGGCCCTCATCGCCGGCCCGCACCGCTTCGCCCAGCTGCACCAACGCGTCGGCGGCATCAGCCAGAAGATGCTGTCGCAGAACCTCAAGGCACTGGCCCGGTCCGGGCTCGTCGCCCGCGACGTCGCACCCACCAACCCGCCCCAGGTCACCTACAGCCTCACCGAACTCGGCGTCGGCCTGGCCGGGCCGCTGACCGAACTCATCCAGTGGTTCGGCCGGCACGGGGAGCAACTCCTCGCCGCCCAGGAGGACTACGACCGTCAGCAGGCGTCACCGGACGCGTGACGGGCGGGGCCGTGGCGTACCCGGTGGCCCCGTCCGGGTTGGGGCTCACACCGGGGTTTGGCACACTCACCCCATGTGGCGCGAACTGATCCTTGAGGTGGCACCGATCGCCGAACTCGGTGCCCCGGCCGACGAAGCCTCCCTGCACGCGGTCGCGGAGGTCCTGGGCCAACCCCTGCCGGCGGACCTCGCGGCCCTGCTGCGCGAGTGCGACGGGCTGTCCCACGAAGGTCTGGACGTGGTCTGGAGCGCCCGGCGCATCGCGAGGGACAACGCCGAGTTCCGCAACGCCCCGGACTTCGCGAGCCTCTACATGCCATTCGAGCCGTTGATGTTCTTCGGGGACAACGCCTCCGACCAGTTCGCCTTCGTCCGCACGCCCGCGCGCGACGAGGTCTTCGTCTGGGACCACGAGACGGACAGCCGGTTCATGGCGACCGGGAACCTGCGGCAGTACCTGGAGCGGGCCCTGCGCGAGCGCGGGGACTGGTACCGCTAGCTGCACTGCCCCGCAGGTCGGTCGCCGGGCCGACGGCGGTCACCGGGCCGATGGCGGGGAGCAGCGTGAGAATGGGCCGTACCCGCTGTTCGCGTCGGCCCGGGAGGCAGCCGTGAAGGACCTCGAGTTCGAGCAGAAGCGCACGCTGTCGCGCGCCGAGGCCGCCGACCAGCTCGAAGCGCTGGCGGCGGCGCTCAGGCGCGGGGGCCAGGCCGAGCTGGAGCTCGGGCCCGGGAAGCTGACCCTGCGGATCCCGGACGAGCTGGAGACCGAGATCGAGGTCGAGCTGGGGGACGGCAAGATGGAGCTGGAGATCGAGCTGTCCTGGCACACGGGGCAGCCGGACTGACCCGGCCGGCCGGACCGTGCAGCCCTCACTCCAGGGCGGCCGCCTTGCGCAGCAGCACCGACCGTTCGCGGGTGTTGCGGCACAGGCGGGCGGCGAGTTCCAGTTCGGCCCGGGCCTCGGTGGTGCGGCCGAGGCGGGTCAGCAGTTCACCGCGCACGGTCGGGAGCAGGTGCGACCCGGAGAGGCGGCCGGAGGCGGCCAGGTCGTCGACCACGGTCAGCGCCTCCCCCGGCCCGTCCGCCATGGCGACGGCCACGGCCCGGTTGAGGTCGACGACGGGTGACGGCGCCACCCGGCCGAGCGCCTCGTAGAGGAGCACGACGCGTTCCCAGTCGGTCTCCCGCACCGAGGGTGCGGTGGCGTGGCAGGCGGCGATGGCGGCCTGCAGTCCGAACGGTCCGAGGCCTCGCCCGAGGGTGGCGGCCCGGCCGAGCGCGGCCAGGCCGCGGCGGGTCGCCGAGCGGTCCCACCGGCGGCGGTCCTGGTCTTCCAGGAGCACCGGCTCGCCGTCGGGTCCGGTGCGGGCGGGAAAGCGCGCGGCGGTGAGTTCGAACAGCGCGAGCTGGCCGTGCACCTCCGGCTCGGCGGGCAGCAGGGCGGCCAGGGTCCGGGCCAGCCGGACGGCCTCGTAGGCCAGGTCGGGGCGCAGCAGGTCGTCGCCGGCCGTCGCCGTCGAGCCCTCCGTGAAGATCACGTACAGGACGCTCAGGACGGCGCCGAGCCGCGCGCGCCGGTCCTCGGGCGGCGGCAGTTCGAACGGGACGCGGACGGCGGCGATGGTCTTCTTCGCCCGGGTGATCCGGGCCTGGACGGTCGGGGTGGGCACCAGGAAGGCGCGGGCGATCTCCTCACTGGACAGGCCGCCCACGACGCGCAGGGTGAGGGCCACCCGGGCCTCGGCCGGGACCACCGGGTGGCAGGCGGTGAACACCAGCGCGAGGACGTCGTCGTCGACCCGGTCGGGGTCGTAGGGCGGGTCGTCGGGCCGCTCGGGCGCGGCGGCCGCGCCCGAGCTGAGTTCGCCGTCGGCGAGCGGCCCGGCGAGCACGGCGTACCGCTCGTCGAGGGCCGCCTTGCGGCGGAAGGCGTCGATGGCCCGCCGCCGGGCGGTCGCCAGCAGCCAGCCCACCGGGCTGGCCGGCTCGCCGTCGCGCGACCAGGCGACGAGGGCTTCCGCCAGCGCCTCCTGGGCGACGTCCTCGGCGAGCGCGAAGTCCCCGGTGTAGCGGGCCAGCGCGCCGACGATCCGTGCGGACTCGATCCGCCAGACGGCCTCGACAGCCCGCCGCGCCGGCTCGGCGACCGGCGGGCCGTCGGCGGCCCCGGACGTCACAGCTGGCCGGTCCGCTCGCGCCACGCCCGCTCCTTGATGATCCACTCGTTGTCCTGCGGGAACTCCTCGATGCCGGGCACCCGGCGGACCTCGCACTTCGAGCCGGGGACCGCCGGGAGCCGCTTGGCCCACTCGACGGCCTCCTCCTTGGTGGCGACGTCGATCAGGTAGAAGCCGCCGAACAGTTCCTTCGTCTCACCGTACGGCCCGTCGGTGACCACCGGGGTCTCCCCGCCGAAGTCGACCACGACGCCCTGCGACGGGTCGTCCAGCCCCTCGGCGGCGACGAGCACGCCCGCCCGGATCAGCTCCTCGTTGAAGCGGCCCACCGTTTCGAGCATGTCCTCGAAGGGCGTCTCCATCATCTTCGCGACGGACGCGTCCGTGCCCCGCATGATCAGCATGTACTTCGCCATGGTCGGTCTCCTTGTCCGGGGGGTCGTTCCTCGACCCTCTCAGTCCCAGGTCGAACGGCGCGGCCGCGGATCGACACGGTGGAGCGACACGGGTGAGATTTTTTCGGATTCCCTCCGACGGGCGCTCCCGCCCCCGCCGCGGGGAAAGCGGCGACGGGGGCGGAGGGCTCGTCGAGCGGCGGAAAGCCGGGTCGGGCCGGCCGCGCGCGTCAGCCGCGGAAGGCGTCGGTGCCGGCGGGGGTGCCGAGACCGGTGGGGCCGTCGTAGCCGGGGCCGGCGGTGCAGAAGTAGGCCGGGCTGCAGGATCCGTTGGTGCCGGTGGTGACGTCGTTGAGCGCGCCGGGGTGGGCGTAGGGGAAGGAGGCGGGGTTCGAGCCGGCGCCGGGGGTGCCCGCGTCGGCGTAGACGCCGGTGACGATCGGGGTGGCGGCGCTGGTGCCGCCGAAGGTGCTCCAGCCGTTCCGCTGGTAGCTGTCGTAGACGGCCAGGCCGTGGCCGGGGTCGGCGGCGGCGGAGACGTCGGTGGCCATCCGGTGGTGGCAGCCGGTGTCCTTCTGCCACGCGGGTTTGGCCTCGTAGGCGGAGCAGCCGGAGCCGGTGCCCTCGCCGGGTTTCGTGTTCCAGGCACTCTCGCTCCAGCCGCGGCTGTTGCCGGCCCGGACGAGGGAGGTGCCGCCGACGGAGGTGGCGTAGGGGGAGCTGGAGGGGTAGCCGACGCCCCAGGAGTAGTCCCAGTCTCCGCTGCCGGCGACCATGGCGACGCCGGGGTGGTCGTAGTAGTCCTTGTCGTAGGTGGGGTCGTCGGCGGATTCCTTGAAGATGTAGCTGTTGGAAACGAACTTCGCGCCGAGGGCGACGGCCCGGTTGACGGCGGCGCCGATGTCGGAGATCTTCGCGCTGTTCGCCTCGACCAGGATGATCTTCGCGTTCGGGGCGGTGGCGGAGACCAGGTCGAGGTCGAGGGAGTCCTCGGCGCCCTGGTTGACGCTCGCGGGGGAGGGCAGCGGGCTGGTCCGACCGTCGGAGTCGACCTTGCGGAAGCAGCCGTTGTCGGTGCTGCAGGCGGGCAGGCCGTACTGCTGGCGGTAGGTGGCGAGGTCGCTCTCGGCGTCGGGGTCGTCGTAGGCGTCGATGACGGCGATGGTCTGGCCGGAGCCTCCGTCGGAGGGCAGGCGGTAGGCGGACCGGAGGTCGGCGGGCCCGTAACCGGCGGGGGCGGCCGATCCCTTGGCGACGGCCGGTCCGGTGGGGGTGTCGGCTTCCAGGACGTCGCAGCCTGCGGTGGTCTCGGTGGGGGCGGCGCACAGCTGGTGCCAGGGCCGGTGGGTGGCGGCGGACGGCACGGCGTGGGCGACGGGGGAGGTGGCGAGGGTGGTCAGGGCCAGGGCGGCGGCGGACCACAGAGCCCGGCGGGGGGTGCGGTGGCGCGGGTGGCGGTCGGTGGGGGTGCGGTGGCGCGGGGTCCGGTGGTGGGGGGTCATCGTCGGTTCCTCACTGGTCGGTTGGGCGGGGCCGCGGGGATCAGGAGTGCTTCCAGGTGTCGGTGAAGGAGTCGCCGCCGCCGGACAGCGGGCCGGGCACGGCCTCGGTGACGCCGTTGCGGGCCATGGTCACGGTGGCCGCCGAGGCGGCGGCCAGGGTGCGGCCGTCGACGGCAGCGTGGGTGAAGGTGACGCTGCCGAAGTTCGCCAGCGGCTGGCGGGAGCCGTTGCGGTTGGGGGCTTCGGCGATCACTTCGGCGCTGCCGTTGGTGGCGCCGCCGTAGCGGGGGAAGGACTCGGTCTCGGTCCAGCCGAGGGTTTCGTCGGTGAGCCGGGCGGTGTAGTCGTCGTGCGCGCGGTCGTAGGTGACGGAGGCGGTCATGGTGTCGCCCGGCCGCACGGCGTCGCGGTAGGGGGACTCCGGGTCCGGGTAGTTCTCCCACCAGGCGAAGTAGCGGGGCGCGGCGTTGACGGCGGTGCACTCCGCCTGGGTGCCGGTCTGTTCGACGGTGCTGGTGCCCTGGCCGTCGAGGCCGACCCAGACGGACACCGCGCCGACGGCTGCGCAGGTGATCCGGGGCTGGGTCCAGGTCGCGCTGACGGAGTGGTGGGTCGAGCCGGTGGCCGCGTAGCCGGACCAGTTGCCGGAGGTGATGCCGGCGCGGGAGGCGGCGGGCGTCCTCGCGGGGGTGGAGGCTGCGGAGGCGTCCGCAGGGGTGGAGCCGCCGGCCGCCGCGGCGGCCGGCGGTACGCAGAGCAGCAGTGCGCAGGCGGCGGCGAGGGAGCGGGCGTAGGAACGGGGGCGGGTGCGTGCCGTGGCGCGACGGGGCATGAGGGGGCTCCTCGGGAGGGGGGAGGGGCCGGCCCCGAGGGGGGCGGGCCGTGATGGGACGAGAGTGTCGTCCGGCACCGCAGAGGTGGTCAACGCCTTTGGAATTCCTGATGGTTGACGGTTCGGACCAGCCTCCCGAGGGCCGTCCGCAGGGTCGCTGAGCTGCGGCGCGGGGTGCGCCCCGGCCCGCGGGGCGGGCAATTCTGTGGATTCGCCAGTCGAGTGCCCCGAAGGCCCCGGGACGGAGCAGCCGCACTGGGGAATCCACAGAATTGGCCGCCGCTGCGGGACCGCGATCCGGCCGTCGGCCCGTCACCGCAGGCCTGCGGCATCCACACAGTTGACGGCCGCTTGACAGCAGGAACTCACCCGCAACTCAGGGGTGTTGACGCCCCATCGGTGCTGCGGGACGGTCGACCCCTGCCGACGGCCCGGCGCGCCGCACCCGGTGCGTCCGCCGTCCGCACCACACCCCCGACCCCCACCCCCTCCCCGGAGACAGGCATGCCCTTCCCCACAGCCCGTTCCCGCACCACGCTCGTCCTGGCCGCGGCGGTGGCCGGCGCGACCGCGGCCGCCGCGCTCACGGCCGGTACCACCGCCTCGGCCGCCGCCACCCTCCCCGCGCCCGACCACATCGTCGTGGTGATGCTGGAGAACCACGCCTACGGGCAGATCATCGGCAGCTCCGACGCCCCCTTCCTCAACTCGCTCGCCACCGGAGGCGCCCTGCTCAAGGCCTCGTACGGGATCACCCACCCCAGCCAGCCGAACTACTTCGCGGTGTTCTCCGGCAGCACCCAGGGAATCACCGACGACTCCTGCTACTCCCCCGGCTTCAGCAAGGCGCCCAACCTGGCGACCGAGCTGAGCGCGGCCGGAAAGAGCTGGGGCAGCTACAGCGAAGCCCTGCCCAGCCAGGGGTCCACCACCTGCAGCAGCGGCAACTACGCCCGCAAGCACGCCCCCTGGGTGGGCTTCGGCAACGTCCCCGGGTCCACCGCGCACACCTTCGCGCAGTTCCCCTCGGACTACGGCAAGCTGCCCAAGGTCTCCTTCGTCATCCCCGACCTCTGCAGCGACATGCACAACTGCTCGGTGGGCACCGGGGACTCCTGGCTGAAGAACAAGCTGGGCGGCTACGCCTCCTGGGCCAGGAGCCACAACAGCCTGCTGGTCGTCACCTACGACGAGGACGACCGCAACAGCGGCAACCACATCCCCACCCTGATCTACGGGCAGCCCGCCAGGGCGGGTGCCACCAGCAGCACCTCGTACAACCACTACGACCTGCTGCACACCCTGGAGGACCTGGCCGGCACCGGCGCGCACGCCGGCAAGTCCGCCTCGGCCACCGACATCACCGGCGTCTGGAACTGACCGTGTACCTCGCGGACAGCCGTCACACCCCGGCGTCCGACGCCGCCCCGGCCCGACGGCCGGGGCGGCCCGCTCGGATCGCCACCACCGTGCTGGCGCTCGGGACCGTCAGCCTCGTCACGGACATCTCCTCCGAGATGGTCACCGCCGTGCTCCCGCTCTACCTGGTCACCACCATGGCCGTGTCCCCCCTGGGGTTCGGCGTCCTGGACGGCGTGTACAACGGCGCGACCGTCGTGGTCCGGCTGCTCGGCGGGCTGCTCGCCGACCGGCCCGGCCACCGGCCCGGCGGGTACGGCACCGACGACCACGGCGCCCACGGCCAGGGGCACGACACCGACGGCCACGGCACCCATGGCCACGGGCGGCACAAGGCCGTCGCGGCCGCCGGGTACGGGCTCTCGGCGCTGTGCAAACCGGCACTGCTGTTCGCCCGCACCACACCGGTGCTCGGCCTGGTCCTCGCCGTGGACCGGGCCGGCAAGGGGCTGCGCACCGCCCCGCGCGACGCGCTGATCTCCCTGTCCACCCCGCCCGAGCGCCGCGCCCGCGCGTTCGGCGTGCACCGGGCGATGGACACCGCCGGGGCGCTGGCCGGACCGTTGCTGGCCTTCCTGATCCTGCGCGCCGCCCCGGGCGGCTACCACGCGGTCTTCACGGTCAGCGCCTGCGTCGCGGCGCTCGGCGTCCTGGTCCTCGTCCTGTGCGTGCCCGCCCGCCCCGGTGGCACGGTCGGCGGCGTGCTCCCGCGGCCGGCCGGACGGCCCGTCGCCCGGCTGCTGCACCTGCCCGGCCTGCGCCGGGTCTGCCTGTGCGCGGCCCTGCTCGGACTCGCCACCCTCAGCGACTCCTTCGTCTACCTGTTCGCCCAGCGGCGCCTGGGCCTGCCGGCGGGCTGGTTCCCGCTGCTGCCGCTCGGCACGGCCGCGGTGTACCTGCTGCTCGCGGTCCCGCTGGGCACGGCCGGTGACCGGTACGGCCGGCGGCGGGTGTTCGTCCTGGGGCACCTGGCCCTGCTGTCCGGGTACGCCGTCCTGCTGCTGCGCCCGGCCGGCGGGCTGCCGGTCGCCGCGGTCGTCCTCACCCTGCACGGCGTGTTCTACGCGGCGACCGACGGGATGCTCGCGGCCGCCACGGCCGCCGTCGTGCCCGCGGCGCGGCAGGGGGCCGGCCTGGCGCTGGTGGGCACGGGCCAGGCCGCCGGCCGCTTCGGCTGCTCGCTGGCGGTGGGGGTGCTGTGGGCGCGGTGGGGGGACGGCACGGCACTGGCGGCGATGACGGCCGCGCTGGCCGGGGCGGTGGCCGTGGCGGCGTGCGTGCTGCGGCCGGGCCCGGCGCGCGGGGAGGAGGCCGCGTGAGCGGCGGACGCAGGATCCTCGTCCTGCTCGCGGCGGTCGCGCTGCTCGCGGCGACCGGCACGCTGGCGGTGCTGCACGCCGCCGGGCAGGCCCGCGGCGCCCGGGCGGACGGGCCGCCGGTGCGGGCCGGGACGGTGACGCTCGGCGCCCAGCCGGACGGCCCCCGCCTGGTGTTCCGCAGCATGACCTGGGGCCCCGACCGCGACGAGCTGGCCTCCGTCCCGCTCGGGCAGCCTGACGACACCCGCACCGCGGCGTCCGCCCCCACCTGTCTGCGCTTCCACGCGGCGGCGGGCACCGGGATCTGCCTGCAGGCGGTGCACGGGCCGGTCCAGGACGGCTACCGCGCCGTGGTCCTGGACGCGGCCCTGCACGAGGTGCGGCACTACGACCTGGCCGGGATCCCGACCCGGGCCCGGGTGTCGCCCTCGGGACACCTGGTGGCGTGGACGGTCTTCCTCAGCGGGGACTCCTACGCCGGCGGCTCCTTCTCCACCCGCACCTCCGTCCTGGACACCCGCACCTGGACGCTCCAGGAGAACCTGGAGGACGACGCCGTCACCCTCGACGGCGCGCCCTACCGCTCCCCGGACGTCAACGTCTGGGGCGTGACCTTCGCCGACGACGAACGGTTCTACGCCACCGTGGCCACCGGCGGCCGCACCTACCTGGCCGCCGGCGACGTCACCCGCCGCACGCTCACCACCGTGCACGGCAACGTCGAGTGCCCCTCGCTGTCCCCCGACGGCACCCGGATCGCGTACAAGAAGCGCGTGCCCGGCCTGCCCGACGACGCGCCCTGGCGGCTGTACGTGCTGGACCTGCGGACCATGGCGGAGAGCGCGACCGCCGAGCAGCGCGACGTCGACGACCAGGCGCTGTGGCTGGACGGGCGGACCCTCGCGTACGCGCTGCCGAGCGACGACGGCACCGACGTGTGGAGCGTCCCGGCCGACGGCTCCGGGGCGCCCGCCCTGCTGGTGCGCGCCGCCCTGGCACCGGCCGTCGTCCGCTGACACCATCCGTCGACACACCTGACGGATCGTCAACAGTCTTCGGCGGGCCGTCGGCACGAGCGGCGGCCCGCCGAAGGGCGCTCCCGGCCGGGGTGGTCAGCCGGCCCGCGGGGGCACCGGCGCGAGGTCCTCGTTCCACTCCCAGGACAGCCCGTAGATACCGGGGGTGACGTCCGGGAACACGGCACAGGCGTGGCCGGCCGGGGAGACCCTCAGCTGCTCGTCACTGGACGGCGGCGCGTCGTGCTGCGGGCGCCAGAGCGCGGCACACCCGGCCGGGAGGTCCGCCGGGTCGAAGCGCGCCCGCAGGACCAGGTTCTTCCCGGGGAAGCGCACCATGCGCTGGTAACGGGTGGCGACCTGCTCCGAGGGATAGGCGTAGCTGTACTCGACGACCGTGCACTGCCCCGGCCCGAGCACCAGATCGAGGAGCAACTCCGCTGCGGCCAGGCCGCGTTCGCGGTCCACCCGGCGCCGCCCGAGTCGGCAGCCGACCAGGCCGGAGAGACCGAGGTCGGCGCCGGCGGACATCTCGGGCTTGGCCTGGGTGAGCAGGATCAGCCGGTCGGCGCCCGCGGCCAGGGCGCGGACCACCTGCACGACGTCCACCCGGCGCTCCTCCCGCCGCGCGCCGATGTGCACGTCGACCCGGGTGTGCAGGGTCTCCATCCGGGCGTTGGTGCGCGGGTCGAGGTCGGCCAGGACACCCTCCACCGCCGGATCACCGAAGGTGCTGGCGTAGTCGAGCGAACCGGGGACGTGTTCCACCCAGCGTCCGCGCGGGCGGCGCGGGCCGAGCAGGACGACCAGTTCGTCCCGGTGCAGGCCCAACACCTCCTCCAGCACCCGCACCGCCGCCAGCGAGTCGGGCCGTTCGGGTCTGCTGCGACCGCGCTGCCAGTAGCTCAGGCTGGAGACGCTGACCTGGACACCGCGGCGGTCGAGACGGCGCTGGATCCCCTCCAGACTCAGCCCGCTGTCGCGGATCGCCGTACGCAGCGCGAGGTCGAACGGCCCGGTGCGCAGGGCCTGGAGGAGTTCGGGGCGGCGCGCGGGGCCGACGGGCCGAAAGGGTGGACCGGGCACGGTGTCCTCACTCTCCCCGGGGACCGCTGCCGGGCGGCGGTCGTTCCGGCGGAGTCCCACGATGGCAGCGAAATCTACCGCCGGACGGCGCCGCGGGAGCCCCTGCTCGCAGATCCTTCACCTCCTCCGCCCGGCCGGGGGCGCCGACCGCCCCGGGGTACGTCCCCGCGGCGGTCGGTCGCCGTCAGCGGCGGCCGTCAGGGCTGGGCAGGCGCCGTCACGGCCGGGCGGGCGCCGGATCCTGGACGCGCCCCTGCAGTTGCCTGGACAGCTCCGCGACGCAGGCCGCGAGCTGCCCGGTCGTCAGCTGCCCCGGATCACCACCGCACCCGCCCGTCGGGGCCGACGCACCGGGTGCCGGGGCCGGGGTCGCGGTCGATGCCGGTGCCGGTGCCGGTGCCGGCTGGCCGCCGCCGGGCGGGGTGATGCTGCCGTTCAGCGACACCAGGTTGGGCGTCACCGTGGCATCGCCCGACAGGTCGATGTAGTCCTGGGTCTGCCCGTTGAAGTCCACGAAGCCGCGCCACATGTCCCGGCCGAACGGGACGAGTTCCTGCAGCGCGCCGCCCTGCCCGGCGCTGATGGTGATCGAGGTCTGTTGCGCCATGTACGACACCATCCGGCTGGCCAGCACGTCCAGGTTCACCGACGGGGCGTCGTCGCCGCGCACGTACACGTGCAGTTCGTTGAGGCCGCCGCCGGCCCGGTCGGCCTGCAGCACGGCGTACCCGACCACCAGTTGCGAGGAGCTCTCCCGCGGTACCAGCGGCGTCACGTAGTAGAGGTGGCCGTCGGCCTTCGAGCGGAGCAGGAACTCGCCCGGGTTGCCGGCGTTGGTCGCCGCCGAGGTGTGGTCGTAGCCGAAGCCGCGGTCGTCCTTGGCGCCGCGCCCGCCGAGCCACTGCACCTCGTGGATCTGGTCCCGGACGACCGAGGCCGGGTACACGGCGCCGGGCAGTTCACCCGGGGCGACCTCCGCCCGGTACGTGACGGCCGGCCGGCCGTCGGGCGAGCCGCGCAGGACCAGCACCCCGGCCGGTTCCAGCACGGTGCGCTGCCGCCAGCCGATCTGCCGCGCCACCGAGACCACCACCACCGGCCGGGCGGTGCGGGGGTCGGCGCCGTCGCAGTAGCCCCAGATGTCCTGGTCGCTGTAGACCAGTTCGGGGAACCGCTCGGCGAGCAGGTTGCGCAGGCTGACCGCCCCCGAGCCGGCGAAGGCCCGGCCGAACGCGTGGTCGCCGCGGAACGCGCAGGTGGCCACCGAGTTCGAGCGGCCGTCCCAGACGGCGACGCCCTCCATCGGCTGCTCGCCGGAACCGTCCAGGACGGCCGTCCACACCCCGCCGCCCTGCGAGGCGTCGGGCAGGTAGTGCAGGCTGTGCCCCATCAGGTGGACACCGGAGGTCAGGCCGGCGCTGTCGGTGAGGGCCTTGGTCGCCGCCGCGTAGGAGGCGGTGCGCGCCTCGAAGTCGAAGTCCGGCATCGGCGCGGTCTTCACGC
Source organism: Kitasatospora sp. NPDC048545 (assembly GCF_040651155.1). Lineage (NCBI taxonomy): Bacteria > Bacillati > Actinomycetota > Actinomycetes > Kitasatosporales > Streptomycetaceae > Kitasatospora > Kitasatospora sp. NPDC048545. The sequence goes on from NZ_JBEZIQ010000014.1 coordinate 113,469, forward strand.
AGGCCGGCACGTCCGCGGTGCCCACCAGGTCGCAGCGGACGCCGTCCCCCGGGCGGGTGTGCTCGGTCACCGGCAGCACCGAACGCGGCGTACCCGCACCGCCCTCCGGGACGTCGAGCACGGTCGCCGCCGCGTAGAAACGGCCCGCGTCCTTGTCGTCGTCCCACAGCCCGGTGCCCACCCGCACCAGCGAGCCGACCACCGCCAGCACCGTCACCACCAGCGCCAGGCGCACCCACCGGCCGCCGAACCCGGCCCCGGACTCCCCCGCGACGTACACCACCGCACCCACCGTGCCGCACAGCCCGACCGCGGCCCAGATCCAGAACAGCGGCGTCGCGTCCAGGACACCGCCGTGCGGGAACAACTCCTGCTGGAGCAACAGCACGTAGCTCTGGTCCTGCTGCCCGAAGCCGCCGAACACGAGGTGCTTGACCAGCCACACCACGACCGCGACCAGCGGCATCCACAGCCACCAGACGGCCAGCGCCACCAGCCCGTTCCGCACCACGCTCCGGCGGACGTCACGCTCCGTCATCCGCGCCCCCTCTCCTCCGCCTGCCGACCGCTCCCCGCCGCGCGCTCCCCGCGCACGGCCCCGCCCCGGAGGCGGGCTCCGATGCTACGCGCCGGGCGACCCCGCCGGCCGGGAATACGCACACCCCAACCACACACCGGGGAAAGGTCCTTGACGTTGGCGGGGGCACGGAACGGCGGGCCCGGCGGAGCGGGCACGCCGTCCGGAGGTCGCCGGACCGGATCCCCTCCTCGTCCGGCTCCACGGCGAAGACGCCGCCTCCGGACGTACTCCTCGCCCAGCACGCCGTCACCGCCGACGGCCGTCCAGCCGGTGAGGATCCGCTGCGGGCTCCGCGCGACCGTCGGGTTGCCGCGGCCCGGCAGGAGGTCGGCCGGTGGGCCTCGCCGGTCGTGGTGGGCGAGCGGGAGGCCTCGCCGGTCGCGGTGGGCGAGCGGGAGGTGCAGGTGTGTACGACGGGCCCACGGCAGGCCCACGACGGGCGCGCCCACCGGCCCGGCGACGGGGACCGGCCGGGCGACCGGGCGTGCGTAGAACCGGCACCGGACCGGCGACGGGGCGCCGTCCGTCCGACGGCGCCCGGGTGGGAGCAGGCCTCGGCCCCGGTCAGTGCCGGCGACGGGCCCGACGCCCGTCGGCGGGCCCGCCGGCCCGGGCCGGGCCGGCGCCGTCCGACCGCTCGTCCACCGGGTCCGGCGGCGTCCCCTCCGGGCGCAGCGCCAGGCCCACGCCGACGGCGGCCGCGACCAGGCCCAGCACGGCGAGGGGGCGGGACCACTCGCCCGCCCCGGTGGCGGCGAAGGCCGGCAGCAGGACCAGCAGCGCGGCCGTGAGCGCGGCACCCGCGGCGGCGGGGCGGATGCTCGGGCGCCGGGGGCCGAGTGCGTCGAGCAGCAGCAGGTACGCCGCGAGCAGGACGGTCACCGCGAGCGCCCGCCACCAGGGCGGCCCGCCGAGGGCGGCGAGCAGGACGGATCCTGCGGCAAGGAGGGTGGTGCGGGCCGCGGACAGGTGCCTCAGCCAGGTCGGCGAGACCGGGCCGTCCGGTGCGGGAACGGCGGCCCAGAGGGCGCCGACCGCGACCGGCAGCAGGCAGACAGGCCCGAACCGGTCGGTGAGCGTCCCGGCTCCGGTGCCCGCCGCGGCGAGGGCGAGGGCGGTACCGGTGCCGCGCAGGGCGGCGCGTTCGAGGCGCGGGCCCCAGCCGGTGGGGCGGGCCGTGCGGAGGCGGCGGGCCGGGGCGGCGAGCCCGCGATCAGGTTCGCCGGGTGCGCGGTCCTGGGCGACCAGCGTGCGGTCCGGGGCAGTGAGCGTGCGGTCCGGGGCGACGAACGTGCGGTCCGGTGGTCCCTGCTCGGTGGCGGTCATCCGGCGGCTCCCGTGATCCGGCGGCGCAGCAGCGGCGCGAGCGCGAGGTCCAGGGTCTCCCCGGGCGTGTGGCGGACCACGGGGACGCCCCGGCCGCGCAGGGTGGCGCGCATCGCCTCGCGTTCCGCGCGCCACAGGCGCAGCGCGAGGACGTCGGTCCCGTCGCCGGGGCGGGCCGCCGGTTCGCCGACCGGGATCTCCACCACGACGAGCGGGTTGCCGCGTTCGCGGACCCGGCCGAGCACGTCGAGGACGCGCTGGTCGGCAAGCGGGGTGAACGCGTAGACGAGGGCGTGACCGGGCAGGGCGGCGAGCGGCAGGGGCGGGAGGGGGCCGCGCGCGGGCCGGTCCTGACGGACCTCCAGCACGCTCTCCACCATGCGGTAGAGCTGCCGTTCCCCGGTGGAGGCGGTGAGCAGGCGCAGGCGCCCGCCGACCGCGAGGAGGCCGATCCGGTCGTGCCGGCGCAGGTAGGCGCGGGTGAGGCCGGTGGCGGCGCGCAGGGTCTCGTCCAGGCTGCGCCGTCCGGTGGCGGCGTCGAGGTAGTCGGCGAGCGTGTCGAGCAGGACGACGGCGTCGGCGGCGCGTTCGGCGGCGAACTGGTTGATCTGGACGGCGTCGCGGCGGGTCGTGGACGGCCAGTGGATCCGCCGCTGCCGTTCGCCGGGCACGTGCGGGCGGACGCCGATGACCTCGATGCCGGTGCCCTCGTGCGCGGTGGTGTGCTCGCCGATCCGTTCGGGCAGGCGGACCGGGATCGGGGTGAGCCGGGCGGCGTCGGGGACGGGGAAGACGTCGACGGTGCCGAGGTCGGCGCGAACGGTGCGACGGGCCAGGCCGCGGACGTCCGGCACGTCGAGGTCGACGACGCCCAGGTGCCGGCGGCCCCAGCTGTTGGCGCGCAGGACGAGGTCGACACCGGTCGGGGTGACGGTCAGCGCGTCCAGGGCGAGGCCGGGGCCGAGTGCCACGGCGGGCTCGGGCGGGCCGGTCCGGCCGTCGTGGTGCACGGTGACGTGGACGGTGACGGGCTCGCCCTCGAAGCAGCGCTGCGGCCGGGCGGTGCTCTCGGCGGACAGCCGGGTGGGGCGGCTGCCCGCGGGGGCCGCCAGGGCGAGCAGGACGGCCGCGAAGGCGGCCGGGGCGAGCAGCCAGGCGTGTCCGGTGGCCAGGGCGGCGAGGGCCGCGACGGTGGCCACGGTGAGCAGGCGCAGGGTCTGCTCGGCGGGCCGCCAGTGCGGTGACGGCGGGCTGTCGGGCAGGCCCGCGGCGGTGGCGCGGACGCTGCGGGCGACGGCCAGGGCCCGGGCGCGGCGGGCGAGCCGGTCCGTGCCGTCGCCGGACGGGGCCTGCGCGGGGGACGGGCCGGCGTCCGGGGTGCGGTTCACAGCGCCTCCGCGCGGGGCAGCGTCCGCGGCGCGGGGACGGAGGCGATCAGCCGCGCCAGCACGTCGTCCGCCTCGATCCGGCGCACCCACAGTTCCGGCTTGAGCGTGATGCGGTGGGCCAGGGCCGGCCCGGCGAGCGCCTTGACGTCCTCCGGGGTCAGGTAGTCGCGACCCTCCAGCATGGCGTGGGCGCGGGCCAGTTGGATCAGCGCCAGGCCACCGCGCGGCGAGGCGCCGACCTGGATCTGCTGGTCGTTGCGGGTGGCGTCGACGAGGGCGATGACGTACTCGACCAGGTCGTCGTCGACCTCGACCCGTTCCACCGCGGCCCGCATGGCGAGCAGTTCCGCGGGCCCGGCCACGGTCCGCAGCACCGGCTCTGGGGCCGCCCGGTCGATCCTGGCGCGCAGCATCGCCGCCTCCGTGGCGGTGGGGAGGTAGCCCATGCGCACGCGCAGCAGGAAGCGGTCGAGCTGGGCCTCGGGCAGGGCGTAGGTGCCCTCGTACTCGATCGGGTTGGCGGTGGCGATGACGAGGAAGGGGTCCGGCAGGCGGCGGGTGGCGCCGTCGACGGAGACCTGGCTCTCGGCCATCGCCTCCAGGAGGGCGGCCTGGGTCTTGGGCGGGGTCCGGTTGATCTCGTCGGCCAGCAGCAGTTGGGTGAACAGCGGGCCGGGCCGGAACACCATCTCGCCGGTGTTGCGGTCGTAGAAGGGCGCGCCGGTGACGTCCGAGGGCAGTAGGTCGGGGGTGAACTGGATCCGGCGGAAGTCCAGGCCGAGGGTGGTCGCGAACGAGCGGGCGAGCAGGGTCTTCCCGAGCCCGGGCAGGTCCTCGATCAGGACGTGTCCGCCGGCGAGGGCGCCGAGCATGACCAGGCGCAGTGCCTCGGGCTTGCCGACCACGGCCCGTTCGATCTCCGTGATCACCGCGCGGGCCCGCTCGCCGGCCTGCTGCGGCGTCAGCGGCGGCAAGGTCAGCGGCGGGGTCGCGGAGACGGCCTCCGGCGCACCCGGGACGGCAGGGTCTGCCGACGCGGCCGAGTCGGCCGGGCCGACCGCGGGCCGGGCGGAGTCGTGGACGCTGGTGGAAAGGTCGGACATGACGCTCCTGCGGAAACGATGCGGTCGGTGGTGGGAGGCGTGGCGGACCCGGGCTCCGGAGGCGCCGGCCCCCGGGTCCGGAGGGTCAGAGCGAGTCGAGCCGGTCGACGAGTTCGCTCAGGACCGCCGCCGGGAAGGCCCCGGCCGGGGCCGGCGCCAACGGGTCGATCCACGGCCACAGTCGGGGCCCGAGCAGGTCGGCAGCCCGGTCACGGTCGACCGACAGGTCCACGCCGTGGACCTCCGCCAGCCGCACCGTGTACAGCCGTTGGAGGCGGAAGCGCAGCGGCGCGGCGTCGCCGCCAGGGTCGAGGCCCTGGCGGACCGTCCAGCGCCAGTCGCCGAGGCCCGGTTCGTACGCCTCCATCTGCCGCGCCCGGCTGCGCAGGGTGCGGGCACCGGTTCCCGCCCCGGCCACCCGGCGGGCGACGAGCAGACCGGTGGCCGTCAGCAGGACGATGCCGGCCCCCGCCCCGGGCCACCCGCCGACCAGGCCGAACAGCACCTCGGCGAGGACGGCGGGCACGGCCAGCTCGATCAGGCTGTGCCGCACCGACCCCGGCCGGGCGAACTCCCGCTCCGTCCCGTCCGCGGACCTGTCCGCCGACCCGTCGGAGCCGTCCACCGGCCCGTGGTGTCGCGGTGTCGCGCTGCTCACCGGCGTCCTCCCCCCGTCTCCGCCGCGGCGTCCGCCGGGGGTGCGGTGCCCTCCCGGGGTGCGGCGCCCTCCCGGGGTGCCGCGTCCGCGAGCCGGGCGGCGATGGCGTCCAGGGCCGTACGGGCCCGGCGCACGTGGCCGTCGTCCATCGGGTGGGTCGAGTACCGGGCCTCCCGGAACAGCGCGGTGAGTTCCCGGGCCCCGGTGGCGTCGATCCGGCCGTCCGACAGCGCGCGGCGCAGCAGCTCCGTCGGGCTCTCCCAGGCGTGCCGGGGCAGGCCGGAGGCGGCCAGCGAGTCCTCCATCGCCGCGTAGCAGGCGATCACCGCCGCCCGGGCGTCCGCTCCCCTGAGGGCCCGGCGACCGGAGTCGACGGCCTCGGCGAGGGCGGCCTCGGCGCTCGCGGGCGCGGGGGCGGGCAGCACCTCGGGCACCTCCAGGAACCGGGCCCGCCGGCGCAGCCGGAGCACGAGGACGACGACGAACACGACCAGCGCCGCTGCCGCCAGGGCGATCAGCGCCGCGAGCAGCACGCCGGGCGCCTCGGCCACGGTCGGCACCGGTGGCGGAGCCGGCGGGACGGTCTCGGGGGCGAGGGTGACCGGCGGACGATTCGGGTGCGGCAGGTCGGGCGGTCCGGAGACCCGGCTGCGCAGGACCAGCAGCAGGAACGGCACCGCGACGGCGGCCGCCGGCAGCAGGAGCATCGCCGCCTCCCGCAGGCGCTCGGCCCGGGGCGTCGGCCCGTCGAGGTGGCGGACCTCCTCGCGGAAGCGCACCGCGAACCGGCCGACCAGCACCGCCCAGCCGAGACCGATCAGCACCACGACCCCGGTGCCGGTCACCGGCCCGGCAGCCGCCGTGCCCAGGAGTCCGCCCCCGGGCCGCAGCGCCGCGGCAGCGAGCAGCAGGCCGACGACGACCAGCAGCACTCCCACCGGCCGACCGACCCGCCCGCGCGTACGCGACGGCGACCCACCGCTCATGCGAACCCCCGGCTCCCCCGCGCGCGATGGCGCGCGAACTGCAGCGTCGCACACCGACCGTCACGGTGTCACCTGCCGCCCCGTGCGTCCCCGGCGCCCCGCGGGACCTCCGGCGGCGCTCCCCTGGCCGCGGCGCCCGCACCGCCACCGGCAACGCCGTCACCGGCCGCGCCGCCAACGGCAACGCCGCCGACGGGAGCGGCAGCCGACCGTCGACCCGCCTGCCCCGACGGCGGGTTCGCCGTTCTCCGCCGACCGTCGCGGCCCGGCCGGCGCACAACCGGTGCGCGCGTCACCGCTCCCCCGTCGAGCCGTGACGGCCGCCCGGCGCGAACGCCGTGGAGGCCCTCACCGCCGGGTGAGGGCCTCCATCGGACGGTTCTCCGGTCGGCGGTTCAGCGGTGCCGGCGGGCGTAACCGGGCGAGACCAGTGCGATCAGCACCGCCGCCACGCCGACCTGCAGCGCGTGCCGGATCCAGTCGATGCCCGCGGTGTGACGCACACCCAGGTAGGAGGCCGCGGCGTTGCCGAGCACCGCACCGGCGGCGCCGACGAGGACGGTCAGCCACAGCGGTACCGGCTGACGGCCCGGCAGGACGAGCTTCGCCAGCAGACCCACCACCAGACCCGCGATCACGGCCCACAGGATCGTCACGACGTTCTCCCCTCGTTCGGTCTTCGGTCCGACTCGGACGCCCACCGTGTGCCCCCGCTCCGGGACTTCATGCCCGGCCCGCGACCCCGCCGTGCGGCGCAGGCTTCGCCGAACTCGGCGCCGGGTCGCGCGGGCTTCCGCCGAACCCGGGTGTTTGGCCTGCCGGATCGGGGTGAGAAGAGGGCCGGGTGGGCAACGAGCCGCCCGGACGGCGTCCCTCCCCCCGCCTGGTTCGCCGTCCGGGCCCGTCCCGCCACTGCTCAGAGCCCGGCCACCGGGTCGACGCTCCACCGGCGGCCGGGCGGAGCCGGGGCTCACGGACGGGCCGTCAGTCCGTCCAGGGTGAGGTCCAGGAGGCGTTCGGCCCGCTCCCGCTGGTCGGGTCTGGCCGAGGTGACGGCGATGCCTTCGAGGGCGGCGCCCATGTCGGCGGGGCTGATGTCGGTGCGGATCGCGCCGACGGCCGCGCAGGCGTCCATCAGCTCGGCGAGGGCCCGCCGGATCATGTCCCGGCTGTCGCCGTGCGGGTTGTTGCCCGCCGCGGTGACGGCGCGCAGCACGTCGGCCATCCCGGATTTGGCGGCGACGTAGTCGAGGAAGAGCCGGGTCCAGGCGTGCAGGGCCTCGTAGGGCGGCTTCGCGGCGAGCAGTCCGGGGACTGCCGCGCACAGCTGGGCCACCTCGTTGCGGTAGACCGCCTCGATGAGGGCCTCCCGGGTGGGGAAGTTGCGGTAGAGGGTGGCGCTGCCGACGCCCGCCGCTTTCGCGATGTGCTCCAGGCGGGCGTCGAGGCCTTCCTCGGTGTACACGCGCACCGCGGCCGCGAGGATCTTCTCCCGGTTGCGCTGTGCGTCGGCGCGCAGCGGGCGCTGGGTGCTGCCGTCGGTCACGTGTCGTCCCTTCCTGTCCGGTCTGTCGGCGGTCGGCGGTCGGCGCTGTCGGCGCTGTCGGCGCTGTCGGCGCTGTCGGCGCTGTCGGCGCTGTCGGCGCTGTCGGCGCTGTCGGCCGATTTTCCGACCGATGGCGGGTCGATTGCCAAGCGGGGAGTTCCCCACTTACTCTTCGGAGAGGTAAGCGGAGGACTCCCCACTTACATCGTGGCCGCCTGCGGCCATCCACCCCGGGAAAGGAAGTGGCCCGTGTCGGGAATCGAAGGCAAGGTCGTGGCGATCACCGGCGCCAGCAGCGGCATCGGAGCGGCGACGGCCCTCCACCTCGCCGCGAAGGGAGCGCACCTCGTGCTCGGCGCCCGCCGCCGGGAGCGGCTGGACGCGGTGGTCACCGAGATCGCCGCACGGGGCGGCAGCGCCGTCGGCGCCGTCGTCGACGTGACGCGTCGCGAGGACCTGCGGCGCCTGACGGACACCGCGCTCGACCGGTACGGACGGCTCGACGTGCTGGTCTCCAACGCCGGCACCATGGCCGTCTCCCCGTTCGACGAGCTGCGCCAGGACGACTGGGACGCCATGGTCGCCACCCACGTCACCGGCCTGCTGAACGGGATCGCGGCCGCACTGCCCGTCTTCCGGGAGCAACGCTCCGGCCACTTCGTCACCATCGCCTCCACCGCCGCCTACGTCGTCAAGTCCCCCCAGGCCGTCTACGCGGCGACCAAGACGGCCGTGAAGGTCCTGACCGAGGGTCTGCGGCAGGAAGCGGGCCCCGACCTGCGCGTCACCCTCGTCTCACCCGGCTTCACCGACACCGAGGGCGTCGGCAAGGGAGTCGGCCCCGACGTGGCGGCGGCGCTCGCCCGGCAGCGCGAGGAGATCGCCATGCCGCCCTCCGCCGTGGCCGCCGCGATCGGCTACGCCATCGACCAGCCCGAGGGCATCGACGTCAGCGAGATCGTCGTCCGGCCCACGGCACAGGCCTGACACCACGTCCGGAAGTCCGCCGCACCCCACCCGCCCGGGCCGCCGCCGCTCCCCGCGCACGTCCCGCCCCGGCCGCAGGGAAGCCGCCCGGGGTGCGCCGCTCCGGGCCGCCTCCCCTCAGCGCGGGGAGCGCGTGCGGGGCCGCGGTCGGCCCCGGGATCCGCTCACCGTCGCGTGACGCTCACCTGGACGGTCTCCTCCCCGGGGCCGGTGACGAGTCCAACTCGCGCCCACCGATTCGTTGAACGCGTCCTGGTGGGAATCGACGCGACTGTGGATTCCGTACCGGGCCAACAACTGCTGGGTCTGCCCGATCTGCCCTGGTCGTCCGTGAGCCACCGGCCTGCGCGCCCCAGGTCGGGCGGCGCGGGCGTCGCCGCGACCGGCGTGGTCAATCCCATGACCAGCATGGCCAGTCCGAGACACCGCGCCGCCGAGGACATGACTGTCATCACACGAACCTTTCGGCGGGAAACCGCCGCCGGCAATTCCACGGTGCCGACGAGCAGGGCGAGAAGCTGGTGCCGCCGAACCGGCGGTCACCCCCGGCGATCCCCGTCCCGGTGCTGTGGACCGATCCCCACAACACGACCGTCGACATCACGGAACCGATGACGAAATGCTGTACACCGCAGGCCTGATTCGGTCACAACACCCCGCTGGATCCCGAACCGGCCCGCCCACGAGGTGGAGCGACCGCGCCCCCCGCGATGCTGCCGACCGCACCACGCGCGCCGACCGCCCCGACGCCCGCGGGGGCCGAAGCCGCTCGGCCCCGAACTCCCCTCCCCCGCCCGGCCACCGGATCGAACCGCCCGCGGCGGCGAACCAGACGCGCCCCTCGGGCCGCCCGCAGAAGGCGCCCCGGTCGCAGCGGACAGGGCCTCTAGGCTGCCCGCCATGGGCCTGAACACGAAAGAAGCACCGACATCCGGAGCCCTCGTCCTCCTCGACGCCGCGGCGGTGGCCGAACTGCCCGGGGGCGCCGAGGACTTCGCGGCGGCCGCGCACCGGATCCTGGCCGAACTGGTGGAGGCGGGCGCGGCACTGGGCTGGCTGGAGCCGCCCTCGGCCGACGAGGTCGCCGTGCTGGTCGAGCAGGTCCTGGACCGGGCCCGGTCGGGCGACGGCGCCCTGCGGGCCGCGTACCTGGACGGACGCCCGGCCGGGTTCGGCTACTGGCTGCGCCACCGACGCCCCACCCACCGCCCCCACGCGGACCTGGAGAAGCTCGCCGTCGCCTCCGCCGCCCAGGGCCACGGCATCGGTCGGGCCCTGAGCACCGCGCTGATCGCGGACGCCAGGGCCGCGGGCATCGAGGTGCTCACCCTGGACGCCCGCGGCGACAACGCCGACGCGCTGCACCTGTACTTCTCGCTGGGCTTCACCGAGTACGGGCGACTGCCGGACTACGTGGCCGTCAGGGAACGCCGCTACGACAAGGTGTTCGCCATGCTGGACCTGCGCCGGGACTGACACCGCTCGGGCCGTAGGCTCTCAGCCTCGATGTCATGCGAGTGACCGAGTGACCTGCGGCTTCGGCCGATTCTCAACCGGATGGCACGGCTCCGAATTCTCGGCTACGTGGCAGATCCTCGCGGCTGCGGTGCTTCCTTGGCATGCGGTCGAGGGTGCTCGACGGGCGGGCGAGGTGTACCGCTGCCGCCGAGGGTGGACCGGAAGCTGGGGTAGAGCCAGGGAGTTCGATGTGCCGTGCTCTGCGGTCACTGCTGCCCGGGGATCCAGCATCAGCCGCCGACGGCAGGGGCGACGCGAGATAGGGGCTGCGGCAGATCGGCTGGAAGGCGGGCCTGTCCCACGAGAAGGTCCGATACCGGCTCGCCGACCGGAAGACGGCCGGCGAGCCGGGCGCGGTTTCCTAGAAGAGCACCTCAACCTCGGAGGGCTTGCGGGTGGGCCGCTGCCGTCCACCGACCACCTCGGCGGGCAGCGCGAAAGCCGTAGCGGCCGTGGATCTCCTTATCTGGACACCTTCGAGTGACGCTTTCGCCGGTGCCGCGGCGGCGGAGGCGGTGGTGTCGTTGGGCCATCCGGGTGCGTGCTCGGGAGGCCGTGGTGCGGGTGGTCAAGGAACGCGATGGCGGAGTCGTGCGGCGGGTGCGCTTGGTCGACGGAGACGGCCAGCCGGTCGCGGCTGCCTGCCGGTTCCTCGATCACCTGGTCGACCGGGGGTTCTCGCCGCACACGATCTGCGCGTACGGCTACGACCTGCGGCGTCTGTTCACCTTCCTCGCCGCCGAGGGGATGGACTGGCGGGAGTTCCGCGGCCCGGACGCCTTGCGGCTGCTGGCGTTCCTGCGGCGGGAACCGTCGCGTCGACCCGCCCAGCGGCTGGGCCTGACGGTGGTCGTCGGCGGCCCGGAGGCGCCGGGCAGTCTGCTGGTGCCGGCGACGGTGAACCGGATCCTGGCCGCTGTTTCCAGCTTCTACGACTGGGCGGTGGTCGCCGAGGAGTACGACGGCGACTCGCCGATGCAGATGCGTCTTGACCCGGCGCTCGCCCGTGTGCCGGACCGGCGCCAGCCGTTCATGGGCCGCGCGAGCCGTCAGCAGCCGATGCGCCGCACGGTGACGGTCAAGCAACCGCGGCGGCTGCCGCGTCCGGTGGATGCCGCCGACGCTCTGCGAAGCCTGATCGAGACGGCCAAGGCCGGCAATGCCGCAGCCCGCCACGACGCGTGGGCCCAGCGGCCGGTCCGCTACGTGTTCGTGCGCCGGGGCAAGCCGATGGGCCGACAGTTCCTGTTCACCGACTCCCTGGAGATCGCCTGCCGCAAGGCCGGGCTGGTCGACGGCGACGGCAACCCCACGGTGACCGCCCACCGGTTCCGGCATACCGTCGGCACCCAGCTCGCCGAGGGCGGCGCCCAGATCCAGACCATCATGGCGATCCTCGGCCACCGCAACGCGCAGATGTCGGCCACCTACTCCCACATCAGCGACCCCGTCCTGAAGGACCAGTACGAGAAGGTCATCGCCGCCGGCGGCCGGATCGCGGGCCCCGCCGCTGAGGAGCTGCTCAGCAGCCGAATCGGCAAGGACACTCTGAACTGGCTCAAGACCAACTTCTTCAAGACCGAACTCGAACTGGGCCACTGCCTGCGGGCACCCGCCGAAGGACCCTGCGAGTGCGACCTCTACCTCCGCTGCTCGAAGTTCCTCACCACCAGCGAGTACGCACCACGCCTGCGAACCCGACTCTCCCGAGAGCAGCAGCTCGCCCAGGACGCCATCGAACGCGGCTGGCCCCGCGAGGTCGAACGTCACAACGCCATCGCCGACCGCATCCGGAGCCTCCTCGCGGACCTCGGCGAGAGTCCCGAACCCGCCCCTGGCGACCACCGCTGAACCGACCCGGGCCTTCACGGATTGAAGAACGGGGTGGACAGCCAGACGGCAACGGCTCAAGGTGGTCCGCATGCTGTCCCTTCGGAGCATCCCCCACACAGTTCGCCGCCGGACCCCACTCACCAAGGCGGAACGCGTCCGCGTGCTCGACGAGTTCAACGCCGCCGTGCGGTGCCCCGACGCGCACGGCGGGCTCGCGTGCTTGCCGCTCCTCCTCGATGCCCTCGCCGAGGACGAGCCCCGGCCCGACGGCACGCGGTGGATCGTGGACGACAACGCGCGGTTGGACATGGCAGCATTGCTGCGCTACTGCTTTCCCCAGCCGGAGATACACGTGGTGGCCGCAGAGTACGGCGCCGCAGCCCACAACCGCGGCTGGCTCCGTCTCGATCGAGCCTTGCCGACTCACGACTACACGAGCCTCGTCGAGACAGCCGAAGGCTGGGCGGAGACCGACCGCACATTCGACGACGTTCTGCAGGTCTATGGTCGTCCCTCCGCGACCTTTGGCGACCAAGATCCGCATTCGGCCAAGACCGTCGGCTACGGATCCGGCGATCGGACCGCACCGCTCGCTGTTTTCCACTTCGGCGAGGCGGGAGACGCCCCCTCAGCACGTCTGCTCGCCTTCCGGAGCGGTGACGACATGTTCGGAGCGAGCATGGGCTTCACCCCGTTCGGCGACGCCCTTGTTGACGAGCGCGAGAGGCGCCAACACTGACCCAGCCACTCTCACGCACGCAAATCGTCCAGATAAAAGTCAATGTGGGCGGACTTCAGCGGGACAGGCGGGCAATGTCGGCGTCTCCGCCGGGCAGACCCTGCCGACCAGCGCGGTACCGCCCAGGACGGGAACACCGTCTCATGATCGACCACGAGCAGATGGCAGCCCCCCGGCCGGGCAGCCGGGGCTCGGACGGCTACCGGCCGGCCTACTTGAACGTGTCCAGCGCGGTGTCGGTGTTGTCGAGGGCGGTTACCAGTAGCTCCCGGCCCGCCTTCAGCATCCCAACCTGGTTGATGACGGTGACGAAGTCGACGGTCGGGTCCGCCTCTTCGAGTGTGCCGATCACGCCCAGCATGATGTGCAGCGCCTCGGCGGCCTGCGCGGCCGCGTCCACGATGGGCCCGGTGTCCGGATCGTTGGTGAGGAGGAAGAGCGGGATACCCACCCGCCGGACCTGCCAGCCCAAGAACGATATCTGCCTGGCCGGGTCGTCCCAGGTGCCGGCGCCCTTCAGCTGCTCCAACCATGCGGTAGGGGAGTCCGGTGGCGGAGAGCTTGGCTTTGATCAACTCCAGGTTTCCGCCCGTAGATGATGATTCGCTTGTTGGTGTCCTGCCAGGACGGATTCGTGCTCGTGGTTGCCTTCGCGTCGGCATGTCGTTGAGCAGCGTGCCGGTGGCCGCGATGCGCTCGGGCGATGAGCCGTCCACCGATCGGACATCCCTATGTGAGAGGACCCCGCGCCATGTCGGACGACGACTTCGGCTACAGCCAGCAGTACCACTACAACTCCTACCCCAGCCATGGAGACGACCCGACGCCGAAGCCTGCCGGCCAGCCCGCCATCTACGCCGACCGCAACTTCTCGGGTGCCAGCATGACGCTCCAGGCGGGTACCTACGACCTCACCAAGCCGGGTGCTGTCGGCAACGACTCCATCAGCTCGGTCAAGGTGCCCAGCGGCTGGACGGTCACCCTCTATGCCGACACCGGCCTCCAGGGCGCCAGCAAGGCGTTCACCAGCGACACGGCCTATGTCGGTGACGACTTCAACGACGTCGCTTCCTCTATCAAGGTCGACAACTCCTGACCTGCCGCTCCCGATCGGGGTCACATCAGCGATCGGATCCACGCACCGGCCGTCCGGCACCACCGCCGGGCGGCCGGCCACCCCCGGGGTCGCGTCGGACTACCCGCCGTTCCTGTCTCGCGCTGGTGATCAATTCCGCAGCCACGGAACGAGCGCCTGTGCCCAAGCCCGGACCCGCAGAGGCCCGCCCGAGCAACGCAGTCGCTTAATCCTGCAACCGCATCTGCGTGACGGATGTCGTGTGGGGCTCGTTGGTGTATCTGTGTGCCGATGAGCTGACGGTTGAGCAGGTCGACTCGTGGTTCGAGGGGATAGCCGGGTTCCATGCCCCTATCGCGCATCGTTTTGGCAGGTCGGAGCCCCGCGATGGTGCACCATCTGCGCTGGTCACGCTTCCGACGACGAAGCCAGGCCCGAGCCCGCCGATCCCACTACAAACGCCGAGGCCACTACACCGGCGGCACCGCCCTCTGACACACCAAGGCGATCCAGGCGGGGCCCGCACCGAACGGTGTGGCCCCCGCCGCGGCCTGTACGGGCCGGGCTGCGGTGATCCCGCGCCGGCGACGCCCCGACAGGCAGGCACACCGACGGCAGTGGCGCTCGTCCGTCAGCAGTACGTCCGGGCCTTCTTGACTGCGGGTTCGGCCTGTTGGGGGTCGGAGGTCACGGAGAGCAGCTGCTGCGCCTCCCGCAGGGCATCGGCGAGCGGCTGGAACTTGGCGTCCGCCAGAGCAGCCGCCCTGGCCAGTTCCTCGGCGCCGACGAGGCGCGCCACCACGATGTCGAAGGCCTGCCCGCCATCGGTGCCCGGCAGCTTTTCCGGCAGCCGACTCACGGCCGCGCACGCCAACTCGGCGTCGGTGCCCTGGGCCTTACCGGACGCCGCCCCTGACTGGCAGGCCGTCAGGGCAAGCAGTAGACAGACTGCGGCCCCAGCCCTTGCCGGACGCCTCATCAGTTCCCCCTGTTCGAAGACTTCCGCCATCGTCGGGGCTTCGCCCAGGGGAGATAAGTCCAATCCCGGCCAGTTTGCACGAAGCGGCAGCCTGCCACTCCACGTGACGTCGCTCTCGGCCACGCCATACCTGACGAGCTCTACCTCAACCGCCTCGGCACGTTCTGGCTGTACAGCGGCCACCCCGGGTACAGATCCCCCAGATGCGGTTGCAGCATTAGAGGTCGCGCAAATAGGCGACAGGCGGGCTCGCCTGCTAACCCCGAGGCGGCAGCGAGGCGGACAACTCGCCGATGGCGAGCGGCGACGGCTCCGTACCGAGGATGGCCAGCACGAAGGCAGTGGTGAGCGCGCGGACAGCATCAGCCTGCTTCACCAAGTAGTGACTGCCGCGAGGCACTTCGTACCGGGCCAGGTCCGGGACGACCGCCAGAGCCCGCCGGGCGTAGTCGAGCGACTTAGCAGCGCTCGCTTCGCTGCGGTCCCGGTCACCGTGGATGATCAGCACCCGGCGGCCGACCAAGTGCTCCACCGGGTCGCCGTACGGCAGCCAGGGAGCGATGCCGACCACCCCCACAACCGCTGGGTGGCCGGCCTCCCAGAACGCTGCGCGCCCGCCAAGCGAGTTGCCAATCAGCACGACCGGTACATCGCCATACCGGCTTGCGAGTTCCGCCAGCGCCCAGCGGGTGTCCGCAGCGGTGTCAGCGGCCGCCCCGTTCCAGCCCGCGTAACGGTAGTGGAGCAGGTGGACGGCGATCCCGTCGGAGCGCCCCTGCTCGGTGAGCTCGGCCGCCAGCTCCTGCAACCCCTGCTCGACGAGCTTCAACGGCTTGAGCCGACTGCGAACGAATCCGCCGGGCAGGAGCAGCACCACGCCCCTGACCTCGCCACCGCCCTGCCACTCCGTCAGCTCCGCAGTGCGTTCTCGCGACCTGAACACGCAACCCCTCCCCGTCAGCCCACGCAGATTGTACGGTCGCGCGGACGACGCGTCCCGGCCCGAGCACCCTGCACGGTCGCTCACGGGATTCGCAGGACAGGCCCGGACAGGACGGGCGCAGGTGCCGAGATCATGAAGTCGCGATGCTCTGTGATCACCGGGGAGACTTGTGCCTGTGCTGCCTTCATGGCTGATTGAGCCGCTGTGGGACCAATTCGCCGCCCTGCTGCCGCCGCGGCCACAGTTCGATCCAGCCCATCCGATGGGCTGCCACCGGCGCCGGATCAGCGACCGGATCATGTTCGACAAGTTGCTCCAGGTCCTCCGGTTCGGCTGTTCCTACGAGGCGATCGCCGACTCCACCTGCTCGGCCACCACGATCCGCAACCGCCGTGACGAGTGGATGGAACTGGGGCTCTTCGTCCGGCTGAAGCAGATCGCGCTCGAAGCCTACGACCGCGTCGTCGGCCTCGTATTGGACCAGGTCGCCGTAGATGGTGCCATCACCAAGGCGCCCGGCGGCGGTGAGGCGGCCGGACGCTCACCGGTCGACCGCGGCAAGCAGGGCATGAAACGCTCTGGCATGTCCGACGGCTACGGCATCCCGCTCGGGCGGATCCTCGCTGGCGCGAATCGCCACGATTCTCCCCTCCTGGCCCCAACGCTCGATCTACTGGGCGAACTTGGGCCACTACCCGACGTGATCACTGTCCACCTGGACGCCGGATACGACTCGGCTGCCTCCCGGGCCGTGCTCGACGAGCGGAACCTGCGTGGCCGGATCGCGCGCAAGGGGACCAGGGCGCCGGTCCAGGCCACCCGGCGATGGCACATCGAGCGCACCCACGCCTGGCAGAACGCCTTTCACCGCCTCGCCCGCTGCTACGAACGCCGGACCGCCGTCATCGAGGCCTTCTTCGACCTCGCCGACACGATCATCACCGTCCGCAGTCTGATCTGCCGAGCCTGGACCACCCACCGTTGGGACACACGCCTCCGCCGCCGACCGTGAACAACCCCCTATTTGCGCGACCTCTAACTCTTGACGGCCTCCGCGATCTGCGGTGCCGCCTGGGCGGGCGTGGGGGTGCGTCTCGCAGGGGAGACCCCTGGCACGGGAACTCGCTTCCCGCGCCAGGGCCGCAGGCCCACGATCGCTCAATGGAGGAACCCCGTGGGAGTCACGTTCCAGGCTGTGGTCTCGCCCAACGCCACCCAGTACTACGGCAGTATCGTGATCTCGAACATCGTCCAGGACAACGGCAGTCCGGTGACGATGGAGAAGTACCTGAAGGTGAGCCTGACCTCACCTGCCTCGGTCAACGGCAGTGACGTCAATGTGGTGCTGAACCCCTGGCAGGAGATCGAGGCCTCGGCCGAGAACACCCAGACCGACAGCGGGACGTTCGAGATCACGCTCAAGCTGGCCCCCCAGTCCACCCACACCTTCAACCTGTCGGACACGATCACCATCGGTGTGAACGGCGACCTCACCGGTGACACCGCGAAGCTGCACCTGGACTCGATCAAGATCAGCGCCGACGACTGACCACCGCACTGCCGCCGACCCGGTGGGTCCCGACACGGCGGTCTCCAGACACGTTGTCCGGAGACCGCCGCGTCGCTGTCAGCCGGTGGTCGGTAACGCGTGTCCTGTCGCGTTGAGCTTGTCTGTGGATCTTGCACCGAGCTGCGGTGTTGCCAGGTCGAGTGAGAACACTCGGCTCGAGATTCTCAGTGCATCTGGCTTCTGCGGAATCCGGTAGGACTCGAACCCCACCAGTGACGCCGTGGTCGCCGTCCAGTACCAGCCTGGGAAACGCCGCTGTCCGCGGTACGACGCAAAGCGCCGCACCGGACTCGCGGACTCGAAGGCAACCCGGGCAACCTCCTCCAGAACGGACCGCCGCAGGCCGCCGCCGTCAGCATCGGCCCACTCGACATCGACCAACCCCAGGTCCATCAACACCCCCGGCCCTCACGTACACGCGTCGAAGCGACCGTGACAGGTGCAGTGAGAACCAGACCGGCGAAGCGAGATCAAACCCCGAACGAAGCAAAACCCGCCGCTCAGGGCGCGACGCAGTGAGAATCCGACAACACGGATGAAACCGAGTGAGAATCCGCCAGCTGCGATGCGACAGGACAGCAGCGGTTCTCAATCCCGTGTCCGATCGGCCGCTCAGATGACATTGCGGCTGAGAAAATGACACCGGACTTGAGAACCTGCACAGGCATGACCCGAACTACTGATTCGGCACTACTCCGCGCGTAATGACCTCGGCGTAACCCGTCCGTCCTCCTCCGTCGCGAGGGTTGTGAAGATCCTTTGCGCGCTGCACAGTCGTTCCCGCACAGCACGAACGGCACGCACAGCACGCACGATCGGCACGACTCATAAGGCCCGAACGACTCGTACGGCCCGAACCACCCGTACAGCCCGAACGGCCCCCGCACACCCCGACGCAGGAGGTTCCGATGAACCGGTCCGTGTCCCAGTCCCCGACCAGGCGCCTGGGCGCCCTCACGGCTCCGCTGCTCGCACTCGCCACCCTCGGGCTCGCCGCCCCCGCCCATGCCGCCACCGCCCATGCCACGACCGCGCCGAGCGTCACCGTGGTCTGCGACTCCGGCAACAGCGTCTGGTCCTGTGACGCCTACGCGGCCGGCGGCAGCGGCAACTACAGCTACTCCTGGACTGCGGTCGGCAACGCGGGCTTCTACTCCGGCCTCACCGCCCCGGGCGCCTACGGGCCGTGCCGGACGAACCTGGCGGCCGCGGTGAAGGTGACCGTGACCGACAACGGCACCGGGGCGAGCGTCTCCCGGCAGGAAGGGTTCTTCTGCTACGCCATCGCGCCGTAGCGGTCCGACAGCCGCGACGCCCCGGGGCGGACGACCCCGGGCGGACGGTACGGACCCCGACACCGTCCGCCCCGGGCCCGGCGGCACCAGGTACGTCCGCCCCGGGTACGGCCACCCCGGACGCAACGGGGCCGACCTGTAGAAAACTGACAAATCTGCAACAACGAAGGCAAGTTGCCCCCGCGGCCGGCGGCTTCCTGCCATCATCCCGCTGAGCCCCGGCGGGTGCCCGGGACGCGAGGTGGCGTAGGTGCGGTGGACGCGCGGATCAGGGTCATCGGCGGCGACGAGGTGCGGGAGACGGCGGAGCTGTGGGACTGGCTGCGGCGCGAGCGGGCGCTCGCGGGGCTGGTCCGGCCCGTCCCGACGCCGCCCGCCGACGGGGAGTTGGGCGGGGTCGGCCAGGTCCTGGAGGTCGCGCTCGGCGCCGGCGGTGCGGGCGCGGCCGGTGGCGGAGCCGGGGGCCCGGGCGGTGTCACAGTGGAGCAACTCGCCGACGCCACCGGCCGCTCCACGGACGAGGTCACGTCCTATCTCACCGGCCGGGCGATCCCGCCCCGCGCGTTCCTGGACGCCTTCGCGGCCGTCGAAGGTGGCGACGGGGTCGTCCTCCGTCGTCCACGGCTCCGCGCCGCGCCAGGGGCCGATGCGGCGGACCTGCTCCAGCGCGGTGTCGTACCTCCGCGCCTTGAGCAGGTATCGGGCCGGCAGGTGCCGCAGTCGCTGCACACGCCGGTCGTCGTCGGGGACGAGGTCCGACGACCGGGCGACGCTTTCCAGCCGGTCCTCGGCCGCGCGCGAGGACGGAAGCGCCGAGAGGCCGAAGCGCCGGGTGCGCTCACGCAGCGCGTGCAGGTGGATCCCGGCGAGCGGGCTGCCGGCCGGTACGTCACGCAGGGCGCGTTCGGCGAACGCCGTCATCAGCTTGCGGCTGCCGGCCCGCCACGCGCCCACCTGCCCACCGGCTGCGGCTGCGGGGCGGGATCGTTCCGGTGGTCGGCCGAGTTGGAGTCCGTGAGCGGGCCCCGTTCTCCACGGGGTCCGGCAACGGACGAAGGGGGACGAGGGAGCAATGGGGAGCGGAACGGCGCCGGACAACGCGGCGCAGCGGCGGGTCGAGGAGATCCTGGGCGAGGTCACCGGGTCCGGTGCGGAGCTCGGGGTGCAGGTGGCCGCGTGGCTGGACGGCGAGCTGGTGGTGGACGCCTGGGCGGGCGCGGCCGACGAGGCCGGGGGCCGGCCGATGGGGCCGGACACGCTGGTGCCCGCCTGGTCGACGGGGAAGGGGGTGGCGGCGGCCCTGGTGGCGGTGCTGGTGGACCGGGGGGTGCTGGCGTACGGGGAGCCGGTGGCCCGGTACTGGCCGGAGTTCGGCGCGGCCGGCAAGGAGCGGGTCACGCTGGGCCAGGTGCTCTCCCATTCGGCCGGGCTGCCGCAGCTGCCGGCGGACGTGACGCCCGAACGGCTGCTGGACCTTCCGGCGACGGCCGCCTGGCTGGCCGG
This sequence comes from Kitasatospora sp. NPDC048545, assembly GCF_040651155.1. Classification (NCBI taxonomy): domain Bacteria; kingdom Bacillati; phylum Actinomycetota; class Actinomycetes; order Kitasatosporales; family Streptomycetaceae; genus Kitasatospora; species Kitasatospora sp. NPDC048545. Next base: position 133,498 of record NZ_JBEZIQ010000014.1, read on the forward strand.
TCAGGCGCCGTTGTGGGAGCCGGGCAGCGCGGTCGGCTACCACGCCTGGACGTTCGGGGTGCTGGTGGCCGAGATCCTGCGCCGGGCCACCGGCCGGGGCTGTGACGAGTTGCTGCGCGAGGAGCTGGCGGGGCCGCTCGGGATCGCCGACGACCTGTTGTTCCACGCCCCGGAGCGCCTGCAGTCGCGGGTGGCCGTCTGCGACGACGGCGGGTGGGCGGCGCGGCTGGAGGCGATCCCGGCCGGGGCGCCGTTCCTCGTCGCCGCGCCGCGCGCCGTGTTCCCGGTCGCCGGGCTGGCCAACCGTGCCGACTTCCGGCGCACGCCGCTGCCGGCCAACGGTGTGCTGACCGCGCGTGCGCTCTCCCGGCTGTACGCGGCGCTGGCGGGCGGCGGTGAGCCGGCGGGGGTGCGGCTGCTCTCGGCGCCGACCCTGCGGGAGGCGACCACGGGCCGGGTGAGCGGCGTGGACCGGACGCTGGGCATCCCGTGGACGATGGGCTACGGCTTCCTGGTCGGGGACGGCACCACGCCGGTGCGGCCGGCGGGCGGCTTCGGCCACAGCGGGTCGGGCGGCAGCACGGCGTTCGCCGACCCGGCGCACCGGTTCTCCTTCGCGCTCGTCAAGAACCGGATGACCACGGGCTCCCTGGACGCGCGGCTGGCCGGCGAGGTCCGCACGGCGCTGGGCATCGCGGACCGCTGAGCGGCGACGGCCCCGGGGCGGGGGCGGGGGCGGGTCTGCTCCGCTTCCCTCCCGGGGGCCTGCGTCCGCGGCGCCGCGCGTACCACCGCGGCGTCGCTCGCCCGGAGTTCACCGGCCGACGGGCCCCGGGTGTGCCGGTGGCCGCGCCTGCGCCGTCGCCCCTGTCTGCTCCCGCTCCCGTTCCTGCTCCTGCTCCCGTGCCCGGACCTGCAGTTCCGCGACCAGGAACGCCAGGTCGAGGGACTGGCTCCGGTTGAGCCGGGGGTCGCAGGCGGACTCGTAGCGCAGGGCGAGGTCGGCATCGCTGATGGCGGTGGCGCCGCCGACGCACTCGGTGACGTCGCAGCCGGTCAGCTCGACGTGGAGGCCGCCGGGGTGGGTGCCCAGTGCGCGGTGCACCTCGAAGAAGCCCCTGACCTCGTCCGCGATGTCGTCGAAGGCGCGGGTCTTGTAGCCGCTCCCGGAGGAGAAGGTGTTGCCGTGCATCGGGTCGCAGGCCCAGACCACGGGCGCGCCCGAGGCTGTGACCTTCTCCACCAGCGGCGGCAGCAGGTCGCGGACCTTGTCCGCGCCCATCCGGGTGATGAGGGTGAGCCGGCCGGGTTCGTGGTCCGGGTCCAGGCGGTCGACCAGGGCGAGCGCGTCGTCCGGGGTGGCGTCCGGGCCGAGCTTGACCGCGACCGGGTTGCGGATCCGGGCGGCGAACTCGACGTGGGCGCCGTCGGGCCGGCGGGTGCGCTCGCCGATCCAGACCATGTGCCCGGAGACGTCGTAGAGGTCGCCGCTGCGCGAGTCGGTCCGGGTCAGCGCGGTCTCGTAGTCCAGCAGCAGGGCCTCGTGGCCGGCGTAGAACTCGGTGGTCCTGAGGGCGGCCGGGTCGATCCCGCAGGCCCGCATGAAGGTCAGCGCGGAGTCGATCCGGTGGGCGAGGTCCCGGTAGCGCTCGCCGGCCGGGGAGCCCGCCACGAAGTCGCGGTTCCAGGCGTGCACCCGGTGCAGGTCGGCGTAGCCGCCGGTGGTGAACGCGCGGATCAGGTTCAGCGTGGCGGCGGAGGCGTGGTACGTCCGTCTGAGCCGGTCCGGGTCGGGGGTGCGGGCGCGGGCGGTGAACTCCGGCGCGTTGACGGCGTCGCCGCGGTAGACGGGCAGTTCGACGCCGTCCCGCACCTCGGTGTCGCGGGACCGCGGCTTGGCGTACTGCCCGGCCATCCGGCCGATCTTGACCACCGGCACGGATCCGGCGTAGGTCAGGACGACGGACATCTGCAGCAACGTCTTCAGCTTGTTCTCGATCTGCCCCGCGGAGACGCCGTCGAAGGTCTCGGCGCAGTCGCCGCCCTGGAGCAGAAACGCCTCGCCACGGGCGACCGCGGCCAGCCGGGCGCGCAGCTGGTCGCACTCGCCGGAGAACACGAGCGGCGGGAAGCCCGCGAGTTCGGCGAGGACGTCGTGCAGGGCGGCGCGGTCGGGCCAGTCGGGTTGCTGGGCGGCGGGCAGGTCACGCCAGGAGTGGTGGGTGTTCAGCGTCTTGTCCTTGTCGCTGGGCGGCCCGGGGGGCATCGGGGGGAGGTCGTCCGGGTTCACGGCAGGCGTACGACGGTCCGCATGCCGGTCACGACGTCCCGCCCGTCCGAGGTGACGGTCAGCAGGATCACCGCCCGGCCGACTTCACTCGCCCTGCTGGTCCGACCCATCCTGCTGCTCCCGGGGCGTCGCCGCGCGGAGCAGCGCCGCCTGCCGGCGCGCGGCCCGGTCGGGGGCGACCGGCGTCATCGCCCGGTCCTGCCAGGCGGTGACCGGGCGGATGCCGTGCAGCGCGTTCACCGTCCACACCTCCAGGCTGTCCGGGTCCTGCGGCCGGCACGCTTCATGGCGCACCTCGACGCCCCGCCGCGCGGCGAGCCGCCGGAGCAGCAGCCGGGTGATTCCGGGCAGAACGGGCAGCCAGGGCGGTGGGCATGTCGTCCGGCTACTCCCCGATCGGCGCCACGATCATCTCGGACCGCATCGCCGAGCCGTTCCACAAGGGCGACGCCGTCTTCCCGCACGGCTACACCTTCGGCGGCCACCCGGTCTCCGCCGCCGTCGCGCCGGCCAACCTCGACATCTTCGAGCGCGAGGGCATCAACCAGCACGTGCTGGTCAACGAGGGCAACTTCCTCAAGACGCTGGACGAGCTGCGCGAACTGCCGATCGTCGGCGACGTCCGCGGCAACGGCTACTTCTACGGCGTCGAGCCGGTCACCGACAAGGCCGCGAAGACCACGTTCACCGACGAGCAGTGCGAGCGCGTGCTCTACGGCTACCTGTCCAAGGCGCTGTTCGGCAACGGGCTCTACTGCCGCGCCGACGACCGCGGCGACCCGGTCGTCCGGTTCGCCCCGCCGCTGATCGCCGACCAGTCGACCTTCGACGAGATCGAGCAGATCATGCGCCACTTCCTCACCGAGGCGTACAGCAGGATCCGACCGGCCTGCCTCCGGCCCCGGCGTCCCCGCGACTGCCCCCGCGGGCACGCCGGTACGGGCCCTGCCTGCGGGACCAGGCAGGGCCCGACTCGTCCCGGCGGAGCGGGTGGCCAGCGGCGTGCCCGGCGCGGGCGGCCCGGGGCGCGGGTCGTGGGTCAGGTGGCGCGGAGCAGCGCGCGCAGTTCCGCGGTGTCGAGGATGCCGGCCCGGGAGGGCAGGACCCGGCGGAGCAGGAGATCGTGGACCTCCGGGTCCGGGTCGGCCACCCCGTCGGACAGGACGTGGAGCCGGTAGTCGCGGTCCGCGGCGTCGACGACGGTGGACAGGACGGCGCCGCCGGTACTGACGCCGGCCACGACCAGCGTGGTGATGCCGCGCTCGCGCAGCCGCCGGTCGAGGTCGGTCGTGGACAGGCCGCCGAAGCGCGTCTTGCGCACAACGATGTCGCCGGCCCGGGGGGCCAGGCGCTCGTGGACGGCCGTGGCGGGGTCCTCGTGATGCAGGGCGCGGTACCGCGCCACCGGACCGAAGGACGTGTTGGCGTCCGGGACGGCCGCCCAGTCGTCCTCGGTGAAGCCGACCCGCACGTGGGCGACGGTGCCGCCGGCGGCACGTACGGCGGCGACCGCTTCCTCCACGCGGTCGAGCAGAGCCTCGCGGGCGCCGTCCCCGGGCAGGGCCGCGAGGACCGCGGGATGGCAGTCCAGGACGAGCAGGGCTGTGTGCGCGGGGTCGAGTGCGGGGGTCGTGCTCACGTGGGTGTCCTCCTTGACGGGTGGTGCTCGGTGGGATCGGTGCCCGCTGGGTTTGATACCGGTCCGTCGGAGCGCGGGGCCCCGACGTGCGTCACGCGTGGCTGCCGGCCGGTTCCGGCTCCTGCCGCGCCACCTGGTCGCGCCGGGGCAGCAGCAGCGGGGTGGCCAGGATGAGCAGTCCCGCGGCCGCCAGGGCGGTGCGCGGCCCGGTGGCGTCGGCGAGCAGTCCGCCGAGCGCGGTGAGGACGGCGATGGCCGTCTGCTGGCCGATCGACCAGGCCGACAGGGTGCGGGCGACGAGGTGCCCGGGGGTGCGTTCGAGGCGGTAGGTGGCGAGCACCGGGGTGTACAGGCTCATGTTGACGATGATCGCCAGCTCGACGGCGATCACGGTGACGAGGCCGACGATGCCGGGGCGGACGAAGGCCAGGCCGATCAGCCAGACGGCGCGCAGGGTGCCGACGGTCCGGAAGACCCGGTCCCGGCCGTACCGGGCCACGACCCGGCGGGCGAGCCGCGAGCCGACGAGTCCGCCGAGGCAGGGCGCGGCGAAGGCAAGGCCGTACTGCCAAGGCGCGAAGTCGAGTTGGCGGAGCAGGAGCACCGCGAGGACCGGCTCGGTGGCCATGATCAGGCCGGAGACGAGCACGTTGTTGAGGTAGAGGGCCCGCAGGCCGGGGTCTCCCAGGATGTGCCGCCAGCCGTCGAGCAGGGCGCCCGCCCGGAGCCGGTCGTCCCCGGCCGGCCGCGGCGTCTCCTCCCGGCCGCCGATCGCGGCGATGCCGAGCGCGGAGAGCAGGTAGCTGAGCGCGTCGGCCAGCACGGTGGTGACCGGCCCGAACAGACCGATCGCCGCCCCGCCCAGCGGTGGCCCGACCGCGATGGAGCTCCAGTTCGTCGACTCGAAGCGCGCGTTGGCCACCAGCAGGTCCTCCGGCCGGACGAGGGCCTTGAGGTGGGCACCGCTGGCCGCGCCGAACGCGATCTTGGCCGCGGCGACCACGATCGAGACCACGAGCAGCTGGCCGAAGCCGAGCCACCCGAAGGCGTAGGCGACCGGGATCGTCGCCATGGCTGCGAACCGGGTCAGGTCCGTCGCGATCATCACCGGCCGTTTTCGCCGGAACTCCACCCACGGCGCCAGCGGCACGGCGATCAGCGCGCCCACCGCGGGCCCCACCGCGGACAGCACGGACACCTCCGCCGGGCCGGCGTGCAGCACCAGCACGGCGATCATCGGCAGGGCCCCGAATCCCAGCCCCGACCCGTACGCGCTCACCGCGTACGCCGCCCACAGCCAGCCGAACTGCCGGCCCAGCCGCCTCCTGCCCAGCATGTGATTGCTCCCTCGACGTCCCAACCGAACAAAGCGAAGTTGACCGGTAAGAGCTAATCGGGCGGCACAATGGCAGGTCAAACAACCATCTCGCCCACCTCACACAACCAGTGGTTGTCCACTAGGGTGGGTCGGCGTGGACCTCGAAGCAGTGCGCACCTTCGCCGCAATCGCGGAAGCCGGCCAGTTCCAGAAGGCCGCCGTCGACCTCGCCGTCACCCAGCAGGCCGTCTCCAAACGCGTCGCCGCGCTGGAGCGCGACCTCGGCGTCCGGCTGTTCACCCGCACCCCGCGCGGAGCCGAGCTCACCATCGACGGGCAGGCCTTCCTGCCGCACGCGCGCGAACTGCTGCGCGTCGCGGAACGCGCGGTCGCCTCCGTGCGCGCCGGCCACCGCGCGCTGCGCGTCGACGTGATCAACTCACGCGGCGCGGTGTCCGGCCTGATGCGCGATTTCCACCGCGCGCACCCGGACGTCGACCTCGACGTGCTGATGCTGTTCGAGATCGAGACGGCCGTCGCCGCCATCCGGTCCGGCACGGTCGACGCGTCCTTCCGGGCCGTCGCCGCGCCCGGCCGGCCCCTGCCCGAGGACATCGCGTCCGTCCGGGTCCTCGACGAACCGCTCCAGCTCCTCACCGGCCCCGCCCACGCGCTGGCCGGCGCCAGGTCGGTGACCGTCGCCGACCTCGTCGGCCACCGGATCTGGATGCCCGGCATCGTCCCCGGCACCGAATGGGGCGCCTACTACGACGACCTCGTCGCCGCGTACGGCCTCACCATCGAGGCGACCGGCCCCAACTTCGGCTCCGACGCGCTCCTCGACACCATCGCCGACACCCCGGCCCTGGCCACCTTCATGAGCGAGCAGACCCGCCTGGTGTGGCCCGCCGGCCACGGCCTGCGCCGCATCCCGGTCACCGACCCGACCCCCGTCTACCCGCACTCCCTCCTGTGGCACCGCGACAACCCCCACCCCGCGCTGGCCACCCTCCGCGCCCACTTCGCCGCCACGGTCACCGGCCACGACGCCCCCGGCACGTGGAGGCCGGAGTGGGCGCTCCCGCGCTGACCGCCGGCGAGCCGCCCGCTCAGTCGACGCAGAACTCGTTGCCCTCGACGTCCTGCATCACGATGCACGAGTCGGTGCCGTCGTACAGCACCTCCACGCGCACCGCGCCGAACGCGAGCAGTCGCTCGGCCTCGGCTTCGAGCGTGGCGAGGCGTTCCTCGCCCACGAGCCCGGTGCCGACCCGCACGTCGAGGTGGACCCGGTTCTTGACGGTCTTGCCTTCGGGAACGCGCTGGAAGTACAGGCGCGGTCCCACCCCCGAGGGATCGCTGCACGCGCACCACGACCCCCGCTTCTCCGGCGGCTGGGAGAGGTCGTACTCCTCCCACGTGGCGAACTCCGTCGACGGCGGCGCCATGACGTACCCCAGTACCTCGCACCAGAAGCGGGCGACGCGCACGGGCTCCGCGCAATCGAACGTGACCTGGAACTTCCTGATCAGTGACATGTTCGCACCGTAGAGGGCGCATCTCCTCCGTGTCTCCCGCTTATCTCCCGTCGGCCGTGCGCGGATCGAGGTCTGACGCATCGTCAGATTCTCGACTCCCCTCCTGGGAACAGCCGTTGGGCCGAGCAGGCCCGCGGGCGGACAGAGCAGGCGGGACAGACAGCCGGGGGCCGGGTGGCACAGGGGCACGACGACGCGCGACGCGCGGTCGTGATCGGGACGTCCGAGGGCCCGTTCGCGGTGGGCAGCGGCGCGGCGGCACCCGGCGGTCCGACGCGGCCGCGTGAATCGGGGGAATTCCGACGGGTTCCGCCGGCATCCGCCGGTTTCCGATCGGTCGATTCGTGGACCCGCCGATTCGTGGTTCGGTCGATCAACCGATCCGTCGATCCGTCGATCCGTCAGGAATGCCGGAACGCCGCTTCCGCCGGAATTCCGGAGTGCGCGATACGGCGGCGCCGTGCCCGATTCCCGTTCCCTCCCCCCTCCGCCCCGGTGGTCCACGGGCCGCGGATCGCCGTCGGCGGACCGCCTTCCCCACCGCGGGACCAGCGGTTTCCGGTGAGCAATCAGGTCCCGGATCCGATCATTGTGCGCGAACACAGGCGGGTCGCGTCACGATCCAAGTTGATCTTCTGGGATGCTGTTCCTGTTCGCCGTTCACGACTTCGAGCGGCGGGCGTCCGCAGTACCGGGCAGTCCGCCCGGGAAGCCCACGGAGAGAACGGAACATCATGAAGCCATCCGTGCTTGTCGTGTCCACCGACCCCCAGGGGTCCGCCGTCGTCTGGGCGGAGAGAGTGGGCGACAACCTGCCCTTCGACTTCATGGCGGCGCACGACCATGCCGAACAGCTGATCAACCTCAAGAACACCGGCGCGAAGATCCACGTCATCGCCAACCAGAAGGGCGGCGTGGGCAAGACCACCACCACGGTCAACCTCGCGGCCTGCACGTTCGACGTCCTCGGCGAGAAGGACGAGTACGAGCACATCTTCATCGACACCCCGGGCACCCTCGCCGACGAGGAGATCCTGCGCCGGGCCCTGGAAATAGCAGATGACGTCCTGGTCCCGATGATCACCGAGCCGCTGTGCTTCGACCCGACGGCCCGGACCATCCAGAAGGTCATCGAACCGATGGACATCCCCTTCCGGATCGTCATCAACAACTGGGACCCCCGGGACGGCCGCGCCGACCTGGAGGACACCGAGGCGTACATCGCGGCGAAGGGCTGGCCCCGCGCCAAGACCGTCCTGCGCCGCTACAAGATCCACTCGCGGGCGGTCGCCGAAGGCACCGTCGTCACCCAGTACAAGGAGAGCGGCACCGCCTACCGGGCCCGTGAGGACTTCTTCCGCCTGTCCCTCGAACTCGGTTACGGGGGCCGCTGATGGCCGGCCGTCGCGTCTCGTTCGCGTCGATGGCCGCCGACCCGGTCGTCGACGCCCCGGGCGTGGACAGCGCCAACACCGGCGCCACCGCGACTGACACCCCGGCCCGGTGGGTCCCCACCGCCAACTGCCTCCCCAACCCGCGCAACCCCCGCGACGAACTCGGCGACCTCTCCGACCTGGCGAGCATCAAGGACCGCCAGCTCCAGAGCTGCCTCGCCGTCACCCCCGCCGCCTACCTCCGGCTGTGGCCCGAGGACCGGCAGACCCTCGACGCGGGACCGCAGGACGTCATCATCGTCAACGGCAACCGCCGCCGCGCCGCCGCCGCACTGTACGGGCGGGAGCAACTGCTCGTCGTCGTCGACGACACGGTCGCGGAGTCCAAGGCGACCCTGCTGCGGGCCGCGCTCGACGAGAACATGGCCCGCAAGGACTTCGACCCCATCGAAGAAGCCAACGCGGTCCTGCTCATCGTGGCGCAGTACCCCACCGCCAAGGAGGCAGCCGAGGCCGAGGGCTGGTCCCAGAGCTGGATCTCGCACCGCAAGAACCTGCTGAAGCTCCACCCGGAACTCCAGCGCCAGGTGCGGGCCAAGGCACGCGGCGACGAGGGCATCTCCATCAACGTCGCCCGCCGGCTCGGATCGGTGAAGGGCATCGACGAGATGTCCCTCGCCGAACAGACCGCGGAACTGGACCACCTGCTCCAGGCCGACGCCGACGCCGTCGCCGCGAAGCGGGCGGCCAGGCTGCAGGCGAAGGCCTCGGCCAAGGATCCGGTCAAGGCCGCTCCCGCCGCTGCCCCGGCCCCGGCCCCGGCCCCGGCCCCGGCCCCGGCCGCCAACGAGCCGGCTCCGGCTCCGGCTCCGCAGCCGGTGGTCACCCCCGCACCGGCCACCCAGCCGGCCGCGGAGGCGACGCCGTCCGTGACACCCCCGGCGGCGGAGCCGGTGGCGCCCGCGGCGCCCCGTCCGGCACCCGCCCCGCAGGCTCCGCGTGCGAGCGCGGAAGCCGCTGCGAGCACCGACCGATTTTCCGCGGAAAATTCCGAGCCGCTCGCGATGCCGGAACAGCGCGAGAAGCCGGCCGACACCACCTCCCAGGAGGGACTCGACGCCGTCGACTGGCACGACGTCGAGGAACTGGCGGACGCCATCTGCCGCACCCTCTCCGCCGACGAGGCCTACCGCCTCGCCGACGCCCTCGCCAACCGTCTGCTGACCACCAGCAGCTGAGGCACCGACGGTGCCCCGCCCCACCAGCCGGTGGGGCGGGGCACTTCTGCGTGTCGGGGCTGCCTCTTTCCGGGCTGCGCAGCGAGCACCGTGCCGGGCAGCCGGTCGCGGCGCGGGAGGCGGCCGCCGGGGTCCGCGACGAGGAAGGGGTCCACCGGTCCGTCGCCGACCTGGCCGGCGCGCCGAGCAGACCGGCGTGCCGAGCGGACCTCACCACCGGGCTGCCGCCCCGTACCTGATCGCCTCGGCCGGGAGGACCGCAGGCTGCCCCGACTCCCGAACGGCGCAATGCGGTAGGCACGGCAACCCGGTATGTGATGACTTTATGAAGGGCTCACCACCTTCCGTCCGGCAGTGGACGTTCGCGCCACCGTCCGGCCGCGGGATGCCCGGCGTCGGCCACGCACGCGCGTCGCGCCCGGTCATGGTGACGGCGCCACGGAGCTCGCCGCACCCGGAAGCGGCGTCACTCGACGTCCGCGAGACCGGTGTGCCGGTCAGGCGCGGCACATCAACCGTCCGGACCATCCTCTCGAAAGACGGACCATGCAGCCTCCCCATTCGCCCCGCCGGCCCTCCCTCGCGCGCCGCGCCGAACGGCCGCTGGCCGGGATGGGCGCGCTCGCCCTCGCCGCCGCCGGTGCCCTCGCCGGTCTCGCGCCCGGTGTCAGTTCCGCCTCCAGCCACCGTGAGGCGCCGCTGATCGCGGGTGATCCCCGCGCGGACAACACCGACGTGTACGCCTTCGTCAGTCCCGACAAGCCGGACACCGTCACACTGATCGCGAACTGGATCCCCTTCGAGGAGCCCAACGGCGGGCCGAACTTCTACGCGTTCGCGGACGACGCGCGCTACAACATCAAGATCGACGCCGATGGTGACGGCAAGGCCGACACCACCTACACCTGGACGTTCAGCAACCACTACCGCGACGACGCGAACCAGTTCCTCTACAACACGGGTGTCGTGAACAACCTGGACGACCAGACGCTGAACTTCCGCCAGACCTACACCCTCACGGAGACCCGTGCGGACGGGTCCACGAAGACCCTCCTCAAGGACGCGGTCGCTGCACCGTCGAACACGGGCCAGGCCTCGATGCCCGACTACGCGTCGCTGCGCAAGCAGGCGACGTTCGACCTGCCCGGCGGCGGGCAGACCTACGCCGGGCAGGCTGATGACCCGTTCTTCCTCGACCTGCGGGTCTTCGACCTGCTCTACGGCGGGAACCTCAAGGAGTCCGGGCACGACACCCTGAGCGGCTACAACGTCAACACCATCGCCATCCAGGTTCCCAAGAAGGACCTCGCGCTGAAGGGCGACCCGACCCGCAACCCCGTGATCGGCGTGTGGTCCACCACCGACCGCAGGGGCGCGACGGTCGTCGGCAGCGGTGACAAGGGCGGCGAGGGCACGAAGGACGACAAGGGCGGCGAGGGCTTCCGGCAGGTCTCCCGGCTCGGCAACCCGCTGGTCAACGAGGTCGTGGTCCCGATCAAGTACAAGGACGCCTTCAACGCGCTGAGCCCCGAGAAGGACGCCACCGTCACCCCGGTGGTCGACAAGGTCAAGGACCCGATCGTGCCGAAGCTCATCCAGAGCGTCTACGGCATCCCGGCGCCCGCCACCCCGCGCAACGACCTGGTGGAGATCTTCCTCACCGGGATCTCGAAGAACTCCGGCGGTCCCATCCAGGCCGACCTCAACTCCCAGCTCCTCAACGCCGACGTGAGCAAGGACGCGTTCCTGCCCAGCGAGGAACTGCGTCTCAACATGTCCGTCCCGCCGGCGGCGTCCCCCAACCGCCTCGGTGTCCTCGCCAAGGACCTGGCCGGTTTCCCCAACGGCCGCCGCCTCGCCGACGACGTCGTCGACATCGAACTCCAGGCCCTGGAGGGCGCGGCACAGACCGGAACGATCGTGCCCGCCCTGGCCGCCGGTGACGGCGTGAACGCCAACGACCACGCCTTCGGCACGGCTTTCCCCTACGTCGCGCTGCCGAACACCGCCGCCGTCAACCAGGCCACCTCCGGCAACCCCGGCGGCGGCGTCGCCGCCGGCCTCGGCGGCCTGTCCCTGGGCGGCTTCCCGATCGCCGGCGCCAGTGCGCTGGGCGGCGGGGTCCTGCTCACCGCGGCCGCCGTCTTCATGCTGCGCCGACGGCACAGCGCCCAGCGGTGACACCTCCGTTCAGCCGCGGCCGTCGACCCCTCCTCGCGAGGGGCCGACGGCCCGGGCACGCGCGCAGCCGTCTCAGCCGGAGCACCGCCGTGGCCACGCTGGCTCTCGGCCTCGCCCTGACCGGCGCCGGCACGGTGAGCCTCGCCACCGGATCGGGAAGCCCGGGACCGGCTGCGGTCCAGGACATCGGCGACATCCCCGGGCAGCCGTCCGACACGACGCGCCACGGCATCGCGGGCCCGGCACCCACGAGCCGTCAGATACCGCCGGTGCGGATACGGATACCCCGGATCGGGGTGGACAGCCCGCTCACCGACCTTCAGGTCCAGGGCGACGGACACCTCGGCACACCGGGCGACCCTGCGGTCGCCGGCTGGTGGAGCCAGGGGCCCGCCCCCGGGGACCCGGGTACCGCGGTGATCGTCGGCCATGTCGACTCCCTCACCGGACCGGCCGTGTTCAGCGACCTGTCCGCCCTACGCCCGGGCGACACCGTCGCCGTGGACGCGGCCGACGGCACCACCGGTCTCTTCACCGTCCAGGCCCTGCGCAGCTACGCCAAGGACGAGTTCCCCGACGACACGGTGTTCGGGTCCACTGCGGACCCGAGTCTGCGGCTCATCACCTGCGGGGGCGCCTACGACCGGGCCAGCCGGGAGTACCTCTCCAACCTGGTGGTCTTCGCCTCACCGGCCCGCACCGACACCCCGGCCGCCTGACCGAACAGCCGCACCGACCCGCTTCCACCTGGAGTCCGCCGTGAACCGACGCCGCCGTCTGCTGCCGGCCGCCGTAGCCACCGCCCTCGGCGTGGGGCTGTTCCTCGCCGGCGGCCTCGGGCCGGCCCCTCAGGGCGACGGCACCCGAGCCGCCTCCGAGCAGGCGGGCACCGGCCGGGACGCGACCGGCACCGGCCTGGACGCGGACATCCGGGGCCTGCAGGAGCACCTGAGGACGGTCCCCTCGGACGCCCTCGCCATGGCGTCCCTCGGCCTGGCCTACGTCCAGCAGGCCAAGATCACCGCTGACCCGTCCTACTACCCGAAGGCGGAAGCCGTCCTCACCCGGTCGCTGGAGACGGACCCGGCCGAGAACTTCACCGCCATGGCCGGCATGGCCGCCCTCGACGCCGCCCGGCACGACTTCACCGCGGCCCTCGACTGGTCGCAGCGGGCGATCACCGTGAACCCGGACAGCTCCACCCTCTACGGGACCCTCGCCGACGCCTACACCCAGCTCGGCCGGTACCCGGAGTCGTTCGACGCGGTGCAGCGCATGGTCGACCTCAAGCCGGGCACCCCGTCGCTGGCCCGTGCCTCCTACACGTGGGAGCTGCGCGGCGACCCGACGGCGGCCACCGCCGCCATGACGCGGGCACTCGACGACGCCAACACCCCTGCCGACCGAGCCTTCGCCCGCTACCACCTCAGCCAGCTCGCCCTCGACAACGGCGACCCGAAGACCGCGCTCACCCACGCCGACGCGGGCCTGCGCACCGCGCCCGGCACCGCCTCGCTCCTGGAGGCCAGGGCCAAGGCCGAAGCTGCCCTCGGTGACACCGCCTCCGCCGTCGCGGACCTCCGGCGGGCCGTCACGCTGGTCCCCCAGCCCGAGTACGTGCTCGAACTCGGCGAACTGCTCCAGTCCCTGGGCCGCACGGCCGAGGCGCAGCAGCAGTACCAGGTGTTCCGCGCCGAGCAGCGGCTGTTCACCGACAACGGCGTCGCCCTCGACACCGACGCGGCGCTGTTCGAGGCCGACCACGGCGACCCCGCCGAAGCCCTCGCCATCGCCGAACACGGCCTGACCACAAGGCCGTTCCTGGAGATGCACGACGCCTACGCCTGGGCGCTGCACGCCGGCGGCCGCGACCAGGAGGCGCTGGCGCAGTCCGACGAGGCCCTGGCCCTGGGGATGCGCAACGCCCTCTTCCACTACCACCGTGCCGTGATCCTGCAGGGGCTCGGGCAGCTCGGCCGGGCGCGCGCCGAGCTGGAGACCGCGCTGGCGATCAACCCGGCGTTCCACCCGTTGCACGCCCCGGCCGCCCGCGCCGCGTTGACCGAACTCGGGGCCGCGGGCTGAGGGACGGGCGCGTCGTCTCCTACTTCGGCTGCGCCACGCGGCTCGGGTCGCCGCCGAGGCCGGCGTACAGGTCGGTCCAGCGGCGGTCGGTGTCGCTCGGCGGCTTGCCGTCGCAGTACCTCTTGGTCCCGTTGGCCGTGTAGAAGCGCATCATCTCCAGCACCGCTCGCGGATCGGACTTCTCCCCGCCGGTGTAGTCGGTGCCCGGCTCCTGGCTCTGGTGCAGGATGCAGGACGGGGACGGCGTGCCGGGCTGGGCGTCGAAGCTGCCGCCCGGCTCGTCGCCGCAGGCCGCCAGCAGCGGAGCGGTGAGGAGGACCAGGCACAGCAGGTGCGCGCGGCGGGTGGTCATGGTGATCGGCCTCCGGTGGGGCTGGTGTTCACAGGGTCGAGGGGAGGCTTCGGACGACCAGTCCCAGCCCCACGATCAGGATCAGCAGGGCGGTCAGCAGGGCGCTGTAGGGGGCGATTCGACGTAGTCGGCCGACGACGGGGCCTTCCGCCGTGCCCGCGAGCCGGTCGCCGAGGCGGACCAGGAGCAGGCCGACGGCGGTGAGGGTGGCCGCCATGCCCAGGCCGTAGGCGACCACCAGGGCCGCGCCGAAGAGGGTCCGGCCGAGGGCGACGGCGCCCAGCAGGACCACCAGGGCCGAGGGGCTGGGGACCAGGCCGCCGGCAATCCCGAGGCCGATGAGGCGGCGGCGGCCGGGGGCCGCGGAGTCGTGGTGGTGATGGTGGCCGCCTCCGAACAAGCCGTGCCGGTGACCGTGGTGCCCGTGGTGGTGTTCGTGCCGATGAGGGTGCGGGTGGTCGGGGTGGGTGTGGTCGTGTGCGTGGTCGTGGGAGTGCGGATGGTCGTGGGAGTGCGGATGGTCGTGGTGACCGTTCGGTGCGGGTACCGCGGACACGTGCGCGAGTTCCCTGAGGGGTTCGCTGCCCGGGCCCCCGTGGGAGTGCGGGAGGTGCTCGTGCGCTCGGGCACTTCGGGCGCGCCGGACCGCGTCCCGCAGCAGGCCGGCGCCGACGACGGCGACCAGGGCGCCGCTGAGGACGCCCAGCCAGCCGAGCAGGACGTCGCCGGCCAGCGAGGAGAACGCCGTCAGGCACAGGCCGACGACGAGGACGCCGGCGGTGTGGGTGACGGTGACGGTGGCACCGACGGTGACGGCATCGCGGGTGCTGCCGCGACGGCCCGCGAGGTAGGCCGCCATCACGGTCTTGCCGTGTCCGGGCAGCAGCGCGTGTCCGGCGCCCAACACGATCGACAGGAGGACGGCCAGCAGGCCGAGGGGGACGGTGAGCCGCCGGGTGGCGCCGAGTTCGGTGAGGCGGGCGTCGAGGCCGGCGAGCCAGGCCGTGGGCCCGGAGCCGTCCGCCGTCACGCTCGCCTCGCGGGCGGGTGCCGCGTCGTCGCCGGGACGGGCGTGGAACTGGGCGCGGGTGACGCCACTGGGGCTGTCGAGCAGGCCGCGGGGGTAGTCCCGCAGTTCCTTGGAGACCGACTGGGCCGGAACGTCGGTGCGATCGAGCGTGGTCCCGTCGCCGCGGGCGGTGATCTCGTTCCATCCGACCCGGCTCGGGTCGCTCCCGCTGGTGACCCGCACCGTGGTGCCGTCGGCCGGGAGGTGCAGGTCGGCCCGGAGGACGCACTCCAGGCGGCTGGTGCGCAGGCCCGCCGATCCGTCCTCGTACCGGAACCGCGCGGAGTCCGTTCGCCAGGTCAGGGCCGCGGCCGCCCGGTCGGTCGTCACCTGGAGGCCTTGTGCGGTCCGGGCGCACTGCTCGGTGGCCCAGGCGGTGCGTTCGGCGTCGTCGACGGTGCCGTCGCCGTTGCGGTCGATCCTCGGCTGTTCCTGGAGGGTCGGGATCTCGGCGGCGTCGGTGACGGCGAGGACCTCCAGGCTGTCGGGGTGGACGATGAAGCCGAGGTAGTGGTTGAGGGAGAAGTTCCCCAGTGGATGGGCGTCGGCGGCGGCTACGGCGACGCCGAGCAGGAACAGCGTGCCCGACACGGCCACACCTGCCCGGGCGAGGAATCGGGGAACCGCCACGCTGGGCCTCCGGGGACGGGGCCGGCCGCCGCGGCGAAGCCCGGCCCGGCAGGAAGGGGATGCGGGCGCGATTGCCCGACGCACACCATCCGGGCCCGGGGGTGGCTCGGGATTGGCACCACTCCGGCCCGGGCGACGGCATCACTCCGCCGGGGCATCACCTCCGGACACCCGTTCCCACGCATCGAACGGATGGCCGCAGCCCGGCGGACCTGCGGCAAGGCGCCGGTGTGCACCTCCTCGCACCCCCGGCGCGCCCCGTGACAGGACTCCTTGTTGCCTCCATAGTGCTCCTACGAGCTCAGCGCACCGACTGCAGTGCAGCAGATGCAGATGCAGATGCAGGAAGGACACTCATGGCCTCCTCATCCGTCTCCCCCTCCCAGGACCCGCCGAGATCCCTCCGCTCGGCCGCCGTGGCGTCGATCACCCGTCAGGAGTGGCGGCGTCTGGCCGGGATGGGGGCCTTCGTCGTCGCGCTGCACGTGATCGGCTGGGTCACGCTGGTCGCCGTCGTCGCGCCCGAGCACCACACCGTCGGGGAGAAGAGCTTCGGTGTCGGAATCGGCGTCACCGCCTACACCCTCGGCATGCGGCACGCCTTCGACGCCGACCACATCGCCGCGATCGACAACACCACCCGCAAGCTCATGGAGCAGCACAAGCGGCCGCTCTCCGTCGGATTCTGGTTCTCCCTCGGGCACTCGTCCATCGTGTTCGCCCTCGCCGTCCTGCTCTCCTTCGGCGTGAAGTCGCTCGCCGGCCCCCTCCAGGACGACGGTTCCGGCCTCCACCGGGTCACCGGCCTGATCGGCACGGCGGTGTCCGGCTCGTTCCTGTACCTGATCGCGATCGTCAACCTCGTCGTCCTGGTCGGCATCTGGAAGGTGTTCCGGCAGATGCGCTCCGGGCACCTGGACGAGAGCGCGCTGGAGGAGCAGCTGGACAGACGAGGCCTGCTGAACCGGGTGCTGGGCCGGGTGACCCGGTCGGTCGGCAAGCCGTGGCAGATGTACCCGCTGGGCATGCTCTTCGGCCTCGGGTTCGACACCGCGACCGAGATCGCCCTGCTGGTGCTGGCCGGTTCCGGGGCCGCGTCGGGTCTGCCGTGGTACGCGATCCTGTGCCTGCCGGTGCTGTTCGCCGCCGGGATGTGCCTGTTGGACACCATCGACGGGTCGTTCATGAACTTCGCCTACGGCTGGGCGTTCTCCAAGCCGGTCCGCAAGATCTACTACAACCTGACCATCACTGGGCTGTCGGTCGCCGTCGCGCTCATCATCGGCACAGTCGAACTGCTGGGCCTGCTCGCCGACAAGCTCGACCTGCACGGTGCCTTCTGGGACTGGGTGTCCGGGCTGGACCTCAACACGGTCGGCTTCGTGATCGTCGGCCTGTTCTTCGCCACCTGGGTGATCGCGCTCGCGGTGTGGAGGTTCGCCCGGATCGAGCAGAAATGGGGCGTGCCGGCCCCGGTCGCCGCGCCCCTGGCCGCTACGAACGAAGGCTGAGGCCGCGTCAGGGACGTCGACGCGGACGAAAAACGAGTGGTGTGCACCCGGGCGGGTGACGTCGCTGGCCCATGGGAGTGAGGCGACCCAACCACGCCCGCACCGCTCGCGAAGCCGTGACGGGATCCGGTCCACAGTGCCGAGTGCGGCTGCCCAGCCGGATCCCCGCTCCGCCGCCCCCGGCCCGGAGCGGAACACCCGCCCGTCACGGAAGCGAGAACCCCACCCGCATGAACGTCACGCGCCGACCTGCCCGCAGAAGCCCGACCGCCCGTACCGCCGCGATCCTCACCAGCATGAGCCTCGCGCTCGCCGGCACCGCGATCCTCGGATCCGGCGCCGGTACCGGCAACGCCTCCAGCCACCGCGAGGCGCCGCTGATCGCGGCCGACCCGCAGGTCGACAACACCGACGTCTACGCCTTCACCAGCCCCGACAACCAGGACACCGTCACCCTGGTCGCCAACTGGCTGCCGTTCCAGGAGCCCAACGGCGGCCCCAACTTCTACCCCTGGGCCGACGGCGCGCACTACGACATCAACATCGACTCCCAGGGCACCGGCAAGCCCGACCTCACCTACCGCTGGACCTTCCACACCGAGGACCGGCGCGGCACCAACACCTTCCTCTACAACAACGGCGTCGTGAAGAACCTCACCGACCCCACCCTGCTGTTCCGCCAGTACTACACGCTCCAGGAACTGCGCCCCGGCTGCGACCCGGTCACCCTGGTCGAGCACGGCACCGCCGCCCCGTCCGACACCGGCCGCGCCTCCATGCCCGACTACGCCGGGCTGCGCCGGCAGGCCACCGTGCAACTGCCGGGTGGAGGACAGACCGTGGCCACCCAGGCCGCCGACCCGTTCTTCCTCGACCTGCGGGTCTTCGACCTGCTCTACGGCGGCAACCTCTCCGAGGTCGGCCAGAACACCCTCGCCGGGTACAACGTCAACTCCCTGTCCATCCAGGTACCCAAGAGCCGCCTCGCCTACAAGGGCGACGCGACCCGCAACCCCGTCATCGGTGTCTGGTCCAGCACCGAGAAGCAGACCCTGAAGCTCAGCCCCGGCAAGGCCGAGCCGGCCGGCAAGTTCGTCCAGGTCTCCCGCCTCGGCAACCCGCTCGTCAACGAGGTCGTCCTGCCCGCCGGCCTCAAGGACGCCTTCAACTCCCTCCCGCCGTCCGAGGACCACAACCAGCCCGCCGTGGTCGACAAGGTCCTGAACCCCGAGTTGCCGCAGCTGATCCAGGCGATCTACGGCCTCCCGGCCCCGGCCACCCCGCGCACCGACCTCCAGGAGATCTTCCTCACCGGCATCGCCAAGGCCACCGGCGGCCCCTTCCAGGTGGACCTGAACTCGCAGCTGATGAACCGGGACATCGACCCGAAGAAGTTCGTCCCCGCCGAGGAACTCCGCCTCAACATGTCCACCCCGGTCACCCCGAACCCCGACCGGCTCGGCGTCCTCGACGGTGATCTCCAGGGCTTCCCCAACGGCCGCCGCCTCACCGACGACGTCGTCGACATCGCCCTCCAGGTGATGGAGGGCGCCACCCCGGGCCACCTCATCCCCGCGCTCGCCGCCGGCGACAAGGTCAACACCGCCGACAAGCCGTTCGGCACCACCTTCCCCTACCTCGCGCTGCCGTACGACAAGGCCGTCAACCAGCCCAACTGACCTTCCCCGCCGGGTGGGTGGCCGACGGCACCGCCGCCGGCCACCCACCCGGCCCGCACCCACCGCACCGCACCGCACCGCACCGCACCCACACATCGCACCGCACCGCCGAAGGACCCCCATGCGCCGCCTGCCCCTGCTGCTCACCACCATCGCGCTGTGCGGCGGCCTGGCCGCGATCGGGGCACTCGACCGCACCGGACCCGGCGTCCACCGCCTCTCGGCGGACACCGCCCCGCCCCCGGGCAGCCGGTCCGGCCCCGACGGCTCGCTGACGCGCACGATCACCGCAGACCAGGAGCGGCTGCGGCAGGTGCCCGAGGACGCGGCGCTGTGGGCACGCCTGGGCGCCGAGTACGTCGAACAGGCCCGCCTCACCGCCGACCCGTCGTACTACCCCAAGGCGGACGAGGCCCTGCACCGCTCCCTCGCCCTGGCACCGCGGGCGAACGCCGACGCCCTCACCGGCCTCGGCGCCCTCGCCAACGCCCGCCACCTCTTCGACCAGGCCCGCGACTTCGCCGAACAGGCCGTCGCCGCCTCGCCGGCCCACTGGCCCGCCTACGCCGTGCTCACCGACGCCCGCACCCAGCTCGGCGACGACGCGGGCGCCACCGAGGCCGTCCAGCAACTCCTGGACCGCCGCCCCGGCACCGCCTCCTTCACCCGTGCCGCCTACGACCTCGAACAGCACGGCCGCACCGACGACGCCCGCGCCGCGCTCCGGCAGGCCCTCGACGGCGCCTACGACCCCGCCGACAAGGCCTTCTGCCAGTACCAGATCGCCGAACTCGACCGGAACTCCGGCCGCACCCAGGACGCCCTCACCGGCTACCAGCAGGCCCTGCGCACCGACCCCGGCTACACCCCCGCCCTCGCCGGCCGGGCCCGCGCCGAAGCCGCCCTCGGCCGGAGCGACGACGCCGTGCGCGACTACACCACCGCCATCGCCCGCGTCCCGCTCCCCCAGTACCTGCTCGAACTCGGCGAGTTCCACGAATCCCTCGGCCACCCCGAGCAGGCCCGCGACCAGTACCGGCTGCTGACCGCCGAACAGCAGCTCGCGGCCGCCAACGGCGTGGTCGACGACCTCACCCTCGGCCAGTACCAGGCCGACCACGGCAACCCGGCCGAAGCCGTCCGCCTGCTGCGCGCCGAATGGGCCCGCCGGCAGAACGCCCTCGTCGCCGACGCCCTCGCCTGGGCCCTGCACCGGACCGGCGCGGACTCCGAAGCCCTCGCCCTCGCCCGGCAGGCCCAGGCCCACGGCTGGCACAACGCCCTCTTCCGCTACCACCTCGGCGAGATCGAACGCGCCCTCGGCCACACCGACGACGCCCGCACCCACCTCACCGAAGCCCTCACCACCGACCCCGCCTTCAACCCGCTCCAGGCCCCGCTCGCCCGCGCCACGCTCACCGCCATCGGCTGACGACAGCCGGGGAATCCGCCCCGTGCGGACGGCACGGTCACGACCCCGGGCGGCGCTCGCGTCTTACCGATCCGTGACACCGCCCGGTGTCGAGGGCCCGCGGCTCCGATCGGCCGCTAGCGTCGGCGGCATGAGAATCCTGGTCACCGGCGGTGCCGGTTTCATCGGCGTGTCCGTGGTACGTGCCCTGGTCGCGGCCGGGCACGAGGTGCGGGTCCTGGACGCCCTGCTGCCCGCGGTCCATCCGGCCGGGAAGGCACCCGCGCTGCCCCCGGGTGCCGACTTCCTCCACGGGGACGTCCGGGACGCGGCGGCTGTCGAGGAGGCGCTCGCCGGGGTGGACGCGGTCTGCCACCAGGCGGCGATGGTCGGCCTGGGACTGGACCTGGACGACGCGCCGCAGTACGTCGGCTGCAACGACCTCGGCACCGCGGTACTGCTGGCCGCGATGGCGCGGACCGGCGTCCGACGGCTGGTCCTGGCCGGGTCCATGGTGGTCTACGGAGAAGGGCGCTACCGGTGCGCGCAGCACGGCGAGGTGGCACCGGGCCCGAGGCGGCCCGCCGATCTCGACGCCGGACGGTTCGAGCCGCCCTGCCCGGTCTGCCGTGCTCCCCTGCATCCGGGCCTGGTCGCCGAGAGCGCACCCGTCGACCCGCGCAACGTCTACGCGGTGACCAAGCTCGCCCAGGAACACCTGGCCGCAGCCTGGGCACGGGCCTGCGGCGGAACCGTACTGACGCTGCGCTACCACAACGTGTACGGCCCCGGCATGCCGCGCGACACCCCGTACGCGGGGGTGGCATCGCTGTTCCGGTCGGCCCTCGCCCGGGGCGAGGCGCCCCGGGTCTTCGAGGACGGTGGCCAGCGCCGGGACTTCGTCCACGTCGAGGACGTCGCCGCCGCCAACCTCGCGGCCCTGGCGGCCGTGGGCGACCGGCCGCCGGGCAGCGCCCGGGCGTACAACGTGGGCAGCGGCGAGGTACGCACCGTCGGCGGGATGGCGGCCGCGCTGGCCACGGCGTACGGCGGCCCGGCACCGGTGGTGACCGGCGAGTACCGGCTCGGCGACGTGCGACACGTCACCGCCGACTCGACCCGGCTGCGCGCCGAGCTGGGCTGGCTGCCGTGCGTGCCGTTCGACCGCGGCATGGTGGAGTTCGCCGCCGCACCGCTGCGGGTCTGAGCTCAGCTCCGGGCGGACGGCAGGGCGATCTCGAAGCAGCAGCCGCCGGCGACGTTGTGGACGCGGGCGCGCCCGGCGTGGGCCTCGACGATGCCGCGGACGATGGCCAGGCCCAGGCCGGCACCGCTGCCGCCGGCCTCGGGCCGGCCGGCCGGCTCGCCCAGGTCGGCCGGCCTGGGCGTGCGGGCCGCGGTTCCGCGCCAGCCGGTCTCGAAGACCCGGGGCAGGTCCTGGGCGGAGATGCCGCCGCAGCCGTCGGTGACCGAGAGCACCACTTCGTCCGCCTCCCGCCGCGCGGACACGGCGACCACGCCGTCCTGGGGGGTCGAGCGGATCGCGTTGACCAGGAGGTTGCCCAGCACCCGGGTGATCTCGCGGCTGTCGACCTCGACCGGTTCCGGCTCCACCTGTCGGCCTTCGAGCCGGACGCCGCGCTGCCGGGCCAGCGCGTGGGCGCCGGCCAGGGCGTCGTCGACCAGGTCGTAGGCGGAAACCCGGGTGAGCGAGAGGGAGAGCGTGCCGGCCTGGATGCGGGAGAGTTCGAACAGGTCGTCCACCATGCCGGTGAGCCGCTCGACCTCGGTGCGGATCCGCTGGAGGTAGCGCTCGGGCTCCTCGGCGACACCGTCCTCCAGCGCCTCGGCCATGGCCCGCAGCCCGGCCAGCGGGGTGCGCAGGTCGTGGGAGATCCAGGCGACCAGCTCCCGTCGGGACTGTTCGAGGGCCTGTTCGCGGGCCCGGGACTCGGCGAGCCGGGCGCTGGTGGCCGCGAGTTCCTCGCTGAGCTGGGCCAGTTCGCGGCCCAGTGGGTGGGCGGGCGCGGTGAAGCCGGTGTCACTGCCGACGGTCCGGGCGGCCGCGGTCAGCGCCCGGCTGCCGGCGACCACCTGCCGCCCCAGCAGCGCGGCGGTGCACAGCGACACGACCGCGGCCATGACGAGCACCGTGATGACGACGCCGAGGTCGTGGTCGGAGAGGAACATGGCCTGCGCGACGGCGAACGTCCCGGAGGTGACCGCGAGCACGGTGACGACGGCGACGCAGAACAGGGAGAGCGCCATCGAGCGTCGGCGCAGGAGCCGGACGGCGGGCCAGCCGAACAGGCCCGCGCCGCCGGCGCCGAGGGCGGCGAACAGCGCGATCAGCAGCAGGTCCTTCACGAGCGGTCCTCCTCGACGCCTTGCGCCGGGTCGTAGCGGTAGCCGACGCCCCACACCGTGCAGATCATCCGGGGAGCGGCGGGGTCGTCCTCGATCTTCTCGCGCAGGCGCCGGACGTGGACGGTGACGGTGGAGAGGTCGCCGAAGTCCCAGCCCCAGACGCGTGCCATCAGCTCCTGCCGGGAGAACACCGTCCCCGGATGCCGCAGCAGGAAGGCCAGCAGGTCGAACTCCCTTGCTGTCAGCGAGAGTTCTTTTCCGGCTCGGTGAGCGCGGCGGGCCGGCCCGTGGAGGGTGATGTCCCCGGAGCGGACGGGCCCGGCCGAGGTGCCGGGCGCCGGTGCCGCCGCGCGCGAGCGCCGCAGCACCGACTGGACCCGCAGGACGAGTTCGCGCGGGCTGAACGGCTTGGTGACGTAGTCGTCGGCGCCCAGCTCCAGACCGAGGATGCGGTCGGCCTCGTCGCCCCTGGCAGTGAGCATCACGACGGGCAGCTCCGCACCGGTGTCCCGGTCGCGCAACCGCCGCAGCACCTCCAGGCCGTCGATGCCCGGGAGCATCAGGTCCAGGACCACGAGGTCGGGGCGGTGGGCGCGGGCGAGGGCGAGCCCCTGCGGGCCGTCCGCGGCACGGTCGACGTGGTGGCCGGCTCGGGCGAGGTAGCCGGCGACGACCTCGGCCACGGTCGGGTCGTCGTCGATCACCAGGATGCGGGCGCCGGCCGGCGGGCCGGTGGTGGCGGAGGGCTCGTTCACCCCGCCGAGGATAGGGGCCCCCGCACCGGTGCGGACGCCGTCGCGGCTCCCCGTTCGACCTCCGTAAGATCCGGGGACCGGTGCGCGCTCCGGCGCGGGCCCCCGCCGGTCCCCCGGTGGGCCGTCGGCGCGACGTTCGACTTCCGTAAGGCTGCGGCACCCCCGCGCGGGGCGGGCCCGCCCTTAGCGTGACCGGCGTGACCTCCACTCCCCCTCGACCGTCCGGTGTCGACGTCGTCCTGCCCTGCCTCGACGAGGCCGCGGCCCTGCCCTGGGTGCTCGGACGGATCCCGCCGGGCTGGCGGGCGATCGTCGTGGACAACGGCTCCCGGGACGGCTCGGCCGAACTCGCCCGATCACTCGGGGCGACCGTGGTCGAGGAGTCCCGGCGCGGATTCGGCGCCGCCTGCCACGCCGGGCTCCTCGCCGCCACCGCCGAGCTGGTCTGCTTCCTGGACTGCGACGGCTCCCTCGATCCCGCCCAACTGCCCCGGGTCACCGCTCCGGTGGCCGACGACACGGCGGACCTGGTCCTCGGCCGCCGCCGGCCGGCGACCCTGAGCGCCTGGCCCGTCCACGCCCGACTCGCCAACACCGTGCTGGCCGGCCGCCTGCGGGCACGCACCGGCGCCCCCCTGCACGACCTGGGACCGATGCGGGCCGCCCGGCGGGAACGCCTGCTCGCACTGGGGCTGGGCGACCGCCGCTCCGGGTACCCGCTGGAGATGGTGCTCGCCGCCTCGGCCGCCGGGATGCGGATCACCGAGACGTCCGTCGACTACCTGCCGCGCGCCGGCCGGTCGAAGGTCACCGGCACGCTGCGCGGCACCCGGCAGGCGATCCGGGACATGCGGGCCGTCCTCGCCGCCCCGCCGCCCACCCTGCTGGTCATCGCCAAGTCCCCCGTGCCGGGCCGGGTGAAGACCCGGCTCACCCCGGCGTGCACGCCCGAGCAGGCGGCCGCGCTGGCCGAGGCCGCGCTCTCCGACACGCTGCACACACTGGCCACCGTCCCCGCCGGGCGGCGCCTGCTCGTCCTGGACGGCGAACCGGGCCGCTGGCTGCCGCCGGGGTGGCAGGTACTCCCGCAGAGCGGCGGCGGGCTGGACGCACGGCTGGTGGCGGCCTTCGGCCACGCTGCCCGGCTGGCCCCGGACGCGCCCGCGCTGCTCGTCGGCATGGACACCCCGCAGCTGAGCGCGGCCACCTTGGCCGAGCCGCTCTCGCCGACGGGCCGGGCGGGCACGGACGCCTGGTACGGCCCCGCGTCCGACGGCGGCTTCTGGGCCCTCGGTCTGGCCCGGCCGACCGAGGACCTCGCCCGCCGGCTCCTCCTGGGGGTGCCGATGTCGACCCCGGACACCGGGTCGACGCTCCTCGACCGGCTGGGGACGGCCGGCCTCACGGTGCACCGGCTGCCCGAAGCCACCGACGTGGACACCGTCGAGGACGCCCTGCTGGTCGCCTCCCAGGCGCCGCGGAGCCGCTTCGCCGCCCGCCTGCGCTCGTTCCGGGCGGCCCCCGAGGTGGCAGGTTGAGCGGCACCGCGACGGCATGGATCGACGACCCGTTCACCGAAGCCGTCCGCACCGGACGCGGTCCGCTGTGGCTGCGAGGCGACGACGGCCGCCGGATCCCGCTCGACATCGAGCGCTGGTGCGCGCCCGCCACCGGCGGCGACCACAGCCTGTTGCTGCGCTGCTTCCACCTGTCCGCACCGGTCGTCGACCTCGGCTGCGGGCCGGGCCGGCTGGTCGCCGCGCTCCTCGCCCTGGGTGTCCCGGCACTCGGTGTCGACGTCACACCGGCGGCCGTCGCCCACACCCTGGGCCTCGGCGGCGCAGCGTTGTGCCGGTCGGTGTTCGACCGGCTTCCGGCCGAGGGCCGCTGGGGTGCGGCCCTGCTGGCCGACGGCAATCTCGGCATCGGCGGGAACCCCGAGGCCCTGCTGCGGCGGGCCGCCGAACTGATCGCGCCGGACGGACTGCTGCTGGTGGAGGTCGAGCCGCGGGAGGTCGACGAGCGGGTCACCGTCCGGGTCGAGGGCCCGGACGGGCGGCTCGGGCCGCCCTTCGCCTGGGCGCGCCTCGGTGCCGAGGCCGCCGTGGCGCGCGCCCGCAGCGCCGGACTCGTCGAGTCGGAACGCTGGACCTCCCACGGCCGGCGCTTCCTCGCCCTGCGCAGGTGCGCCGCGCCGGCCCGCTGAGGCTGTCGGCCGTACCGGCGCGGTACGGCCGACAGCACGTCCTCAGCGGCTCACGGGCGGGGCGGGGGACCGCCGCGGACCGTGTGCCCCCGGTCCGCGGCCGGTGCCGGTGCCGGGTCCGCGGCCGGTGCGGGCGCCCAGTGCGGGTGCTCGCGCTCGGCCCATCGCCGGTCGACCCACCCCGTCCGCATCCCCCGCCTGGCCTCGGGATCCCGGAGCGCCATCCGGATGTGCCCGGCGGACACCACGGCGACGGCTGCGGCGAGCCAGTCGTGGACGAAGGTCGCACCGGTCCGCCAGGACGTCGGCGCCAGGTGGGTGAGCCACATCAGCAGACCCGTACCGAGCAACACCAGCATCGTGCCGAGCGTCCACTGGGCGTACAGCTTCTGCCCGGCGTTGAACTTCCCCGCCGGGCGGCGGAACGCGCGCGCCCGTACCGCCCACAGCCACGCCCGGTCCGCAGGGCCGAAACGGCTCAGCCTCGACACGTCCGCGCGTACCGCCCGGAAGCCGAGCCCGAGCAGCAGCGGTACCGGCAACGCCAGTCCGCACCACACGTGCGCGGTGACGACGAGCCTTCGCCGCCCGACCAGTTCGGCCAACGGCGCCAGGTAGAGGCAGGCGGCGGTGGCCAGGCACGCCAGCGCCAGCACGGCGGTGGCGCGGTGCACCCAGCGCTCGGCGCGGGTGAAGCGGAGCAGGAGGTCAGGCGGTCGGTGCATCGTCACGTCCGTTCGACCGGCCGACCCAGGCGTCGATGTCGTAGCCGTTCCGCTCCCAGTAGCCCGGCTCCACCGTGTCGGTGACGGTGATCCCGGACAGCCACTTGGCCGACTTGTAGAAGTACATCGGCGCGACGTACAGGCGGACCGGACCGCCGTGGGCGTGGGAGATCGGCGCGTCCTGAAGCTTGAGCGCGACCACCACGTCGTCCCGCCGGGCCTGCTCCAGCGTGAGGCTCTCGGTGTACTCGCCGTCGAAGCAGCTGAACCGCAGCGCCCGGGCGCCCGCGGTGACGCCGGCGGCATCGAGCAGGTGGGCCAGCGGCACGCCCTCGAACGGGGTGGACGGCACCCGCCAGCCCGTCACGCACTGCACGTCCCGCACGATCCGGCGCTGCGGCATCGCCTGCAGGTCCGCCAGGCGGTAGTGGCCGGGACGCTCCACCAGCCCGTCCACCGTCAGGGTGTAGGTGTCGGGGCCCCGGGCCGGCACCGAGGACGCCACCGAGTAGTACCGGAAGCCGCCTCCTCCCGGCAGCAGGCCGGTGAGACCCGTCGGGTCCTTGCCCGCCACGGTGTCCTGGGCGCGCTGGAGGTACGGGCCGGCCACGACTCCCGCCGCGCCGAGCCCGAGCAGGCCCAGCACCACCCGACGGCCGACCGGTGTCCCCCGGCTCTCCTCGATCTGTTCACTCACGCCGATCTGTTCGCTCACGCCGCCGATTCGACCAGCCGGGGGCCGGCGCGACCAGGGCCGACACCGGGACGTCAGACTTCCGTCACTTCTCGCCGAACGCCACCACGGCCACCCGCCCCGCACGACGCTGCCGAAGCAGCGGGACCAGGAGGACGACGCACAGCGCCGTGCCGTAGGCCAGCTGCTGCGCCACCTGACCCCCCGTCAGGTAGAGCGCCTGCCCGGCGGCCGGGACGACCAGCCACTCCCAGCGACCGTCGAGGGCGACCAGCGCGACCACCAGCAGCCCGTACCACGGGTAGGCGGGCGCGACCAGCAGCAGTGCCGTGCCCGTCACCAGGAGCGCCCCGGCCCACGGCCGGTCCCGGTCGCCCCGACGGAGCACCCGTACCACCACCGCCGCGAGCACCAGCGCCGCCGCCCACGGCAGGAGGCGGTCGGGCAGCACCAGCCGCAGCAGTCCGAACCGGTCGATGTGCCCCTGCTCGTAGCCCTCCTCCCGCAGGTAGCCCGGCAGGTAGCCCAGGACCGAGGTGCCCGAGGCCACGACGTACGGGAGGTAGGAGAGGGCGAAGGTGCCGAGGGCGGAGCCGAGCAGCAGCACGTCGGCGCGGGTCGGACGCCGGGACAGCAGGCCCGACACGGCTCCGGGCAGGGCCAGGGCCGGCAGCAGTTTGGTCGCGACCGCGCCGCCCAGCAGGACGCCCGCACGGACCGCCCGCCCCCACTCGGACCACCCCCGCGCCTCCCGCCCCCGCGCCTCCCGCGCCCGTACCGCCCGCTCCCGCTGGGACCGTCCCCGTACCGCGCAGCCCAGCGCGGCGACCGTCAGCAGTGCGCCGAGCGTGTCGACGTGCGCGTCGTTGACGGCCCACACCGTCACGCCGGGGAACCACCCCCACAGCGCAGCGCGCCACGCCTCCCGTCCCGTCACCAGCAGGAGTCCGGTGACCGCCACCGCCAGCACCGCACCGCCGGCCTGCACCGCGCGGACCCTGCCGCCGAACGGGTGCACGGCGAGGAACCAGGCCTGCGCGACCGGCGGATAGATGGTGTGCACGGCCGGCCGGTTGATGCGGGTGCAGTCCCCGGCCCGGGTGCGCCGCTCGTCCCAGCCGGCGCACCCGTCCCCCACCGGGAAGAGCCCGGGATCGCGCAGCCCCGCCAGCGCCGGATCGTCCGGGGTCCGGGCGTAGGGCGAGATCCCGGCCGCCTGGACCCGGCCGTCCCAGACGTAGCGGTAGGCGTCGTCACTGGTCCGCGGCGGCGCCAGCAGACCGACGGCGGCCACGGCGACGCCACCGGCCAGGACCAGCGGCACGACCTGCCCCCGGGGCACCCTGCGCAGCAACAGCACCGCGACGGCGAAGAGGGCGGTGTCGAGGAAGTACCAGCAGGCGAGCGGGAGGACGCCGCCGTGGGCGACGGTCAGCGCCAGGGCGGCGACCAGGGCGGCGAGGGCGAGGAGACAGCGCAGGACGGTCCGGGAGATCACGTCGCCCACCCTCCCACCGGCCGGCCCCCGCACCCGGGGCGGCGAGGCCGCCGTTCGAAATCGGTAAGCACGTCGGAGCACCGCAGGAACGCTCCGGGGCGCTTCGATGGACGGGTGGAAACCGATCCCGCCGACTCCGGCGCTCCCGTCAGTCGCCGCCGCCGCTACGACCCGTCGCTGCCCGCTCCCCCGGCGTTCCTGCGGCGCGGGCCGATGCGCGAGGGTGCGTTCACCTCACCGTTGCACGAGCCGCGGACCGTGGTCGTCGTCGGCCGCTGGCTGGGCCTGGCCGTCCTGCTCTGCTTCCTGACCGGCCTCACCAGCCACCTGCTCCAGGACCCGCCCGGCTGGCTCGCCCCGCACCTGCCCGCACGGCCGGTGAACGGCTACCGGGTCACCCAGGGCCTGCACGTGATCAGCGGTCTGGCCGCGATCCCCCTGGTCGGCGCGAAACTCTGGGCGGTCTATCCGCAGCTCTTCGAGTGGCCGCCGGCGCGCAGCGTGCTGCACGCCCTGGAGCGGATCGGCATCGCCGTCCTCGTCGCGGCCGTCCTGCTGGAGCTGTTCACCGGTCTGCTGAACACCCTGCAGTGGTACCCGTGGCCGTTCCCGTTCCGGCAGACCCACTTCTGGCTCGGCTGGCTGGCGACCGGCGGACTGCTGGTCCACCTGTCCGTCAAGGCGCCGCTCATCGCCGCGCACTGGTGGCGCCGGGCCGCTCCGGCCCTGGCGCAGCGCCGCGCGTTCCTCGCGGCGACCACCGCCGCCGTCGGCACCGTCACCCTCGTCACGGCCGGACAGAGCGTGCCCTGGCTGCGGGCCCTGGACCTGCTGGCCCCGCGCCGTCCCGACATCGGCCCCCAGGGCCTTCCGGTGAACCGCACCGCCGCCCAGGCCGGCACGATCACGGTGCCCGCCGACTGGCGGCTGCGGGTGGACGGGCCGCGGCCGTACGAGCTCACCCTCACCGAGCTCGGTGAACTCACCCAGTACGAGGTGGAGTTGCCCATCGCGTGCGTGGAGGGCTGGAGCGCCACCGCCCGGTGGGGCGGGGTCCGGGTCTCCGACCTGCTGCTGCGTGCCGGAGCCCCGGCCGGCTCCTCCGCCCGGATCACCTCGCTGGAGACCGAAGGCCCCTACCGGGTGATGGAGATGCCCGCGCAGTACGTCGACGATCCGCTCAGTCTGCTCGCCCTGCGCGTCAACGGTGAGGTGCTGACGGCGGATCACGGGTTCCCGGCGCGGATCATCGCGCCGAACCGGCCCGGCGTCCTGCAGACCAAGTGGGTCACCCGGATCGAGGTGATCGCATGACCGTCGTGATCCGCGGTCTGCTGCTGGCGGCCGGCGCGGCCCTGATCGGCTACGGCCTGTCCGGGCTGCTCGGCGACCCGTACATCACCGACCCGCTGGACGTCCTGGTCTGGGCGGTCGGAGGGCTCGTGATCCACGACGGACTGTGGGCGCCGCTGCTGTGCCTGCTGGGCGCGTTCCTGGTGCGCGGGCCGGTGCTGCGCGGCTGGCTGGTCGTCGCGGCGGCCGTCACCGCCGTCGGCCTGCCGGCCGTCCTGCGCGCGGGCGACGACAACGGCAACCCGACCGTCCTGCCGCTGCCCTACCTCCGCAACTGGCTGCTGGTGCTGACCGCCACCGCCGTCCTCGCGCTGCTGGTCGCGCTCGTCGGGCGGTGGCGGCGCCGGGATCGTTCAGTCAGGCGCCGGGGTCGTGCCGTCAGGCGCCGGGCACCCCGGGAAGACCGGTCGTGAGGCCGTCCAGGGCGTGCAGGCAGGCGCACCCGCGCACGAGGGGCAGCCGCTCCAGCGCCTTGAACAGCACCGTGCGCAGCCGGTCGACGTTGCGGGCGAACTCCTTCAGCACCTCGCCGTGGGTGACGCCCTCACCGCTCTCGACGCCCGCGTCGAGGTCGGTGACCAGGGCCATCGAGGTGTAGCAGAGCCCGAGTTCACGGGCCAGGACGGCCTCCGGGTGCCCGGTCATGCCGACCACCGACCAGCCGTTGGCGGTGAACCA
Source organism: Kitasatospora sp. NPDC048545 (assembly GCF_040651155.1). NCBI lineage: Bacteria > Bacillati > Actinomycetota > Actinomycetes > Kitasatosporales > Streptomycetaceae > Kitasatospora > Kitasatospora sp. NPDC048545. Next base: position 164,109 of record NZ_JBEZIQ010000014.1, read on the forward strand.
GCGGGACTCGGCGCGAGTGGAGAAGCGCGGGCCCTCGATCACCACCAGCGTGCCGCCGTCGACCGGCTCCCAGGCCGCCTCCCGGGCGGCCTCCATCGCCACGCGCCGCCCCTGCGGGCAGTACGGGTCGGCCGTCGACACGTGCACCACCTCCGGCACCGTGCCGTCCGGCAGCGGCAGGCCGTCGTAGAAGGTCTGCGGGCGTCCGGAGGTCCGGTCGACGAACTGGTCGGGCACCAGCAGGGTGCCCGGCCCGTACTCCGGGCGCAGCCCGCCGACCGCGCAGGGTGCCAGCACCTGCCGCACGCCCAGGGAGTGCAACGCCCACAGGTTCGCGCGGTAGTTGATCCGGTGCGGCGGGAGCCGGTGGCCACGCCCGTGCCGCGGCACGAAGGCGACCCGGCGGCCGGCCACCTCACCCACGAACAGCGCGTCGCTCGGCTCGCCGTACGGGGTGTCCACCCGCACCTCGGTCACGTCGTCCAGCAGCTCGTAGAGGCCGGAGCCACCGATCACACCCACCTCGGCGCTCGGCAGGACGTTCTGGTCGGCCGTCATCGCGGTCCACCTCTCTTCTCGGGAACAACCTTCCGGCCACTGTAGGAACGGACCGCGCCGGAACCAGGACACCGGGCCTTACGAATCGCGAACGTCACACGCGCTCCGGGCGCGACATCCGGGCCGACCGGCCCGCCCGCCCCGGTCGGCCGGGGTGTCGCCGGGGCGTTGCCGCGCAAGCTCGCCGGCGGGCCCCGCCGCTTCGTGCCGGGTGTGGCGTCCGTGGCCTCATCCTCGTCCCACACACACCCCCGCGCGCTCCGACAGGTGGTGCGGGCGCCAGGGCTTGGGCCGAACCTGCCCCACTGCCTCCGCGATCGGCCAGCGGTTGTCTTCGACCTGCGGCATCAGCAGCCCACGCAGGTACAGCAGTTCGTTCTGCCGCAGGTCACTGGGGGGAAGACCGGCGCCTGGCTGGCGGCGAACTCAGCGAATGCCGTTTCCATCGCCCGGGATCTACACTTGCGGCGCAGGCCGCCCGATCTTCGTGTTGCGTCACAACATCGTGATCATCGGGCGGCCTGCGTGCGCCGACTCGGTGTTCATCGACACCTGGAGCCCGGCGCATCGCCGATACCGCCATCACCGAGGAGCCCGTGCCATGGAACCCGTCACGTTGATCACCGGCGGTTCGAGCGGGATCGGTGCGGCCACTGCCCGTGTCCTGCTCAAGCAAGGCCACCGCGTGGCGATCACCGGCCGCGATGCCGATCGCCTGGCCGCGTTCGCCACCTCCGCCGGAGCGGGCGAGCGGCTGCTGACCATCACCGGTGACGCCGGCGACGAGAGCCATGTCACCGCTGCCGTGCATCAAGTCACGCGCTCGTGGGGCCGATTGGACACGGTGATCGCGAACGCCGGGTTCTCGCTGCCCGGCACGCTGGAGGACCACGACCCTGCGGCCATGCGCGCCATGATTCTCACCAACATCCTCGGCCCGGCTCTGCTGGTACGCGAGACACTGCCACACCTGAGAAAGTCCAAGGGCCGGATCGTGATCGTCGGTTCGGTCGCGGGCACCAGGAACACGCCCGGCAACCTGTACTCCGTCACCAAGTGGGCCGCGCACGCCCTGGCCGAGAACGTCCGACTCCTGGTGGCCAAGGACCGCGTCGGCGTCACTCTTGTCGCCCCAGGGGTTGTGGACACCCCGTTCTGGGACGAACGCGGCGGATCACCCGCGGCGGCGCCGACACTGACCGCCGAGCAGGTCGCCGAGACGATCCTGTTCGCCGTCAATCAACCCGAAGGCGTGGACGTCAACCACCTCGTCGTACGGCCCGCCGGCCAGGTCAACTGATCTCGATCGCGCTGCGGGCGACGGGGCGCAAGAGCAGCATCAGGCCACGATCCACGACGGGAGTACTACGCGGGGAGTCGTGGCGGTTCGGGGGTGTCGAGGGGCCAGGTGGTGCGGTCCTCGCGGTGGTCGTAGGTGGGGAGTTCGGCGGCCAGGACGTCGAAGTGGGGCAGCGGGGCCCACAGGGCGCGGTCGCCGACGACGTAGAGCCGGCGTTTGGCGCGGCTGGCGGCGACGTTGAGGAGGTGGGGGGTGCCGGCGGCCCAGGTGCGGGCGCCGGGGCGGCCGGCGCCGAGGAGAAGGATGACGACGTCGGCCTCCTTGCCCTGCGCCTTGTGGACGGTGGCGCAGCGTTCCTCCAGGAGTTCGGCGGTCCAGCCGGGAAGGGTGCGGCAGGTGTCGCAGGCCTCCCGGACGAGGGCGCGGAAGGGGGCGATGATGCGCAGGCGTTCGACGTCGACGTCGTGGTGGTCGAGCCGGCGCAGGAGGAAGGTGAGGGCGCGGCGGTCGCGTTCGCCCCAGGGGGCGTCGGCGGGGCGGTCGGGGTCGGGGGTGTCGAGCCAGCGGCTGGGGAGCAGGCCGTCGTGCTCGGGGTCGGGGAAGGGCTGCGGGTGGGTGCCGTGGACCATGAGGCCGCCGTACGCGACGTCGTTGCTGACGGTGAACATGGGGTCCTCGCAGCGGCGGTGGACGCGCAGCGGTGAGCCGACCCAGACGGTGTCCTCCTCGGCGCCGGTGGGGGCGGGCAGGTAGGTGCCGTAGCGGTTGACCCGGTCGGCGACGGCCTGGGCGGAGGTGGCGGAGGGGAGCCACTCCTCGTCGACGCCGTGGGCGAGCAGGAGCCGGCGCTGAAGGGCGCTCGGCATGGTGACGACGGGTTCGAGCTGGAGGGGGTCGCCGACGAGGACGGCGCGGCGGGCCCGCCACAGGGCGCCGACGGCGGCCTGCGGGGTGGCCTGTCCGGCTTCGTCGACGAGGACCCAGCCGAGGGAGCCGCGGCCGAGCCGGGCGAACATGCTGCCGATGGAGGAGAAGGTGGTCGAGACGACGGGGACGAGGAGGAAGAGGGTCTGCCAGGCGTGCAGGACCTGCTCGTCGGGGACGGGGCCGCTGTTCCCGGCCATGAGTTCCACGAGCACCTGGAGGTTGCTGCGGATCCGCTTGGCCGTGTTGGCGACGAAGGCGCGGTGCAGGTCGAGGGCACGCAGGAACAGGTCACTGCGGGCGGTGCTCCAGGCTTCGTCGGCCCAGGGGGCGCCGAGTTCCTGTTCCTGGTCGTCGAGGTGGAGCCAGTCGAGGGGCAGGGAGGGGAGGGTGGCGGCAGCGGTGCGCAGGGTGCGGTGGGCGGCGTCGAGTCCGGCGGTGGCGCCCTCCAGTTCCTGGCGCGCGGCCCGGGCGTCCTGCCGGGCCCGTTGGAGGGCTTCGTGGGCGGCGGACTCCTCGGTGAGCGCGGCCCGTTCGTGCGTGCGGGCGCGGGCGGCGGCCTCGGCGGCCTCGGTGACGGCGCCGGTGGCGCGGGTGTGCAGGTCGGCGGAGGCGAGGTCCTCGGCGCGCGAGCAGCGGGCGATGTGGTCGTAGGCGTCCTCCAGGGCGGTGCGCTGCTGGACGAGCAGGGCGAGGAGTTCGGCCTGGCTGCGGTCGCGGTGCTGCTCGGCGGCCTGGCGTTCGGCGCCGCTCCTGAGCATGCGGCGCAGCCCCGCGCGCAGCCCCGGCTGGCCGGCGGGCGGTTCATCATGGAGGGCGGTGAGGGCGTCGACCTGCCTGCGGTGCCGGTCGGCGCGTTCGCGGGCGGCGGCCAGCTCCGCCCTGGCGTCGGCGAGGGCTTCGCGGGCCTGTGGGACGCGCCGGTTCGCCGCCTCGTGGGCGGCTTCGGCGGTGCGGGTGACGCTCGCGGCGGCGTCGAAGGCCCTGGTGGCGGTGTCGGCGCGGGCTTCGGCGGCGGCCGTGCGGCTGTCGGCCCGGGTGACGGCGGCACGCAGGGCGTCGAGGCGGGAACGGGCCCGGTCCGCCCGGGTGTCGGCGAGGGCGGCGGCGAGGCGGGCGCGTTCGGTGCGCAGGCGTTCGACCTCGGCCTGGGCGGACGTGAAGGCGGCGACGGCCTCGGTCCAGGACGGGACGGGCCGGGCGGGGCCGGCGGGGGCGGCGGACGTGGCTGCGGTGTTCGGGGCGGACGTGGCTGCGGTGCTCGGGGCGGAGGCGGCAACTGCCCTGCCCGTGGGGGTTGTTGCGCGACGGTCGCGCGGGCTGCGGGTGGGCCTGGGCGTGCTCGGGGGGACCCAGTCGCCGAGGACGGCGTTCATGCCGCGCAGCGGCGGGAGCCCGTCGGCGGTGCGGGCCGCGGTCTCGTCCTCGGGCAGGCGGCCCCACCAGAAGCGCTCGGTGAACCGCGTGCGGTTGGTCTTGTTGCCGAGGACGGCGGCCACCAGGCCCCAGGCGGGCGTGCCGCCGAGCAGGGCGGAGGCGAGGTCGGAGAAGTGGTCGGGGCCGTCGTGCCAGTGCTCGTCGAGGGCGGCGGCGGCGGGCAGTTCGGCGGTGACGTTCTCCACCGCGCCGTTGTTGGAGGAGGTCACCACGATCTCGCGGCCGGTGAGCCTCGGGTCGAGAGTGGAGACGAAGCGGGCGTGGACACCCTGGCGGTCCTTGCCGCGCCAGGCGCGGCCGACGAACGCCTCCTCGGGCCGCCGGTAGCCGGCCAGCACGGCGGCGCGTTCGACGACGAGGGCGGCGACCAGGTCACGCAGCATGGTCGTCTTGCCGGTGCCGGGCGGGCCGTTGACGGAGAAGAGGCCTCCGCCGTCGGCGGTGGCGTCGGCGGTGGCGGTGGCGGTGGCGGTGGCGGTGGTCGAGACGGTCCCGGTGCGGTCGGCGAGCATCCGGTTGACCGCGAACTGCTGGCTGAGCGCGAGCGGGTAGCGCGCCTTGGCGGGCCAGCGCCCGGCGGGCACGAGCGCCGGGTCGACGCCTTCGAGGACGGCGAGGCGGTCCTCGCGCAGGTCGGTGCGGGCGGTCGCGGGGATGTCCCGGCGAGCGGTCAGGTACGCCTCCAGGGCTGGGCCGAGGCCCGCTCCCCCGCCGACCTGGCCGCCCGGCCCGCCCGCCGCGAGGGAGGCGCGGACCCGGGCGAGGTCGGGCGGGAGGAAACTGTTCAGGAACGGCTGCGGGGCGGCGGGCTTGGCCTTCGGGTCGCGCGGGAGGCGGACCAGTCGGCTCTGGACCCGGATCACCCGCGGGTCCAGGTGCTCCTCGACGCCGCAGAGGTGGGCGATCTGGGCGGTCAGGGCGACCAGATCGGCGAGTGCGACGGGACGTGGGCCGGTGTCGTCCGTGCCGTCGTCCACGGTCCCGTCGACGACGTCGGCAGCAGGCTCGACGGGTGACGGCAGGTGGGCGGGTGACGGCACGTCGGCGGCCGGCCCCCGCGCCGGAACCCCGTCCGTCTCCGCCAGCTGCGGACGACGGGCCGCCGACCACTCCGCGACCCGCCGCACCAGGGGCTCCGTCGCCCCCTGCACGGCAGCCCCGGCGACCTCGCCGAACAGCGCCCCGACCGCCGCCACCGCCGCCCCGCCCAGGACCTCCGCCAGCAACTGCTGCCAGCCGGTTGCCGCATCCGACGCCTCCCGCGCGAGCGGCGCACCGCCCACCGGGCGGGACAGCACCGGATTCGGCAGGAGGCGGGGTCCCGGCCCGTACGGGATCGGCGTGGCGGCCAGCCGCCCCACCGCCACCTCGAACGCCTCGCCCAACTCCTCGAAGCCGTCCAGCCATCCCGGCACCGACGGCCCCGGGTCGAAGAGCCGTCCCGTCGCCCAGGCACACGCGGAGACCACCGAGGTGTCCCCGACCGGCCGTCCGTGCTCGTCCAGGACCAGGGCGAACATCGCGCTCCGCCCGGACAGCTTCAGCTCCTCCTGCGGCACCCCCGGATCCGGGTCGGTGCCCTCGGGCAGGACGGCGATCATCGCCTGGCGCAGCAGCTCCAGCTCGAACACCCCGCCGTACACCTCGTGCCGCCACACCATCCCGCGCGGCGCCCGCGGCGCGGCCGTCTCCGGATGCTCAGGCGCCCACGGCAGCACCGGCGCCGCCCGGCCGGCGGCCGGTGTGACGTCGACGACGACCGTGTCCGAGGCCCGGGGACGGCCCGCGCGGCGCTTGCGCGGCACCTCCGGGATCGCCGGCGGGCTGAACAGCTCGATCGCCCGCCAGCAGTCCAGCAGATCCCCCGTCCGCCGACCCTGACCGTCCCCGCTCCCCACCCGTCGCCCCCTGCGTCGAACCAGTGACACCCAGCCGCTTCGTGTGCCGATCGGCCGGCGGCCGAATCTACCGGACGTGGGGTCAGCGGGCCGAGTGCGGGCAGCGGGCCCGAACCGCTGTCGGGCGGCACGGGAGGCCTCGTCCGTACGGACGACGACAACGCCCGCCACCGAGTCGTCGCAACCGCGCACTCCGACGAGCGGGCCAGGACCGGGATCCCGGAAAACCCTGCGCGCCCGTTCGCCCCGCCCGGTACGGTCTCTACCGTGCTCGTCCGCCGGTGTCACGCCGGTTCGATCTGGCCCCACGCCGAGAGTAGGTCCCGCCCATGGCATGTCGTATCAGCGAACTCGTGCTCGGTTGCCACGATCCCGAGGTGCTGGCGCGGTTCTGGTGCGAGGTCCTGGACTTCGTGGTGCTCGGTCGCGAGGACGACGGGAGCATCGAGATCGGGCCCCGCGAAGGCTTCGGCGGCGCGCAGCCGACGATCTTCCTCAGCCGTCGGGACGAGCCGGAGCGGGGGAAGCCCCGGCTGCACATCGACGTCAACCCCACCGACCGCGACCAGGACGCCGAGCTCGAACGACTCCTGGAGCTCGGGGCCCGTCCGGCCGACATCGGCCAGACCCGTGAGGAGTCCTGGCACGTCCTCGCCGACCCGGAGGGCAACGAGTTCTGCCTGCTCAAGGCCCGCCTCAACCCGCTCTGACGGCCCCGGTGGGGGCGGGCCGCAGCAGTGGCCGGCCACCGTCGCGGAGCGCCCGCGCGACCGCGTGCAGGTAGCCGGCGAGGCCGGTCACGGGTCTCCGGGCCGGAGACCCAGGTGTCGTACCAATCGGCGGGAATCCGGTCCGCCACCGTCCGCAGGACGCACTGCAGTGCGGGCGCGGGGTCGGCGAAGGTGACGGGGCCGACCGGTTCGAAGGCGGTGCGCAGCAGGCGCGCTGCGAGGCCGTGGACCGCGAAGACGTTTATGAACCGCAGGCAGTGCGCGACGGCGGTGCGGAGCCGGTCGTCGTCCGGCTCGCACCGCCCGTCGGCCGCGGGTCGGCCCCGGGTCAACCGTGGGTCAGCCCCGGGTCAGCCCCGGGCGGCGGCTCGGGGAGTGAGGAACTCCCTCAGGTCGGCCGCGAGGGCGGACATTCCCTCGCCCGCCTCCAGCACGGTGGTCACGGACGTCTCCCACCCGTCGTCGCGCGTCATCCAGGGCGTGAGCGTCCAGGTCAGGAAGACGTGGCCGCCGGACTTGAAGGACGCCCGCAACGCCAGGTGGTTGGTGCTCCAGGTGCGCTCGCCCTCCCAGCCGCGGAAGTCGCCGGCGAGACGGCCGAGGAAGTCGTCCAGGGAGTCGAGGTCCCACACCCAGGTCTCGACCGAGTCGATGCGGGCGTGCAGCCCCGCCGCGCTGACCTCCACGGCGAAGCCGATGCCGAGTTCGTCGGGGAAGTAGCGGTCGCAGAGCCTGACCAGGGTGGCGGGGTCGTCCTGATGGCGAACGACGACGTCGGGGACATCGGGGACGTCGGGGTGTTCGGGGCTGCGCTCGGTCATCCCCGGAGCATAGGCGGTCGCCTCTCGGCCGCCCTTCGGTGCATGCCGACCGGGCGCGGGCCTCCGAGGCCTGCGGCCCACACGCCGGCGTGGTCGACGGACCGGCTCCCTCCCCGGGCCGCGTAAGGTCGGCGATCGTCGGCGATCGTCGGCGATCGGCCCGCATCGGCCCCGCCCGCCCGATGGTGATGACGAGAGAGACGAGCAGCACCGTGTCGAACGCACCCGTGATCCGCAGCGACGTCCCCGGGTCCTTCGCCTGGGGCGTCTTCCACGAACGCCACCCCGTGCTGGTACGGCAGGTCCTGGACGCCCTTCCCTACGGCCCCGCCGAGCGGGCGGCGGTCGAGCGGCTGCTCGCGGAGAGCACCACCGGCGTCCTGGTGCCGCCTCGCGCGGAATCCCCGGACCCCACGGAATCCCCGGCCGCTGCCGCGCAGTGGACGGCGTGGGGCGAGGGCCTGTGGGGACGGCCGTGGGGCGAGGCGCCGTTCCTGTGGGCGGAGAGCTACTTCTACCACCGGCTGCTCGACGCCACCGGCTACTTCCGGCCCGGCGCGTGGCAGGGCGTCGACCCGTTCGCGCCGTTCAAGGCCGCCGAGCTCGGCGGGACGGCGGTCGACGACGAACTGGCCGCGCTGGACGGGCTGGACGGGCTGGACGGACTCGATGAGCTCGACGGGCCGCCGCGGACCCGGCGCGCGGACGCCCTGCTGCAGTCGGCGTTGTGGGGCAACCGGGCGGACCTCAGTTTCCGGATGACCGTCGAGAAGGACGGAGTCACCGGATCCGACCTGATCGCCGACGACAGCGCGCAGCTGTGGGCCCTCCTGGAACGGTCCGGCGGCGGGCGGGTCTGTGTCCTCGCGGACAACGCGGGCCGGGAACTCCTGCCGGACCTCGTGCTGATCGACCACCTCCTGGGGCGCGGCCTGGCCGCGCAGGTCGTGCTGTACGTGAAACCCCAGCCGTACTTCGTGTCGGATGCGACGATGACCGACGTCCTCGCCGCCCTCGAACGCCTCCGCACCGCGCCCGCACCGACCGCCGCAGCGGTCGGCGAGCGGCTGTGGCAGGCCATGGGCAGCGGCACGCTGTCGGTCCGCACCCACCCGTTCTTCTGCGCACCCCTGCCGTACCACGCCATGCCCGCCGACCTCCGGGACGAACTCGCGGGCTCGGCACTGACGGTCGTCAAGGGAGACCTCAACTACCGCCGCCTGGTCGGCGACCGGCTCTGGCCGCCGACCACCCCGTTCAGCGAGGTGACGGGGCACTTCCCGTCAGCCGTCGCGGCCCTGCGGACCCTCAAGTCGGACGTGATCGTCGGCGTCGACGCCGCCACCGTCGCCCGGCTCGACCGCGCCGGCACGCCGTGGCGCACCAGCGGCCGGCTCGCCGTCATCCAGGTCGACGACGCACGACGGTAGCCGGGGACGGTGGACGGGGCGGTGCTCGCTCACAGTCCGGTGGCGAGCCGGACGGTCAGGGCCGTGGTGACGATGAGCCCGATGTTGAGGCCGATCCGGCGGTCCCCGCCGGTCAGGTGGACGACGACCGCACCGAACTGGAGGAGGAGAAGGCCGACGGCCGCGGCCGTTGCCAGTGCGGGAGCGGTGCCGGTCAGCGGGGGCAGGACCAGGCCTGCCGCGCCGAGGACCTCGACCACTCCCAGTGCCCGTACGGCGGGCATGGGCACGCGGTCGATCCAGGCCATCATCGGTCGGAGCCGGTCACGGCTGCGGACCACCTTGAGTACGCCCGCGTAGAGGTAGAAGGAGGCGAGCAGTCCTGCGGCGATCCCATAGGCGATGGTCATGATTCCCGTTCGTGGTCCGGCCCTTCAGGCCGCGTCGGTGGTGGACTCGGCCGCGCCGGTGGCGGGCACGGCCGCATCGGTGGCGGGCACGACTGCGCCGGTGGCGGGCACGGTCGCGTAGCGGCTCATCGCGTCGATGTTGGCTTCCGCGGTCAGCGGCCGGCCGGCGGTGAGCACGTCCTGGAGGTCCCGGAAGTACTGGACGTACAGGTCCGGGGTGAAGGTGCTGAGCATGACGGCGGGGTGGTCGGTCGGGTTGGCGAAGGTGTGCGGGGTGCCGGGCGGGACGACCACAAGGGTGCCGGCGGTGGCGTCGTGGTCCTCGTCGCCGACGGTGAAGCGGATGGTGCCGGCGAGGACGTAGAAGCCCTCGTCGTGGCCGGCGTGACGGTGTTGCGGCGGCCCGGCGGTGTGCGGGGCGAGGACGGATTCGGCGATCGCGAGGCGGTGCCCGGTGTGGCTGCCGTCCTCCAGGACGCGCATGCGGGTGGTGCCCAGGACGATCGTCTCGCCGTCGCCGGGGCCGACCACCGAGAGGGCGGGGGCGGGCTGCGGTGTACCGGTCTTCGTTTCTTCGGTCATGTCACGAGTGCACCGCCGGGGCCCCGCGGCTGTCCAAGACCTGTCCCGCGACGCCGATACCCGGCGGGTATCGTTGCAGCGTGGAGCTACGCACCCTGCGCTACTTCGTCGCCGTTGCCGAGGAACTCCACTTCGGCCGGGCCGCCGCGCGCCTGCACATGAGCCAGCCCCCGCTGAGCCGGGCGATCCGGCGGCTGGAGGCCGAGGTCGGCGCCCCGCTGTTCACCCGCTCACCCGCCGGCGTCTCGCTCACACCGGTGGGCACCGTGCTGCTCGACGAGGCACGGGCGCTGCTCGACCACGCCGACCGCCTGCGGGAGCGGATGGGCGCGGCGGCCGGCGCCGCGACCGTCACCGTCGGCATCCTGGGCGACGGCACCGACCCGGGGCTGTCCAGGCTCGCCGCCGCGTACCGGCTACGCCACCCCGGCGTCGACATCCGCGTCCGGGACACCGACCTGACCGACCCCACCTGCGGTCTGCGCGCCGGACTGGTCGACGTGGCCCTGACCCGGGCGCCGTTCGACGAGACCGGGCTGACGGTGCGCACGCTGCGGCGCGACCCGGTGGGCGTGGTCCTGCGCGCCGACGACCCGCTGGCCCGGCGCGACCGGCTGCGGCCGGACGACCTGGACGACCGCCGCTGGTTCCGCTTCCCGCCGGACACCGACCCGGTGTGGCAGGCGTACTGGCACGGCGGCAGGCCCCGCGAGGGCCCGGTGGTGCGCGCCGTCCACGAATGCCTGCAGGCCGTCCTGTGGAACGGCACGGTCGGCCTGGCCCCGCTCGGGCACGACCTGCCCGCGGAGTTGGCCGTCGTCCCGCTGACCGGCATCGCGCCGAGCCGTGTCGTCGCGGTGTGGAAGGAGGGCGACACCAACCCGTTGATCCGGTCGTTCGTCGACATCGCGGCCACCGCGTACCGGCGCTGAGCGGCACCGGACACCCCCGAGCGGCAGCGGACACCGCGGAGCGGCACGGAGCGGCAGCGGCGCCCGGTCCGCTCCGGGCGCCGCTGCCGCGGCCCGGGTTCAGGACAGCATGGCGATCCGGTACTGCATGATCCGGTAGTTCGTCGGGTCGTACCACTGGCTGACGACGATGTGGAAGTTGCCGAACGTCGAGCCCGGGATGACGAAGCCGCCGTACGGGCTGGCGACGAGGTTGCCGACCTCCTGGCCCGGGCTGCCGGGAAGGATCATGGTCTGCTCCAGTGTCCTGGTCAGGTCCGAGGTCGGGAGGGGGAAGACCATCGCCCTGATCGACAGCGGGTCCATGTTCAGCCAGGTGAGGACGTACTTGCCGTCCATGGCGCGGAAGCACATCTCGCCCCACCTGCGGGTGCCGAGGACGGTCGTCGGGGCGGGCGCGTTCCACCGCCAGCCGCCGTCGGCGAAGCCCCACGGCTCGTAGGCGTCCGGGTTGCCGAGGCTCTCCTTGCGGACCCGGTGCAGCAGCATGCCCGATTCCACGTCGCGGTTGAAGACCGTCGACAGGACGTAGCAGTAGCCGTCGTCGGCCACCGCGTACGTCTTCTGCTGGAACTGGCCGCCGTGCAGGTCCCCCGGCCACTGGCACAGGTACTCCCAGGACTCTCCGTTGTCGGTGGAGCGCCAGAAGTCGGTGTGGTGGGTGTCGTAGATGACGCCGCGCATGAGGTGCATGTACATCACGCCGTCGACGACGAACACGTCGGACGGGATCGCCGTCGTGAACTTGTCCCCGACCGGGTTGTGCGGCTCGTCGACGAGGCTGTTGGCGTGGCCGCCGCCCACGCTGCCGTCGACGCGCAGGTTGTTCAGGTCCGCGCTGCCTGAGCGCAGGCCCACCGGGGCGCGCCAGTCGGCGGCGCCCACCCGGTCACCGTCGAAGGTGTCGCCGCAGACGAAGAGCATGGTGCCGTCCGGGCACAGCACGGGGATGCCGAGGTCCGTCCACGGCGAGGCGAACGGCCCGGTCTCCAGCGGGCCGCTGAGGTTCTTCACCTTGGTCGCGATCGTCGGACCGGTCGGGTCGTTCGGGCCGCCGGCGACCGCCGCGGGTGCCCCCGACCCGATCGCCCCCGCCCCCACGGCGACCCCGATGCCGATCCTGAGGAGTTTGCGGCGGGACGGGCCGCCGGTCGTCGCGTCGTTCCCGCCCGATGAGTGGGTCATGGTGTCGATGGCCTTTCCGAGTCGACGGATCACCGGTCCCGCGGCCCCGGAGCTTCGGCGGCTTCGCGTTCCCGCTGCTTCGAACGGACCGCGCGGCGCGGTGGCGACGGGTCGCTCCCGAGGCTACGGCGGCCGGTCGCCGTTCCGTCGATCAGTGAACAGACCTTCACTCACATGAGTTAAGCCACACGGAAGTTCACGATCCCGACGCGTGCGGACGCACCCGCGCCACGGGTACGGACACCACGCGACGGCTTGCTCCGCAGGGCGTGGGCGGGCCGGGTGGCCGGGTGCCGGCGGTCAGTGGGCCGCGGTGGCGAAAGCGGCGGTGATCTCGGCGGGGGTGCGGCCCTGGCGGAGCAGGGTGTGCAGGAGGAGGCGGGCCTTGTGGGCGTCGAGGTGGCCGGCCCGGATCAGTCCGCGGGCCAGCAGGTCCTTCTCCGAGCCGGGGAAGCCGTACGTGCCCCGCAGGACGGGCCCGTTGCCGATGCGGCTGGCGAGGACGACGGGGATGCGCGACGCGGCCCGTTCCAGGATGCCGACGAAGCCCTCGGGGACGTGGCCGACTCCGAACGCGGCGACGACGAGTCCGTCGCAGGCCTCGGCCATCGCGGCGAGGAGGGTGCCGTCGTCTCCGAGCGTGGCGGTGTACAGGCCGACGCGGGCGGCGGCGCCGGTCGTCGGGCGGGTGAAGGTCGTGCGGGCGGCGAGCGGGGCGTGCAGGTGGACGCGACCCTCGTGGATGCGGCCGAGGGGACCGGTGGCCGGGGAGGTGAAGGCGGCGGGGCTGGTGCTGTGGGACTTGCGGACGGTGCGGGCGGCGTGGATCTCGTCGCCGAGGACGACCACCGTGCCGGCGCCCGTCAGTTCCGGGGCGGCGGCGGCGATGACGGCCGCGTGGATGTTCGCGGGGCCGTCCGGTCCGGGCAGGGTGGGATTGCGCATCGCCCCGGTGACGACGACCGGCTGGTCTCCGGGGAGCAGCAGGTCGAGCAGGTAGGCGGTCTCCTCGATGGTGTCGGTGCCCTGGGTGACCACGGCGCCGTCGCAGCCGGTCCGGAAGGCGTCGGCCAGGGCTTCCGTGAGTGCGTCGAGGTCGTCGAAGCCGAGGGAGGCGCTGGGCACGTTCCGGAAGTCGTGGACGCGCAGGTCGACGTCGAGGTGCTGCAGGGCGGGGACGGCGGCGAGGAGGTCGTGGGCGGACAGGGCCGGAACGACGCCACCGGTGACCGGATCGGTGGTCATGGCGATGGTGCCGCCGAGGGAGAAGACCGCAACTGTCCTGGTGTCCAACGGTGTTCGCTCCTTCTCCGGGGTCCGGCTGCCGGCCTGCCGGCGGGGTGGCCGGGCGGCGGGGTGGCCGGGCGGCGGCCCCGGGGCAATCTACCGGGTGCCCGCACCGGCCGGGTGACGCGTGACGCCGGTCTCCGGATGCGGTTCCGGAGCCCGGCGTCACCACCCCGGCCGAGGGACTCCCCGCGGGGGGGGGGCGTCGCCGGGGTGTCGCCGAGGTGTGGTCAGCGTTGCTGGCCGGTCGGGGTGGTGGCCGGCGCGTCGGTGGTGTTCCCGGTGTTGGCGGGGTCGGGCTTGGTGACCGGGTCCGGGATGTCGGCCATCGGCAGGGACTGCTTGGGTGCCCCGCGCAGGGCCTGGTTCATGGCGTCCCGCCAGATCGGGCCGGGGCCGTCGGCGCCGAACACCTCGGTGTGGTACTTGCCGTTGATGGTGATGTTGCGCATCTCGACGCCGCCGGCGGGGCCGCCGAGCCAGACGGCGGTGGCGAGCTGCGGGGTGTAGCCGTTGAACCAGGCGGCCCGCTTGCGGTCGGAGGTGCCGGTCTTGCCCGCGATCTGACGGTTGCCGTCGAGGCCGAGGTCCTTTCCGGTGCCGCTCTCGGTCACGCCGTTGAGGACGGTGTTGAGGGCTCGTGCCGTCTGGTCGGAGAACACCTTCTCGCAGCGGCCGGCCGGGACGGGGACGTCCTTGCCGTCGACGGTGGTGATCTTGTCGATGGCGACGGGGGCGCAGTGGGTGCCCTGCGCGGCGAAGGTCGCGTAGACGTTGGCCATGGTGAGCGGGCTCATCTCCTCGACGCCCAGGGCCATCGCGGGGACCTCCTCCAGCGGCTTGCCGCTGGCCTTGCTGGTGATGCCGAGCTTGTTGGCCATCTGCTTGACCGCGCAGAGGCCGACCTCCTGCTCCATCTGCACGAAGTAGGTGTTGACCGAGAGGGCCATCGCCATCTTCAGCTGGTAGGGGCCCTTCTCGCCGGCGGATTCGTTGGGCACCACCGTCTTGGGCCGGCCGTCGTTCTTCCAGGTCCCTTCGCAGGTCTTCATCGTCGGGTACTCGAGCTTGTTCGGGGACGAGTACTCCTGGGTCGCCGGTATGCCCGCTTCGAGTGCGGCGGCCGCGACGATCGGCTTGAACGTGGAGCCGGGCTGGAAGCCGTTGCCACCGCCCATCACCTGGTCGACGTTGAGGTTGACGACGGTCTGGTTCTTGTTCGTGTCCAGGCCGTAGGGGCGGGTCTGGGCCATGGCGAGGATCTTGCCGCTGCCGGGCTCGATCATGGTGGCGGCGGCGGAGACGCTGTCGGTGACCTTCACGTTGCCGCTCACCGCGTTCTGGGCGGCGGCCTGCTTGTCGGGGTCCAGCGTGGTGTGGATGTTGAGGCCGCCCTGGTTCCAGAACTTCTTGCGGTCCTCGGCGGTCTTGCCGAAGGCCGGGTCCTGCTTGACGACGTGGCGGACGTAGTCGCAGAAGAAGCCCATGCCGGCCTGGGCGGTGATGCAACCGTTCTGCGGGTCCTTGTAGTTGAGGCCGAGCGGGGCGGCCTTGGCCTCCGCGGCCTGCTCCGCGGTGATGTGCTTGTTCTCCAGCATCTTGCCGATCACCACGTCGCGGCGGGCCTGCGCGTCCTGCGGGAACTGCTTCGGGTTGTACTGGTAGGGGTTCTGCACCAGGCCGGCGAGCAGGGCGGCCTCGGCGATCGTCAGGTCCTTGTTGCTCTTGCTGAAGTAGCGCTGGGACGCGGCCTCGACGCCGTAGGCGCCGTTCCCGTAGTACGTGATGTTGAGGTAGTTGGTGAGGATCTGGTCCTTCGGCAGGTCCTCCTCCAGCTTGATGGCGACCTTCAGCTCCTGGATCTTGCGGCCCAGGGTCTTGCGCTGGGCCTCCAGGACGGCGCCCTTGTCGTCGCCGGCCTGCTCCACGTTGACGTTCTTGACGTACTGCTGGGTCAGCGTGGAGGCGCCCTGGGAGGTGGTGCCGGTCTCCGCGTTCTTGCTGATGGCGCGGAGGATGCCCTTGAGGTCGACGGCGCCGTGCTCGTAGAAGCGGGCGTCCTCGATGTCGACCTGGGCGTGCCGCATGAACGGCGACATCTGGTCGGCGGTGAGGACGGTGCGGTCGCGCTCGTAGACCTTGGCGATCAGCCCGCCCTTGGCGTCGAAGATCTGCGTCGCCTGGGTCAGCGGCGGGGTCTTGAAGTCGTTGGGGATGTCATCGAAGTCCTCGGCCGTGCTCTTGGCGGTCAGCCCGATGCCGCCGGCGACGGGCAGGACGAGGCCCGCCAGCAGGACGCCGGAGACGACACTCACACCCAGGAAGGTCGCACCGAAGCGGGCCAGCCGAAGCGGCGACTTGCGGGACGGGCGGGGTTCCGCAGCGTCGGACGAATTCCAAATCGGGGGGAGGTTCGATTCCATTCCGAAATGCTAACCCGCAGAGGTCGCCGGTCGAACGATTTTTCGCAGGCGACTGTCACGGCTGTGCAACAGGTTCCGGAAGTCGACTCCACACGGAGAGTCGTATACGAACTGAATGGGCATGGAGGAATTCGGTGAATGCACCGGATGTGAAGACTCCGCGCACGGCGGCGCTCCCGCAGCCTTTCCCCCGCCCCTTCCCCCGGCCCTCCCCGCGCGTCCGCTCCCGCAGCCCTCCATCAGTCTGATGCCCTGAGTCGGCAAAAGGTTGCACGCGGCCGCCCAGTCCGGCCCGCGAGAGGTCGACCGTCGCCCACCCACCCCACCCGGGCGCCCGGTTCGGCCCGTGCGGGGCGGTGGAGCGCACCCCGGCCCACCGGCGACCCTTCCCCCGCCCGGCCGACGACGACGCCCGCCCGACCGGACGCCCACCGCAGGCCCCGCCCCGGGGCGGGGCTCCCCGCCACCCGGGACCTCGGCCGGACCGGCATCCCGCACCGAGGCCGCCCGGCCCGGGCGGCCCGCCCCCACACCCCCGCAAAGCACACCTGCGGCCCGCGGCGAATGGCCCGGTGAATCCCCGGATTTCCACCACGCATCCGGCAGGCAGTTGGTGGCGGAACCAGTGCCGCACATCCGGAACACGAGGAGTAGCGGCGCAGGTACGGTCGAGATATCCGGCGCGGTCCGGGCCGGCGCTATGGGGTTCCATTTCCTTTTTGGAGTTCCTGCCCCGATTGTCGTCGAGGCCACGGGTCAGCCGCTGAGCGATGGGGCGGATCCGTTCAACGGTCGGTGGGGGCGGGCTGCGCCGAAGCCCGCAGGAGCAGGTCGCGCAGAGCCGTGGCGGCGTCCGACGGCTCGGCGGGGGTGAGGACGACCTGGTCGACGGTGGTCGACGGGCCGGTGAGGGGGATGACGCGCAGGCCGGGTGGCTGATGGTCGACCGCGGACTCGACGGTGATGCCGATGCCGGTCCCTGCGGCAACGTGGGCGGCGATGGCGTGCACACTGTCGGCGGTCCTGATGATGCGCAGGTCCGCCCCGCCGATCCGGAAGGCCGAGAGCAGGCGGTCGCAGAGACCGCTGTTGATCTGGTGGGGCCAGGTGAGCAGATCGGTGGTCGAGAGCTCGACGGCGTTCAACTCGCACTGCCCGGCGAGGGGATGAGCGGCGGGGACGAGTGCCACGAACCGCTCCGTGGAGAGCACCCGCGCGCGGACACCGGTGATGTCACCGGTCGCCCAGCCGACGCCCAGTCCGATCGTCCCGGCCCGCAGGGCGGTGAGCTGCGCGGTGGTGGGCATCGGCTCCGGCACGATCGTCACGTCGGGGAAGCCGTCGCGCAGTTGCGGCAGGCAACGCAGCAGCAGCTGGTGCCCGGTGTACTCGGCGTGGCCGACGACGAGGGTGGTGCCGGTCTCGTCACCGGCGGCCAGGGCGCGTCCGCGCTGCTGGAAACGGCGCAGCTGGGCGAGGGCGGCGTGGGCGTCGGGCAGGAGCGCCTCGCCGAGGCCGGTCAGCGAGACACGGCGGCTGGTGCGGTGGAACAGCCGTCCGCCCAGGGTGTTCTCCAGCCGCCGGACGGCTTCGCTGACGGTGGGTTGTCCCCGGTGCAGGCGTGCGGCGGCGCGGCCGAAGTGGAGTTCCTCGGCGACGGCGACGAATGCTTCGAGTTCGATCCTGTCCACGGGAGCAGGCTATGGGCTGCTGCCCCGTGGCCCGCGCGGGCCCGGGGTCCGTCCGTCGTCACACCGCTTCCGGGTCGGTGCCGACCGCGCCGGCCGAGCGGAGGGAGCGCCCGAGGTCTCCGGTGAGGATGCGGGGGTGTCGCCGCCACCACCACAGGTCCGGGCCCGGCAACCGGTGGAATCCTTCGAGTGCCTGGCCGTCGTCGTCGACGGTGGCGGCCCGGTACCGGTCGTCCAGCGCCCTGATCCGCGGGGTCCAGATCCGGACGACGTGCTCGTCCAGCGGGAGCCACGCCTCGTGCAGCCAGTTCCTGCAGTAGAGGTCGTTGGTGTACTCGTCGATGTCGTCGTCGTAGCCGTGCTCGACGGAGGTCACCAGGGTGTCCCACGCGCCCACCATGTCGGCGACCGTGAACACCGTCCGCCAGCCGCGCCGGTGCAGCAGCTCCCCCACCTCGGTCTCCGTAGCCATTGTCGTGAGGCTTTCACATCGCGACCGGCCCGGCCACCGGCCCGGAGGATCCCGCACGTGTGCCGCCGCAGGGGCGCGGACCGCGATCGATCGGTGCGGCCGATCGCTGCGGTCCGGAGTTCGGCGTTGATGGTGCGGGGCGCGCGGGCTGAGATGGGTGGGCAGCCGCAAGCCGGGGACCGGGCTCGGGCGATCCAGGGCCTTCCCCACCACCAGAGAGCAGTGAACAGTCATGGCAGTCAAGGACGTTGACCGTACGCAGGACGCGCCGGCGGTCACGGTCACAGTGGTCTACCACTCGGTGCACGGACACACCCGGGTCCTCGCCGAACACCTCGCCGACGGGGCGCGGCTGGTGCCGGGCGCCGACGTGCACCTCGTCGAGGTCCGGCCCGAGGACGTCGTCGCGGGCCGGTGGCACGACGCCGGGGCGATGGCGCTGCTGGAGCGCTCCGATGCGATCGTCTTCGGCTGCCCGACACTGATGGGCAGCGTGTCGGCGGTGTTCAAGGCGTTCATGGAGGCGGCGTTCACGCCGTTCGTCACGCAGGGGTGGAAGGACAAGCTGGCCGGCGGGTTCACCATGTCCGCCTCGCAGAGCGGCGACAAGCAGTCGGTCCTGGAGCAGTTGGCGGTGTTCGCCGCGCAGCTGGGCATGCAGTGGGTCGGCGTGGGCGACCTCCCGGGCAACAACTGGAGCGGCGGCTCCCGCGACGACGTGAACCGGCTCGGCTCCTGGCTGGGCCTGATGAGCCAGAGCCACGCCGACCGGGGACCGGAACAGGCCGGATCGCGCGGCGACCTGATCACCGCGCAGCGGTACGGCGAGCGGATCGCCCGGCTGACCCAGCGGTGGGTCAACGCCGTGCCGTACGAGACGCCGCGGATGACCGAGCACGAGGCCCGCGACCTGTCGGCGTCCCTCAGGGCCGGCCGGGACCGCGGCGAGACCGACGACGCACCGGCGGCACTGCCCGTCGGCTGACCGCGCGGGCCGGTCCGCGCGCACGGGCCGGACAGCGCGCACGGTCCGGGCAGGACCTAGTGTGTGATCCCGAACGAAGGGGGTCCCATGTCGAAGCACACCACCGAGGCCGGAACGGAAGCGGAGCCGACGGAGATGCCGGGGATCACCTTCCGCGCGTGGCAGGGCACCCACTACGTGACGCTGGCCGAACTGCTGGTCCGCCTCGGCAGTTTCGGCCTGGGGCTGCGGTGGCGCGTCGAGTGCGAGGAGACGTGGGACCTCACCGCCGAGCTGGAGCGCCGTTCCGCGGACGACGGGATGGACACCCTGACGCTGCTCTCCCTGGTGGCCCCCGGCGTGCAGCTGATCGACGCCGAGGCCCGCGGGTTCAGCCGGGACGACGCGACCGGCGGGGACCGGCCGACGGTGATCCTGACCGAGGTGGACAGCTCCCTCTGGGACGTCAGGGCCGCCGACGAGCACGTGCTCGGCGAACTCCGGCGCCACTACCCGGGCGCCACCACGCTCTGAGCGGGCACTCCGTCCCGCACGGAGCCGCACGCGGGGAGCCCCGGGGCACCGGTGGCGGCCGGAGGACCGCCGACAGACCGCCGGACGCCCTTCCGGCGCGCCGGATCGCGGAAGGGTGTGCCCGGGGTCTGTCGGCCGTCACCCGTCCCCGGCACAATCACCGGTATGACGGTCACCACGGGCGCTCCGCCAACGCACCGGGCTCCGGCCGCCCGCGTCCTCGCCTTCGCCGGCGGGTTCCTGACGGGTGGTGTGATCGGGGTGTCGCTCGCCGCCTTCACCGTCGGCTGCATCCTGGAGCACGTGCCGCTGGTCGTCACGGGAGTGGCCCTGCCCGTGGCCTACGGCCTGCTCGTCCTCGCCGCCGGCGCGCCGCGACGCGCCCGGGAGGCCGCCGTCGCGCCCCACACGGCGCTCGCGGTGATCGAGGCCATGGAGGCCCGCACGAGCGAGTACAGCGACGTGCCGGTGCGGTTCGACCTGACCGTGACGCCGGACGACGCCCCGGCGTACCGGGTGGAGATCACTCAGGACATCAACCTGGTCGACCTCCCCGACTACCGGCCACGCGGCGTCCTGGTGGTCCAGTACCCGCCGGACCGGCCGTGGCGGGTGACGATCGTCAAGCGGCCGACACCCGTGTGGGAGGAACGGGCGGCCGGGGCGCGCATCGACTCGGCTCCCGGGCCGGCCGTGCCGGGCGAGCCCGGGGACGGCCGGGCCGTCGGGTTCGTCACGCTCCTCGCCCTGCTGCTCGGCGCCGCCGCCGTGGTCCTGCTCTTCCGCGCCGACCTGTTCGACCGGGACGACTCGACGCAGCCGCCCGCCGCGGAGCCGTCCGTCTCCTCCACGGTGTCCACCTCCCTCGTGATCCCGGGCTCCGGCACGGTCACCCTCGGTCCTGGCCGGTCGATGCTCGACTCGGGGGAACTGCGCGGGGCCGTCGACTCGCTCCTCGACGGCAAGAACGCGCCGCAGGCGCTCACCCTCGTCGTGCAGGACCGCCTGCTGTCGGTCGTGTTCGCCCCCACCAGCACCGGAGCCCCGCAGTTCGACCCGCGCTCCCTGCCCTTCGAGCGCGTCCCCGCCCTGGTCGAGGAGGCCCGCACGACGCTCGGCATCGGCGCCGCGCAGACCTGGCAGCTCGCCGCCGACCGCCTCACCGGCGCCCTCACCCTCAGGGTCTCCGTGACCGGCACCGGGGGTGCGGCCTTGCTGGAGGCGGACGCGGAGGGGACCGTGGTGCGGCGCAGCCCGGCGCACTGATCCCGCGGCCCGGCGGGGCACACCCGGGCTGCGCGGCCCGCCGGTGGGCGCGGAGCTGGCGTTCCGGCGCGCGGGGCTCGGCGTTCCGCTGCGCGCGGGGCTCGGCGACCGGTCCACCGGCATCAGGACCCTTGGTTTCGAGGTGACGTGAGAACAGGAGGAAAGGCGCATGGACTGGCACGGGTTCGTGGCGTTGTGGTGTGCCGTGCTCGGCGCGGTGGCGCTGGTCGGCTACGGGCGGTCGCTGACCGGGATGACCAAGGCCCAGCGGGCGGTCCGGGTCAGGGGGCGGATCGAGCGGGTGCGCGAGCCCCGGCACGGCGGCTCCCACCGCGGCGGGATATCGGTGGTCGTCTCCTACCGGGACCCGTCCACCGGGCAGGACGTCACCGTGACCAACGACGGCGACCGCGGCGAGAGGATCACCGCCGCGTGGACGGACCGGGAGATCGAGGTCAGCTACCCGCCCCGCAGGCCGCACGCCTTCCGGTTCAGCACCGACCTCGGACCGGTCGGCCGCGGGCTCGGCCGGCCGAACTCCGCGCTCTTCTTCGGCTACCTCGGCCTGGTGGTCATCGCCGCGATCGACTGGGGCTGGCCGTGGGCCCTGGTGGGCGTCTGCGGGCCGTGGGCCGTCACCATCGCCTGCCATCTCCCCGGGAACGTACGGGACGTGCACCGCCGGCGCGAGACGACGGACTCCATGGTCGCCGTTCCGGGCCGCGTCATCGCCGTCCTCAAGGACGTCAGCAGCGACGCGGAGGGCGGAACCACGACCACCATCACGCCGGTCGTGGCCTTCACCACCCGCGAGGGCACGGCCGTCACCGCCCACTGCACCGAGGGGCTCCCGAACCCCGCCGGCTCGCACGGCCGGGAACTCACCGTCCACTACTCGCCGGCCGACCCGGCCGACTTCACCCCGGACCTCGAAGCCCGACGCCGCTCCCAGCGGACGGATGTCACGGTCAACGTCGTCGGCCTCGTCGTCATCGCGGCAGCGGCCGTCGTGGGGGCGGTACTGCTCTGACGCGCCGCGCACGGCTCCGCCCCCGCGCCCCTGCCTCGGAAGCGCCCGCCCTTCTCCCCTACGTGGCGCCCGCATGACCCTCCATCAGGATTCTCCTGACCCGGGACCGCTCGGCGCACTACGCTGCAGACGTGTCTTGCTACGCACCGTAGCCGTCGGGGCCGGCCGCCGCCCGGGGAACCGCGGGCGGCACCGGGACCGGCCACCCGCCCCGCGAACGGCGGGCCGCCGCCCGGGGCGGCTCGCGCCGGCGTCAGCCGTCGGCGGCGGTGCCGCCCGCCGAACCGTCACCGGCCCGCTCCGCGGCATAGCGGGCGGCGGCTTCAGCCAGCTTGCGGGTGTGCCGCTCCGACCGGCTGCCGGGGTGGTCGGTGGCGGCACGCCGGGCACCGTCGAGGTCGCCGCCCAGCAGCTCGCTGGTGACCACCAGGATGTTGTCCGGGCTCAAGTGGCTCTGGGCGATGCGCCCTTGGACCTCGTCCATGCCCTCGCCCGCCAGGACGTCCGCAAGCTCCTCGGTCAGCGGGGCCAGCCACCGGGCGCGCAGCGCGTACTCGCCGTGATCGGCGAAGGTCGGGTTGAGCGCGGCGAGCAGTTGTGCCGGGTACTCCTCCACGGGCGCGGCGAACTGCGGGTAGTCCTTGGCGAATTCGTCCCAGTCGACGTAGAGCCCGCTGATCTGCTGCGGGAGGAGGGGCCAGCGCGACCAGCTCTCCTCGGACCGGGTGAAGACCTCCCGCAGCAGGTCGTAGGGCACCTCGGCGGTGCGCGAGAGCAGGATCGCGTCGTAGAGGTCCTTGCCCTGCGGGTGGTTGTCGGAGGCCAGCCAGAGGACCTTCCACGCAAGGGAGAGCTGCGGCGTGGCGCCGAGCAGTGGGCCGGCGACGCCGGGGAGCCGGTAGGACTCCGGCGGAACGGGCAGGTGCTCGGTGAAGACGAAGTCCAGCTGAACCGTCCCACCCGGAACGCCCGGTGCGGACCACGGCAGGACGAGCCGGCGCCCGGGAATCCGGCTGTACGTCCAGATCTCGTCGCTGACCGCCTGGTCGGCGTGCAGCCGCACCGTGCCCGAGAGGCGTTCGGCACCGGCGGCGAGCTCCTCGAACATGCGGTCCGTGCGCTCGTCCTCCAACTGCCACTCCACCGGACGGACCACGAAGTCCAGGTCCCCCGGCTCCCGTGCCTCGTCCCCGTACCAGGCCCGCAGCAGGATGCTTCCGCGCAGCACCAGGTGGTCGGCCCACGGCGAGCCGGCGACGGCGGACAGCACGGTGTTCAGCGCCTCGCGCCGCGCGACGAGCCAGCGGTCGGCGACCTGTGGGTCCGCGAAGGCCGGTTCGCTGGGCCGGAGGGCGCAACCGTACCCGGCGAGCGCGGGGTCGAAGACCGGCTGCTGGGTCACCGCCTCGTCGTCGATCGGCCGGATGCTCCTGGGCAGGTCCTGCCCCTCGCGGACGTCCTCCGACGGCGGCTGCCCGGGCAGCACGACGTCCTGCCACGGCCCGTACTCCAGCTCCTCCCACGCCACGGGCGTCCGGTGCCGGGGCCGGGCGTGGGGCTCGGGCTGGTCCTGGGCCTCCGGCCGGACCTGATCGTCGGTCATCTCGGGTCTCCCTCTCCGTACGGACCGGCACGGTGCCGCCCGTGCTCGGTTATCCACCCCGCGTCCAGGGCCTCGTCGCTGTCCACGACGACGAACTCGCGCTCCACCGACACCACGTCGCGGCCGTCGGCGGCGAGGTCGTGCAGCAGCGCGTCCAGCCGGTCTCCCGCGGTGGCCAGGCCGACCAGGCGGCAGCGCTGGGTCACGAACCACTCGCGCCGGCCGTCCTCGCGCACCCGGCGCGGGTTGCGCGACAGGTGCGCGTCGTGCCGCTCCACGAGTGCGGCCAGACCGTCGCGACGGGCACGGTCGGCCGCCGGATCCGGATCCGGATCCGGGGCCGGGGCCGGGGCCGGGGCCGGGGCCGGGGCCGGGGCCGGGGCCGGGGCCGGGGCCGGGGCCGGGGCAGATCGGGAGGGCGGCGGGTAGGGAAAG